>DOTV01000086.1:0-12719 GCA_003520925.1 Bacteroidales bacterium | reverse complement strand
GATCCTCATTCGGTTTATATATCAGCCAAAGATGTGAAAGAGATGAATGAACCACTTAACGGCAACTTTGAAGGAATTGGCATTCAGTTTAACCTGCTCCGAGATACAATCATTGTAATCGAACCTATTTCGGGTGGACCGTCCAAAAAAGTCGGACTTCTGGCCGGCGACAGGATAATTTCTATTAATGGGGAGAAAGTGGCAGGAATTGGGATCTCGACAACGGGCGTCAGGAGCAGATTGATGGGCATGAAAGGAACAAAAGTCAACCTTAGCGTGTTCAGGAAGGGGGATAAAGGGATCCTCGATTTTACTATTGTCCGCGATAAGATACCTATAAACAGCCTCGATGCTGCATATATGCTTGATAAGGAGACAGGCTATGTGAAGCTAAACAAGTTTGCTGCAACAACAACAAAGGAATTTTTGAGCGCTGTTGACAGTCTGAGGAAGAAAAACATGAAAAACCTTGTTCTTGATCTTCGTTCAAACGGAGGAGGGTATATGATTGCTGCCACTGATATTGCTGATAGATTTTTCAGCGACAAGAAGCTCCTGGTTTATATCAGCGGCAGGAAAAATCCACGGCAGGACTATATGTCGGAAGGTAAAGGAACACTATCCGATACAAGGATAGCAGTTCTCACCGATGAGGGTTCTGCTTCAGCCAGTGAAATTCTTGCAGGGGCTTTCCAGGACTGGGACAGGGGAGTAATTGTAGGAAGAAGGACTTTCGGCAAGGGTCTGGTTCAGAATGGATTCTATCTTACTGACGGTTCAATGATCCGGCTCACAATCGCACGCTATTATACACCAACAGGCCGACTTATTCAGAGTCCATATAATGAGGGTTATGATAAATATCTGGAGAATTTCTACAAACGCTATACCGACGGGGAACTGATGACTGCAGACAGCATCCGCTTTCCTGATTCGCTGAAGTTCAAAACTCTTATCAATAAGCGGATCGTTTATGGCGGAGGCGGAATTATGCCTGACATTTTTGTCCCGGCTGATACTTCAAATTATTCTGATTATTACAGAAGCCTGGTAAGAAAAGGTGTTGTAAATTCATTTACTCTTGAATATTCCGACAAAAACAGAAAAATGCTGACCTCAGAATATGAAACATTCGATGACTTTAAAAAGAGATTCAGTTTCTCCTCTGAAGAAATTGCAGCTTTTATAAAAAAGGCGGAAGAATCAGGAGTAAAATACAATGAACAGCAGTTTGCAATTTCTAAGAGTGAGGTTCTGAATATAATGAAAGCACTTGTTGCTTCTAATATCTGGCAAATAAATGAGTACTTCCGCATCCTGAATGAAAACGATGTGGTAATTCAAAAAGCAATGCAGATTGTCAGCGACAAAGTCGCTTATAATAAGATACTAGGTTACTGATAAATCCATGTTGCTCGTTACTTGTTGCTTGTTGCTGGTTACTTTTCCCCGACAACGAGCACCCAGCACCCAGCACCGCACAACTAATGCAACTGATAGCCAAAACTCTTTACGGACTCGAAAAGGTCCTTTCTGACGAGCTTTCCGGGCTTGGCGCAAAAAATATTATGGCTGTTAACCGTGCAGTTCTTTTTGAGGGAGACCAGCACCTTTTATACAAAGCCAATTATTCCCTCAGAACTGCAATGTCTGTTCTTGTCAGGATAGCCGAGTTTCGAATTCGGACCTCACATGATCTTCATAGATACAGTCAGAAGATTGACTGGAAAGAGTACCTCGATCCTGAACATACATTTTCGATTGTTTCTGTTGTGAATTCGCCATTTTTCAGCCATACCGGCTATGCTGGTTTACTACTGAAGGATGCAATCGCCGACTGGTTTCGGGATAAAACAGGGAAACGTCCCTCTGTCGATACAAACGATCCTGATATTGTTTTTAATCTTCATATAAGCAATGATCTGGTGACAGTTTCACTCGATTCTTCGGTAGTACCTTTATATAAAAGAGGATACAGGAAGGAACAGGGATCTGCCCCGATCAACGAGATACTTGCTGCAGGTATTATTCTGATTACCGGATGGAAAGCTGAAACCTCATTTCTCGACCCTATGTGCGGATCGGGTACCATACCAATAGAAGCTGCCATGATTTCATCAGATATTCCGGCCGGAAGGTTCAGGCATTTCTATGGATTCCAGAGATGGAGGGATTATAATGAAGAGCTGTTTCTTCAGGTCAGGCAAGAGAGTGAATGTAAAGCACATAAACCGCTCATCAGAATAAACGCCAGCGATATTTCGGAAAGTGCAGTTTCTATAACCCGTGCAAATGTTGAATCGGCTGGTCTTAATGATATTATTTCAATAAGTAAAACTGATTTCTGTGATGCAATAGCATCGGATAATGAAGGTGTCATAATAATGAATCCGCCATACGGACAAAGGATCAGGAATGACAATAATGATAATTTGTACAGTATGATAGGAGCAACACTCAAGCATAAATTCCCTGGTTATCAGGCTTGGCTTATTACATCAGATAAAGATTCTTTAAAACAGGTCGGATTGAAACCAGCTAAAAAAGCAGCTCTCTTTAACGGATCACTGGAATGCGTCCTTGTCAAATATGAACTCTACAAGGGATCGAAGAAAATCAAGTAACGCAATCTCTGATAAAAATTTGCGTTTATCATCACTGGACGCCGTTTTTGGTCAAAATGTTGGTGTAATAATTGAAAATCGGTAAAAATTAATGGTAACATTTTTTATATATTTGTTGACAGTGTTTTTGATCATTTTAAAAAAGAAGCTTTGATGAGCTTTAATGTTGAAAGTTACTTTTCTGACATATCCAGCGGGAATCCTATCCACTTTTACAAGGGTAACATCGATTCGGATCTGATCAACAAGGTCCTGGATACAGTTGAAGGAAAGCTAATTAAAGGAAATGAACATTCTAAGCTGAGAAAGAAAGTATATAATGTACTGGTTGAAAGTCTTCAAAATTTATATCATCATGTCGATAAGGTACCTGATGATTTTGAAGATCAGACCTCCGATAAGTTTGGAATACTGGAGGTAATTAAAGAGGAGAACGGATACCGGATTATTACAGGAAATTTTGTTCAGGCAGACAATGTGGAAAAACTTGAAGAAAAGATCAAAAGAATAAACAGATCAAGCCATGAGGAAATTACGGAACTTTACAAATTCATTCTGAACCATCAGAGAATTTCCTCAAAAGGAGGTGGAGGACTTGGCCTGGTTGATATTGCACGGAAAACAGGGAACAGACTTGAGTACCAGTTTAAAAAGTATAACGAAGAGAGCTCATTTTTTTATCTGAATATCTTTGTAAGCGAGAACTATTGAAACAAACTTAAACAACAAAAATATGGAACCTATCATTATTGAAGGAACACCAAAAACACCAACAATTAAATTCGATTCATCCAAAGGTGAATTCGAGATAAAGGGACGTTCAATCCCCGAAAACTCAGTCGAATTTTACAAACCCCTGGTAGACTGGCTTGATCTTTATAAAGAATCTCCTTTAAATAAGACAGTTGTAAACATCAGGCTTGAATACTTCAATACAAGTTCATCAAAATGCATTCTTGATGTCTTTAAGAAGCTAGAAGCAATTCATAAGGCGAAGAATGACGTTGAAGTTAACTGGTATTATGAAGAAGATGATGAGGATATGCTGGAGGCCGGCGAAGATTATGAATCAATAATCAGGGTCCCTTTCAAGATGATAGAAATCGTAGAGTAATTCTACACCGGATTTAGGATTCCTGGATAGGATAGATATATAACTGACTTAGCGGGAGTGTCTTGTAGGCACTCTCTTTGTTTTTATCCAATAATGACACCATTTGGGGTCCGGGTGTGTGTTAGTCAGTCACCTTCGGCTTATTCTTAAAAAGCTTTTCTCCTGAACTGAGTATCCTCTTAAGCACCCTGAAATAAAGTAATATGTACAGAAATAGTGTCATGGCCCAGATTACCAATACATTAACCACAAATGTACCCAGATGAAGCCCAAATAGATTTTTAGTCGGGGAATAGAAGTGCGCTTTAATAAACTTATGCTCTGAATCCATATAAATTGGATCAAGCTTCTGAATAAGCTGCCTGTCGAATTCAATAGTTTTTTGAGTTTCATTCTTCGATGTAAGGGCCTCTTCAAGTGAAATGTTGAAATAATTATTCCTGAGCCACTGATATGCATCTTTATTATCCGATTCCATTTTAGTTATTAGAGCATCCCTTGCATTATTGGCTTCATTGTATTTCCTGACATAGTATTTTCGCACTGATTCTATATATGCAAGTGCTGATGTGACTATTTCTGGAGTTATTCTGCCAGGTTTAAGAGATTCAATTTCATCAAACTTAATTTCCGGAAGGATATCTTTCTCTTTTTTAACTTCATTGTAAACCAGGATAAGGTCTTCATTAAAATCCTCATCTCTGGAACCTTTATTCAGATCAATCATGATCTTATCGAGATTCCCCTTCAGCTTGGAACTCCAGTAATCTTTTCCAAACCTGGCTTCGCTCATTGATTTATCGAAAATGTAAAAACTTCTTGCATACTTGTTATCGGTAAACTGCTTTACAGCCAAAGCTTCGTAGCCCCACCTTGCTGTTATCATTTCTCCATAAAAAGGTATCGACACTGGTGATGAGATATTTGGATTCAGTTTCTCAAATTTTACAAGCACTCCGCTAAGTATTATTTGGGGAATTATCAGAAACGGGATTAGTATATATATTGTAACTATAGCCTTGAAGCTGTCGGAAATAACTAGTCCAAGCATATTTGCCGATGCCCAGCACGAAAAAAGGACCACCCAGTATTCAAACGTCATTCCTCTTATCCCTGTGATAGCATTACCGATAACAATAAATGTTAAGGCCTGCAAAGCCGATATTGCGAACTGAACGAAGACTTTTGACATAAGGTAACTGTTCCAGCTGAGATTAAGGAATGCTTCCCGTTTTAATATTTTTCTGTCTTTGAATATCTCTTCCGCACTAACTGTTAAACCCATGAACAGAGCAACGACCACCGCCATAAAAATGTATACCGGGAGATTAGTGTTATCAATTAATTTATATTCCGGTTTTTTGACACTTTCATCAAAGTACCGGATAAGAAATGCCAGAAAGAAAGCAAGCACCGGCGCTTCCAGCAAGGTTATGAGTAGATACTGGATATCAGCAATTTTTGAGAGAACATCCCTTTTTGCATAAATCAGGAATTGCGTTGGTTTACGGGGGGTCTTAAAATTTATCTCAGGCAGTGCTTCGCCCTTTTCAAGCTTTTCATCCTTTTTCTCAGTTTCATACAGGCTTCTCCACTCCGACGGCGAGATCCTTCGGATTTCAGTCGGTTTTCCGCTTTCGGTAAATACCCTGGTCTCTACAATATTGAATATCTGCTCCGGATTTACATTTCCGCATATATAACATTCACTGTCGCTGTAATTAGGTTGACCGATCTTCTTCTTGAAATATTCGATCGAATCAACCGGGTTGCCATTATATATAAGATATCCCCCTGTATCGAGAATGATCAGCTTGTCGAACATTTTAAAGATGTCGGAAGAAGGCTGATGGATAACAATAAACAGAAGTTTACCCTTTCTTGCCAGTTCTTTCAGTAGGTCAAGGATGTTTTCTGAATCCCTCGAGGAAAGTCCCGTTGTCGGTTCATCAAGAAACAGTATTGCAGGTTCCCTGATAAGTTCCAGAGAAATATTTAGTCGTTTGCGCTGCCCGCCGCTTATCTTTTTGTTTAAAGGTGATCCCACCTTCATATTCCTGATCTCGTAAAGACCAAGATTCTTTAAAACATTCTCAACCCTTTTGATAATCTCCTCTTCGGTGAGATTACCAAAACAGAGCTTTGCATTGTAATACAGGTTGTTAAAAACAGTAAGATCTTCTATAAGAAGGTCATCCTGTGAAACATATCCGATAAGTCCTTTTATTTTTTCCTTCTCTTTGTGAATACTGATCCCATTTATGAGAACCTCCCCGTCATAAGGAGGATTGATCCCGTTGAGAACACCTAACAGAGTCGATTTTCCCGCCCCGCTGGCACCCATAATTCCAATCATCCTGCCCGATTCACCCTTAAACGACATATGGTGGATCCCAACCTCACCACTTTTGAACCTATATTCAAGGTTGTTGACTTCATAAACTACTCTCGACGACTGAAATTCCTCCTTAAGGAACTGCATAGTTATATCCCAATGGTAAATAGGAGATATGTTGTAGCCTTTAATTGACGATCCCTGACTTACTGGATAAACCTTGTTCTCAACAAGAAGCTGGCCGTTCATAGATAATTCACCCGTGCGGGTAAACCTCATGAAGTACAAGTTTACCGATGGAATATTAAGTATCCAGATCTGTCCTTTCAGCTGATCCTTAAAGGCATGTTTAGAGCTATTATTTTCACTTTTCTTGTTACCTGATATTATGAGCAGGTTTTGTGATGAAGGGACTTCCGTAAAAGGATTCAGGACAAATTTCTCAAGAATATTGTATTCTTCCTTTGAGATATTCAACCCTTCGGCAAGGGTGAAAATAAATCCGCGTTCAAGTTTACTGACCTCAATCCCATCCGATTTGCAGAATTCGAGAGCCTGAATAACAACAACTATCCTCTGTTCCAGGTCAAGCTGTCCCTCATCGTTTATTTCAGTACAGAGTTTGGTAATTCTTATTGCGATGGCACCTTCGCGTCTTTCAGGTGTGCTCTTCTCAAGCTTCAACTGAGCTTCCCGGTACGATTTATCGTAAATACCAAGGTATTTCTTTACAAGTTCCTGGTTAAGCTGATGACTGAGAAATGCATAAACGACTCCTCTTCTCTCCGTTTCATCCCCTTCGGATTTAGCGATCAGGGCAAACAATTGCATCAGAGTCTTTATGATCTTCTCACTCATTGCAAATCAGGAATTTTTACTTGTCTGAATTTTAGAAAAATATACTACACTCAGAACGGTTATTCTGTTTAATTGTTGTTAAATTATTAACAGATAAGTTCAATTAACTCAGGTTGCTGGTTGCTTGTTACCAGTTGTTCTTTAATGAGGCTAATTATTGGGCATATTTTTTACCTTCACGCCTTAACGCCATTATGCCTTTACACCTTTTTTTTCTTCACCGAAAATCCAAACTTCCCGATCAGTTTACCGGTCTCATAGTATTTCCCATGTGTATAACAAATCGGATCAGCAGAAAAGAGTCTGAAAGCACCTGTCCTCTCATCAAATAATTCTTTTTCAGCATTAACGGCCACTACCTCTGAAATGAACATATGATGTGATCCGAGAACCTTTATCTCCTTAACAATACATTCAATATTAACCGGTGATTCCTTAATCAAAGGAGCTTTGACAATTTCTCCGGGGACCGGAGTCAGGTTCATTTCAGTAAACTTATTATGATCCGCACCCGATTTCACTCCGCACCAGTCAGTAGCAAACGCAAGAGCTTTTGTAGTCAGGTTAATAACATATTCGCCGTTTCTTTTAATTATGCCATACGAATATCTTGAAGGTCTTAACGAGATATAACACATGGGAGGATCGGTGCAGATCGTCCCGGTCCAGGAGACTGTAACAATATTAAATTCGTCGGGAGTTGCCCCGCAACTTACCATTACAGCAGGTAAAGGATAGATCATAGTCCCGGGTTTCCAGAGGATTTTGCTCATTTCATAAATTTTTTTCCAAAGATACTCATAAACAATTCACATGCATAAGACCAGGGTTTTCTTAAGACTTCAGTTTGCCCCCTTCCCCCTAAAGGGGGTTTTATTAAGTCCCCTTTAAGGGATTTAGGGGCAATCAAACTTGCCATATTGACCTGTTGATTATTCAAAAGAATGTCAAAACGTCAAAATCATATATTGGCAAACAAATTGCAGATGGTAAAGGTTGCTTGTTGCTAATTGCTTGTTGCTTGTTGGTGGTTGATTACCCAGAATCCAGTGACTAGAACCAGTAACCAGCAACATTAACAAAGTTCTGAAAGATTATTCTACATAAAACATGAATTTAAATAATTTCACATTAAAGGCTCAGGAATCGGTTCAGAAGGCTTTCCAGATAGCTGATGCAAAAGGTCAGCAGGCTGTTGAATGCGCTCATATTCTCCATGGTGTGATAAGCGAAGCAGAGAGCATCACTGACTGGCTCTTCGGAAAAATTAGTGTCAGCAGTGCTTCTGTATTAAAAGATATTGAGAAGCTTATAGATACATATCCGCGTGTTACAGGCGCTGAAACCTATCTGTCATCTGGGGCATCAGAGGCCTTGCGCAAGGCAAATGATAACGCATCGAGGATGAAGGATAAATTTGTAACCACTGAACACATCCTTATGGGAATCCTTGAAACTACAGATAAAGCTTCCCAGATTCTCAAGGATTATGGCGTTACATTGAAGGACCTTAAATCAGCTATTTCTGAGTTAAGAAAAGGTGCGAAGGTGGAAAATCCTACCTCTGAGGAGACTTTTAACTCACTCAACCGCTATGCCATCAACCTTAATGAAAGGGCAAGAACCGGCAAACTTGACCCGGTTGTAGGACGTGATGAAGAGATAAGGAGAATTCTTCAAATTCTTACAAGGCGAACAAAGAACAATCCTATCATGATAGGGGAACCGGGAGTCGGAAAGACTGCAATTGCAGAAGGAATTGCTCACAGAATTATCAGGGGTGACGTGCCTGAGGATCTGAAATCAAAGACAATATATTCACTCGATATGGGAGCTCTTATTGCCGGGGCAAAATATAAGGGTGAGTTTGAGGAGAGACTTAAATCTGTCGTTAATGAGGTAATCACATCAAACGGGGAGATTGTACTTTTTATCGATGAGATACACACCCTGGTTGGGGCCGGAAAATCTGAAGGGGCTATGGATGCGGCAAATATTCTCAAACCCGCCCTTGCGAGAGGAGAACTCAGGGCAATCGGTGCCACAACCCTTGATGAATACCAGAAATATTTTGAAAAGGATAAAGCACTCGAAAGAAGGTTCCAGGTTGTAATGGTCGATGAACCTGACAGGGAAGATTCCATTTCAATTCTTCGCGGTATAAGAGAAAAATATGAAACTCATCATAAGGTTATCATCCGCGATGAGGCAATAATCGCTGCAGTTGATCTTTCGACCAGATATATTACTGACCGGTTTTTACCCGATAAAGCTATCGACCTGATTGATGAGGCTGCCTCAAGACTCAGACTTCAGATGAATTCGGTACCTGATGATATCGATGAGGTTGACAGAACTATAACACGTCTTGAAATTGAAAAGGAAGCTCTCAGAAGAGATGGTGATTCATCCAATGAAAAACTGATTTCATCGGAGCTTGCTGAATTACAGGTTAAGAAGAACGAATTAATGGCAGCCTGGAAAGGTGAAAAGGAAATGATAGAGAAAGTCCAGGAGAAGAAGGAGGAGGTTGAAGCACTGAGATTCGAAGCCGATCAGGCTGAAAGAAAAGGGGACTATGGAAGGGTTGCCGAGATACGTTATGGTAAAATCATTGCAATGGAAAAGGAGATTGCAGATCTTAAACTGAAAATAGAGCTGAAAAGAAGCAAGGGATCGCTTGTACGGGAAGAGGTCCGATCGGAGGATATAGCCGAAGTGGTTGCAAAATGGACTGGAATACCTGTAGCGAGGATGCTTGAAAGCGAGAAGGAGAAGCTTCTAAGGCTTGAAGATGAGCTGCATAAGCGGGTTGTGGGACAGGACGAAGCCATCAAAGCTGTTTCTGATGCAGTACGAAGATCGAGAGCAGGCCTCCAGGATCAGAAAAGACCGGTTGGTTCTTTCATTTTCCTCGGAACAACGGGAGTAGGTAAAACCGAACTTGCCCGTGCACTTGCCGAGTTTCTTTTCAATGATGAGAATCTCCTTACCCGCATCGATATGTCGGAGTACCAGGAAAGACATTCAGTTTCGAGGCTCATAGGTGCACCCCCGGGATACATAGGTTATGAGGAGGGAGGCCAGCTAACCGAGGCTGTAAGACACAAGCCGTATTCCGTTGTTCTGCTTGATGAAATAGAAAAGGCCCATCCCGACCTTTTTAACCTTCTTCTTCAGGTGCTTGATGAAGGACGGCTTACTGATAACAAAGGCAGAACTGTCAATTTCAGGAACGTTATCATAATTATGACCTCCAATCTTGGTTCAGATATGATCAGGGACAGAATGGAGGAATGGAACGATAAAATGTCTGAAAATGAAGCAGAATTGCTGCAAAAGGATTTATTTATGCTGCTCAGGAAATCACTACGGCCAGAGTTTTTAAACAGGGTCGATGAGATTGTTATGTTCCGGCCCTTAAGTCAGGACCAGATCAGGGAGATTGTTGTTATTCAGTTAAATAATGTAAGGAAGGTGCTTGAAAACAACAACTTCGGGCTTGATGTTTCAGATAAAGCCATTGACTGGCTCTCCCGGCACGGATATGATCCCCAGCTTGGGGCACGGCCCGTTAAAAGGCTAATACAGAAAGAGGTTATTAATGAACTGTCGAAGGAGATAATTTCTGGTAAGATCCGGAAGGAAAGCACTGTCAAAGTTGATGTTGATAATGATCGGCTAGTATTTTCAAGCAACTAACACCCCATACCCCGTACCTCGCACCAGGATTTCGTCATCTGAACGATCTTACACATGCATTCATATCATCATAAATCTCAAAGATTGTGTGAAGATGAAGTGTATGGAAGAGTTCTGTCGCCCTTGGTTCCGGGTTGGCAAATTTAAGCATGCCGAAGGTGTTTTTGGCTGCTTTATGAAGAGATAAAAAACAGGCAAAACCTGAACTGTCAATATATTCAACTCCTTTAAGATCTATAATAACTTTTGAATTGGGATTATCGAATACCTTATTGACCCCTTCCTTGATTTCATCAATGGTGGTTGCATTAATCTTATTGACAGAGAAAGTAATAATATCAATCTTATCTCTTTTTTCTATATTGATCATATCAGTCATGTTACAGGTTTTTAATCAGCGAATCAAGCTCTTCCAATGCATATTTAGTGTCATTTTCAAAACGCTGAATATATGATTCATAAAGGTGGCTGTTCTTTTCTTCCGTCGCCTGCGATTCAAATGTTTTTAGCATGTTGGCAAGACTATCCATGCCCATGATCGCAACAGACGATTTTGCTTTATGGGCAAGATTACCGAGTGCCTTATATTTCTGCTCTTCAAGAAGTCCCTTCATCTCAGAATTGAATTCAGACACCTGGTCCCTGAACAGACCAATAAGTTCCTTCAGCAGGTCTGAATCTCCACCAGCCACCATCTCAAGATATTCGGTCTTTATGTACTTGTAATCCATTACTTACAGGTCATTTTTATCTCATGCAAAACATCATCATATATAACAGATTTTATGCTTTTTTATTTTATAGTTATGATTATCTTTAATTTACCTGTAGCAAATGGTTAATATAGTGTTGAATAATCCTTTGGCCAAAGTGAAATATATTCTATTTTTATCAGTTAATAATTTAGTTACTGGTTACTGGGTGCTGGTTGCAGTTTAGCAAAAAAGTAACAAGCAACAAGCAACAATCAACAAGAAACAAGAAACATCAATTTAATATACTAATTGTCTCTATAAATGAAGAATACAGTCTTTAAAAAATTTCACGAGGAAGCAGGTGCCAGGATGGTTCCGTTTGCAGGGTATAATATGCCAGTGGAATATTCAGGTATCAATGATGAACATATTACGGTCCGCGAAAGGGTTGGCGTATTTGATGTTTCACATATGGGTGAATTCTGGGTATCAGGTCCTTCAGCACTAAGGTTTCTTCAGTACATAACCTCAAATGATGTCGCCGCGCTCTGGGATGGCAAGGTCCAGTATTCATGCTTTCCAAACGGAAGAGGAGGGATAGTTGACGATCTTCTGGTTTACAGGTTCAGTCAGGATAAGTACCTTCTGGTTGTAAATGCAGCTAATATAGTAAAGGACTGGAAATGGTGTGTTGAGAATTCAGAAAAGTTCAAAATCATTCCCGGCAAAGACCTTATAAATGCATCCGATGATATAGCACAGCTTGCAGTTCAGGGCCCTCTGGCCCTTAAAGCAATGCAGAAACTGACAAAAGCTCACATTACTGAAATGGAATATTATTCCTTCAAAATCATTGAATTTGCAGGAATTAAGGATGTAATTTTCTCAACTACCGGATACACCGGCGCCGGTGGATGCGAAATCTATGTCAGGAATGAAGAAGGCCCCAGACTTTGGGAGGCAGTATTTGAGGCGGGTAAGGAATTCAATATCCGGCCGGTAGGCCTCGGGGCAAGGGATACTCTACGCCTTGAAATGGGTTATTGTCTCTACGGAAATGATATTAATGATAGTACATCACCCATTGAAGCAGGATTGGGTTGGATAACAAAATTTTCTGATAATAAGGATTTTATTGATAAAAAACTTCTTTTAAAGCAAAAAGAGGAAGGCGTTTCAAGAAGACTAAAGGGATTTGTAATGATCGACCGGGGAATCCCGCGGCAGCATTATGAAGTAGTCGATTCAAATGGGGTAAATATAGGTGAAGTTACCTCCGGGACCATGTCACCAATGATGAAACAGGGTATCGGAATGGCTTACCTTGCAAAAGGCTTTTGGAAACCGGACACTGAAATATTTATCAGGATCAGAAACAAAGATCTTAAAGC
>DOTV01000156.1:1148-6491 GCA_003520925.1 Bacteroidales bacterium | reverse complement strand
TACAGGACATCCGGCTCAATTCCTTTACTTCTGTTTGTCGGAGCTCTGACATGTTTTTCTGTCATAAGTATAAGCATCATTACTTCATGTTTTATTAAGACAATGTTCGGATTGCTTACCCTCGGATGTTTTCCTTTCTTTATCCTGATGTTCTTTTCAGACTGCTTTATGCCTTTGCCTAAAATTAATATTTTCAGCCTGGCCGGACACCAGGTTTATTTGAACGACATACTACCAACAGCCACTGCTACAAGGGCTTTTAATAAGATCCTTAATTATGATTCTGGTTTTTCTGATGTCTCCTTCGAGATTTTATGGATCGTGGCTCTTTCGCTTATTTATTTCTTTATAGGCGTCTGGCTTTTCAGAAAGAAATATAAATACTAATTTGCGTTAAATTTTGATATCTTATTTACCTAACCTGGAAACATCTCATTATGAAAAGCAATCGACGTGATTTTCTGAAACATGCAACAGTTGCCGGTGCCGGAGCCTTTACAGGCGGACTGCTGTCGGGCTGTGCTCCGAAACTGCCTGAGTCAAATCTTGCAGCAATAATTGAATCAGCTAAAAAGCCTCATGTCCAGAAGTTCAATATGTCGGGATATTCGGCCCCGGCACTGACTGTTGTGAGGATAGGAATAATAGGACTGGGAGACCGCGGAAGCGGAGCTGTTGAGAGGTTATCATTTATAGAAGGAGTTGAGATTAAAGCATTATGCGATAAAAGAGAGGTTGCTGTAAAAGGTTCACAGAAATACCTTCAGAGTATAGGCAGAGAGCCGGCCCTTGAATTCTTTGGGGATGAAAATGCGTGGAAGAAACTGATTGAATTACCTGATCTTGACCTTATTTACACATGCACTCCATGGATACTGCATACTCCGATATCGGTCTATGCTATGGAAAACGGAAAGCACATTGCATGCGAGGTTCCGATCGCCAGAACAATTGATGAGTGCTGGCAGCTTGTTGAGACCTCAGAGAGAACAAAAAAACACTGCATGATGCTTGAGAACTGCTGTTACGATTTCTTTGAGCTGCTTACTCTGAATATGGCACGCCAGGGGATGTTCGGCGACATAGTACACGGCGAAGGAGCTTATATTCATAATCTGATGGGATATAACTTTAAAAAGCCACAAGATGACCGGCAGTCTGACGGAGCCTACACAGATATGTGGCGGCTAAAGGAAAATGCATCAAGGAATGGAAATCTTTATCCGACCCATGGACTTGGACCTGTCTGCCAGATAATGAATATTAACAGAGGAGACAGAATGGAATACCTTACTTCAATGTCATCGATCGATTTTACTATGGGCAAACATGCTGATGCCCTTGCAGCAGGCGATCCGTTCTTTGCTCCGTATGCAAATAAAAGCTACAGGGGCAATATGAATACATCGCTTGTGAGAACAAACTTGGGCAGAACCATTCTGATACAGCATGATGTTTCGTCTGTGCACCCATATTCAAGGCTGCATGTAATAAGCGGGACTTCAGGATCTGCCATGAAATATCCAGAGCCTGAGCGAATTGCCCTGGGAGAAGACTGGCTGAATGCAGAAGAACTAAAGGCAGTTACCGAGAAGTTTACACCGGAAATTGTGAAAAGGGTGGGGGAGATGGCAAAGAAAGTTGGCGGTCATGGCGGAATGGACTTTATTATGGACTGGAGACTGATTGATTGCCTGAGAAACGGATTGCCTCTTGACCAGGATGTTTATGACGGTGCTCTATGGAGTTCAATCGCCCCGTTAAGCGAATGGTCAGTTGCTAACAGATCACAGTCAATTGATGTTCCGGATTTTACCGGCGGTGCCTGGAAGTCAAACACACCGCATGACATAAACCTGGAAAAGGGAGGAAATACCCAGGTCCTCGAAGTGGTGGAGGCCAAAGAGGAAATGCAGTTAAATGTGAAATAGGTACTCGGTTCTAGGTGCTGGGTACCAGGTATTATGAACCGGGCGCCACACACTTTACTTTTTACGATAGGATAACACCTGCCAGAATACAATCCCTAAAATCGCCGGTATCCCTATTGCCAGGGCATGCTGCCAAAAGGTCATTGTATTGTTTCCAATGACAGCATAGGTTACCTGAGTCAGACCAAACACTGAAAGTGCAAACAGAATCATATTCAGCTTTTTGTCATATTGCTTTTCAATTTCATCATGTTTTTCGACCTCCTCTTCGTGGAACTGGCGCTGAAGATTATTTAGTTCGTGAAGCTCATCCTTCAATTCTGTCTGCAATTCATTTATCTGAAGATTATGTAAGATAAGATCATAATAATCATTATGCTGGTGGAAGACCGATACTTTTGAAAATATTGCCTTTAATGATATAGTGGTATATCTTATCAGGTATTCTTTTATCTTTTGATGATTATCGGGATTAATATCAGATACTTCCCTCATCAGTTGAAGAAAAAATGACCGCTGGAGAAAACCAAGAATTGTAAGCCACAGGGTCTTGTGAAAAGAATTTGAGTAAAATGCTCTGACAAATTCAGGATCATCTGTTCCACAATTATTCAAAACAACAGCACCTTCGAGGCTTGAAGCGTAGTATATCTGTCTGTAAGGATGAAGGAGTTCCTCTTCATGCTGAAGAACTTTTGATGCCGGAGCATAATCAAAATCATATACTTTCCTGAGGTAGAATAGAGTAATGTGTATTATTTCTTCATTGACAATCTCATCAGAGGGCTGCACATAGCAAACAGGTGAAAAATGATTATGATCAAAGAATTCTACCGTGTGCTTTTTATTTATATCCTGGAAAAGATAATTTATCAGTTGTCTTGGCCTCCATCCTTCTGTTTCAATATTTCCCTGGTCCTTTTCTGGAAAGATGCCAGAAATGCCACTTATGAGAAAAGCAGCTTTTTTCCTTTCCTCCGGCCTTTCATTTTGTGAGATCAGGAATGCTTCATCATGTCTGTTGAATAAACGGAGCAGATAATTAAGCTTAATGAAATCTTCGAGATTCGGTGCATTGCCATTTTTACCGTCTTTTACAAGCTCAATGCTGAATAATAAGATGCCTACATCAGTAAACGGATGAATAACAATCCGGAATGAAGCTGGATCAATATAAGCTGCAAATTTCTGTAGATTTCTGGATCCCTGATGTTTATCAAAAGGTTTGTTACTTATCCAGTAAGCTTTGTTATTAAGCATCTTAACAGGCAATGCCTCTGTCTTCAATTTCAGGATAAGGCAGGCTGATTCGTCAATAAATTCTTTACCGGCATTTTTAGTGAAGAATTTTTTTACGTGTTCCAACAGGAAATCGAGTCTTGGAATATCATCATTGGTCCTGGTCCAGATATCATTTTCAATTTTACCACCGAGTGAAGAAATATCTGAACATAACCTGAACGGAAGCATCAGGTGGATAATCCCTTTATCAAGATTAATGTTATTCATTAAAGTCTCTTTTTTTAATTTTATGCCTCAAAGGTGAAAGTCCATCATTAATTATAAAGAAATACAAAAGACATTAAGTAGAACCTTGAAACAAAATACATTGTTAAATAGTATCAAAGTTATATAAACAATAGGAGATTTTTTTAATAATTTGATTAACTTTAAGAGCATGTAAATGTATTAAAATGGCAGATATTGAGAAGGATATACAATGGAACTATAAGCTCAGAAATCTACTGATTGTCTTGTTGCCATTTTTATTCGTCATTAGTATTATACTTATAATCCTGAAAAAAAGATTGTATGAAGAATCAGCAGGTATATTGTTATTTCTTGCCTTTTTAGATGCTGCTGTAATTGCCCTTCTCAAAAGAAAGTATTACAACTGGAGCCTTGTATTTCTGTTGCTTATTGTAATTGCAATAGTATTCCGAAGTCAAAGATGGCCTATGACCGGGATATTTTTCGGTTTTGGATTCACTGGTCTTGGATGTGTTTCATTATTTTCATCTGCAATATTTTTTAAGAAATATAATCATATTCCATTCCTGAAATACATTGGATTTTCTTCCAGTATCATTCTTTCTATTGTATCTCTGGGGTTGTTATGGAAAAACATGCATTGGCCATTGGCGGGAAAAGTATTAAATTTAGGGCTGGTGGTCTTTATTCCGTTTCTGTTTGCTTTTATTTTTACTCTTCCCGGTTCGAACTATGTAAACTGGGATAAATCTGAACGAATTGTTTTTTTCAGGGCCGTTATTATACCAATGGCTTTTCTTTACATCTTATGTGCCCTGATGTTTGTATTTCCTGATCTCTGGACCTCTTTGACACGCCTTCCACTTACTCCGTTTCGAATGACCGATTTGGACCTCCTCAATAAGCCCGGATTGTTTTAGAAATATTTGTACCAGTTTTTATAATAATCAAGTGCAATTTGTGAAATAGTTTCAATGTCAATAAACCAGCTTTCAAGATTTCTTCCGCATATTGTGTAAATATATTTACCATCTGACGAGAAGAATGGTTTTTGACCACTCATCTGTAATAACCTATAATTGTTAAAAAGAGAATATTCAGTATGTCTGAAAATCACCCTTGAAATCAGTGAAATATCATCACCGAAGGCATACGCAAGATAATTTTTATCCGGAGAAAATCTAATGTAATCGAACCTGTTTATTTCACCTGCCTGAGCTAAGTTATAATAAATGTCAACGTAGATTGCGATCCAATTGTCTTCATCCCTTTTGTTCTTAAGTTCAGATGACCTGACTACTATACCTGTCCCTGACACATCGAACTCAGCGTAAAAAGGATATCCGAGAGAAATTTCATCGCTGTAGGCTCCCTGAAAATTATCCCTAAAGCTAATGGCCTCTTTATTGTTTATACTGGTTACAACGACCCTCCTGTCAGCTGAGGTTGAAAGAAGGTACCTGCTGTTACCTGCAAAATCAACACTCCATATTGAGTCAGTATGAGTAGTAATTACATTATAAAGGTCAAAATGGTTAAGGTCAGAATTCAGATACCATACATTAATCGTTTTATCAGAAGAAGCTGTTGCAATGAACTTCCCATCGTCTGAATAATCAACTGCATTGACTCTGCCCGTGTGATGTTCAAAAGACTGTATCACATTGCCGTTAATGTCAATCAGATCAGCAGAGTTACCATCCGATATTACGATTAATGTATTATTTCCGGTAAACCTGAATATCTGATTCCTGTTAACAGAATTGAATCCTGTTTTGCGAGTGAGCCTGATATTACCTTTTATATCCCAAACGGTGAGGAGACTATCAGTATTAACGGCACCGATATTTTCTCCATCATCACTCATTAAAAGAGTAATTAGGGGAGAAGATCCCTGACTAAACCCTGAGAGAAGGCTCCC
>DOTV01000156.1:0-819 GCA_003520925.1 Bacteroidales bacterium | reverse complement strand
CAATCTGCAAATTCAATAGGTGATGATACTGGTTTAAATACTGTAAGGTACTCCTTGCTGATGTTGATAATACTTTCGTCATTGCCTGGGTTCCTGATTATGTTGTTAAATGATTTCAGCAAAGCTTCTTTGGCCTCTTCCCCCTTATACGATTTCCATGAAGCACCAGCCAGGCAAAACTGGTCTATTGGTCTCGTATATTGAGAAATCGATTCTTTAAGGGAGACTGATTCTGTCATTTTTGTCTTTCTAACTATGTAAAACACAAGAGTTGAAAGCAGCAGGATAAAAGCGATGGCGGAAATAATTATTAGCCTCCTTACAGTTCTTGATTTTGCTTTCTGGTGCTTTCTGCTATCGAGGAGGAATTCTTTCAAATCGGTATTAAGATTTAGAAGCGTATCTTTATTTGATATATAATTGAGATCATCATTGCTTAAAATGATTTTGCGCTTCATGTACGACTGGTAAGAGGTTTCAATAAATTGTTTTACCTCAAGAAGGTCTTTTTCGGATGTTGTGAATTTGAAATATACTTTTTCAGCAAGGGAATCATGCCGAAGTTCATACCTGCCATTATCATCCTTATCCCTTAATATCCTGAGTTTTACAAAATTATGGATCTGATCTTTTATTCTGCCTGGTGGTATTTCCTTTCCGAAAGAAAAAATATTTTCCGTGGCTTCCTGCTCATTTGCAGGGCGCTTAGTACCTTTAACGGAGACATATGCTTTCAGAACAGTCATGGCAGTATCAGGATCCTCCATCAGTGATATCTGGTCATCAAGGAAGCTTCCCAGGAGGTCAGACACATTGCCT
>DOTV01000127.1:4259-11963 GCA_003520925.1 Bacteroidales bacterium | reverse complement strand
GTTCAATGGATCGGCTCACCGGACGCATCAGTATTGAACAACAGGCTTTGAACGATCGTATTACTCTCGGATTTAACTTATCGAGCACCGAAACAAACCAACATGTGATTCGCGATGAATTATTTGCCAATATGCTGAAATACCTTCCGACAATAGGTATTTACAATCCGGATGGAACTTATTTTCAGAACACACAGAACAGTAACTATCACAATCCGGTGGCCATTCTCGATAATGACATTGACGACCGGAAAATTAATAATATGCTGACTAATGCTACAATAAAAGTAAATATTCTGAAAGGATTGACTTATGATGCCAGTATTTCATATCAGAATACTGAAATCAAGCGGAATGTTTATGACAAACAGGCTTCAACACTTAAGATTGGATCAAATGGTTTTGCATTGCGTTCCGAATATGCCAACCGGAAAAAGCTTTTCGAGAACTATCTTACTTACGAAAACAATTTTGGACAGCACCAGTTTAAAATACTGGCAGGCTATTCGTGGCAGCAAGATAAGCTTGATGATGGTTTTCAGGCGGCAAACAGCAATTTTGTAACCGATGACCTTCTGTACAATAACCTGTCTCTTGGCAGTTCTCCTGATAAAGTCACAAACGCCGAGCGTTTTGGAACGGCAACCATTCAGACATTACGGACAATCTCAGTTTATTCACGCCTTAACTATCAGTATGCCAACCGGTATCTGCTTCAGGCTACTATAAGGCGTGATGGTTCTTCAGCATTTGGGGTAAATAACCGGTGGGGTACTTTTCCGGCTGTTTCTTTGGGATGGAGGATTAGCAATGAATCATTTATGGAAAATCAGAAGCTTTTTAGTGATCTGAAATTACGTGTCGGTTACGGAATCAGTGGAAACTCGCTTGGTTTTGATCCTATGATAGCCAGGATGAAATATGGTCTGACTGGAGTAACCTATATAAATGGAGTTCAGGTACAATCAATCGGTGTTACCCAAAACGAAAATCCGGATCTTAAGTGGGAATCTACTTCAATGGCAAATATCGGAATTGATTTTGCATTCCTGAAAGGCCGTATCAGCGGAACCATTGAGGTTTATGACAAGCAAACCAACGACCTGATCTGGTACTATCCGGTAAAAGTTCCACCTTACCTATATCCATATCTATGGGCTAATGTTGGAGAAATAAGCAACAGAGGGATTGAATTCCAGGTAGATGCCACACCTGTTCAGAAAAATAAATTCAGATGGACCACTTCATTCAATATTTCATCAAATAAAAACCAGGTGAAATCTCTTTCAAACGAACAGTTTGAAACGCCTGAGACAGGTATCCGGACTGCGGCGATAGGAGGAAAAGGCCAGTCGGGCAATCCTACACAGGTCATCAAAGAAGGCTATCCTTTAGGAACCTTTTTTCTGAGGCAATGGGCAGGAAGAGATGAAAGTGATGTTTCATTATTCTATGCAGCTAACGGCGAAAAATTACGTGTTGTGACTGTGGATGATTTTGTTATCAGTGGTTCTGCCCAGCCAAAACTATTGTTTGGATGGAGTAACAGTATCTCATACGGGAATTTCGACCTGAGCTTCTTTTTCAGGGGAGTTGCAGGCAATAAGATCCTTAACGGTACTCTGGCTGCCTTAAATGATGTGAACTATGCTGCCAGCAATAACATTCCGCGTTTTTCACTTGGTGAACCGATTGGAGATATCAACTCCTTCTATTATTCAGACCGTTTCCTCGAAAGTGGGACTTATGTCAGGCTCGACAATGCTACCCTGGGATATACCCTGGATCTTAGAAGTGTAAGAATGAAAAGTGCCCGCATATATCTCACCAGCAATAACCTTTTTGTCATAACGAAGTACAGGGGTGTTGATCCCGAGATTAATATGGGAGGTATTGAACCAGGTATCGATAACAACAATTTCTATCCAAAGACCAGATCATTTATGCTGGGTATAAACCTGAATTTTTAAATTGGATTCTATAAATCATTAAAAATACAATACTCATGAAATTGAAATTATTAAATATATTGCAACTGAGCCCCGCAGTTCTTGTGTCAGCCATGCTATTCAGCGCATGCACAGACCTTAACGTGGACGTGGAATCTGAACTTACTCCTTTAAACTTTCCGACCAAGCCGGAGCACTTTGAAGCGGCTAAAGGTCCTATATATTCTAATTTGCCTGCAAATTATGCTATTGATTACTGGCGCCTGCAGTCATTATCAACCGATGAAGTCCTTATTCCTGCACGAGGCGGCAACTGGGATGACGGAGGACAGTACAGGGAATTGCACAAACATACCTGGACAGTTGATCATGCAATCGTAAGAACAATCTGGGAATACGGATTCAAAGGCATTAGCTCCTGCAACCAGATCCTGACTATGTTCGAAAACGTACCGGAGGGTGAGCTGAGAAACAAACAATTCGCTGAAATAAGGATGATGAGAGCTTTTTACTATTTCCTTATGCTTGATAATTTTGGGAATGTTCCCATCCTTAAAAGTTTTGGCGATGATACACCTACTTCTCCCCGTGCAGACGTTTTTAACTTTATCAAAAGTGAAATTTTGGAAATATTGCCGTATCTGCCAGTTAAAAAGGATGCTACAACATATGGTCGGCCCACAAAATGGATGGCTCATGCCTTGCTGGCAAAAATGTATCTTAATGCAAAAGTCTATACAGGTCAATCAATGTGGAATGAAGCAGTTGTCCAGTGTGATTTCATAATCCAGTCAGGCCTGTTCAGTCTGGATACCGATTATAAAAGTATGTTTCTGCCTACCAACGGCCCTGCAGTAAAAGAGTTTATTTTTGCAATTGTTTACGATGCTTTCAAGATTACAGGGAACTCATTTACACGTTATTCACTTACTCCTGAGCTGAGAACTAAATATGAACTTGGGACAAGATCCCCCAGTAACTGCATGAAGACCCTTCCGGAATTCTACGACAAGTTCAACCTGACGGGCGATGTAAGAAATACTACATGGCTGATTGGACCGCAATCCAATAATGATGGCACTCCTATTACAATAAAAACAACTTATAAAGGGCTTGATGAAACTTATACTGGGCCTGCAAGAGATACAATCTGGCAGCTTTACTTTACAAAGGAAACATGGCTACGCGGTGATCCTCTCAAAATGGACACCGGCAATGATTATTTATCGCAGTATATGGGTCCCCGTTCAATAAAGTTCTATCCTGATAAGAACTGGGATCCGGTTAACCGGAGCGACAATCATGACTTTCCGGTATTCCGTTATGCCGATATTCTTTTAATGAAAGCCGAGGCTATTCTTCAGGGAGCTACCGCAACTAACGGGGAAACCCCTTTGATGCTAGTCAACCAGATACGCTCCCGGGCAAAAGCACCTTTGTTTACAGCTGCGCCGACGCTTGACGAACTACTTGAAGAACGTGCCAGGGAATTTGTGTGGGAAGGCTGGAGGAGAAATGACCTGATCCGGTTCGGAAAATATAAAAACACCTGGCTCTTTAAAGATTCAGAAAGTGCCAAATTCCGCGAATTATTTCCGGTTCCGGCCACCCAGATCAACCTTAATCCTAAGCTTACACAAAATCCGGGATATTAAGATCCCGATAGAAAGTTCCCGCCTTTCAGGGCGGGAACTATTAAAATTGTTGTCTAATCTAAAAGAACATTTATAAATGAAGCAATTCTCGACCATCGACTGGATAGTTTTCATAGGATACGTTATAATAATTGTTTTCGTCGGATTATGGGTTTCGCGAAAAAAGAAAGGGGAACAAAGGACATCTCAGGACTATTTTTTAGCAGGCCGTTCATTACCCTGGTGGGCAATAGGGGCTACTCTTATTGCCGCGAATATTTCGGCTGAACATTTTATTGCAATGTCGGGTTCAGGTTATGCAATTGGATTAGCAATAGCGGCTTATGAATGGATTGCAGCTGTTACGCTGATTTTTGTAGCCAAGTATTTTCTTCCGGTCTTCATAGAAAAAGGGATATTCACTATGCCCCAGTTTCTGACTCAACGGTATGACAAAAGTGTCAGTACCTGTTTTGCAGTGTTCTGGATACTGGTTTATATTTTCGTAAATATGACTGCTGTTATTTACCTGGGAGCTTTGGCAATGGAACGAATAATAGGGATTCCTTTGATTTATGGGATAATTGGATTTTCGACCTTTTCAGCATTATACTCCTTATGGGGAGGGATGAAAGCAGTTGCATGGACAGATGTTATAAATGTTTGTGTACTGATTTTTGGAGGTCTTGTAACAACTGCCTTTGCACTTAATGCTATAAGTGACGGAAATGGAGTGATTGCCGGTTTTGGTGAACTTTTACATAAAGCCCCTCAGAAATTTCATATGATCATTGAAAAGGGGACTCTGTTTGCCCCGGATGGAAAAGGTGGGCTAAAAGATGCTTTTTCAGATCTCCCTGGACTTGGCGTGGTATTGGGATCAATGTGGCTGACAAATCTGAGTTTCTGGGGATTTAACCAGTTTATAATCCAGCGCGGACTTGCAGGAAAAACCTTAAAAGAAGCACAACTTGGTGTCGTTTTTGCAGGGTATATGAAACTCCTGATCCCTCTTCTTGTAGTTATCCCGGGGATTGCAGTATTTGCACTGGGAGCAAAACTGGGGAAATCCGATGAGGCCTATCCATGGCTAATCAGAAATATTGTGCCTGTAGGAGTTACAGGACTCTCATTTGCTGCTATTGCTGCAGCGGCAGTATCAGCTTTAAGTTCTATCGTCAATAGTACTTCAACTATTTTTACGATAGATATTTACAAGGGTTTTATTAATAAGAATGCTTCTGAAAAGCAGATGGTAAGAGTCGGTATGATAACAGCACTGACCGCCCTGCTGATCTCAACGATCGTTGCACCTAAATTACAGTCTCTTGATCAGGCTTATCAATATATTCAGGAATATACCGGATTTATTTATCCGGGAGAATTTCTGATATTCTTCTGCGGGCTGTTTTGGCGTAAGGCATCGACTAGGGCGGCATTGGTTACTGCCATAATAACAATTCCTCTGGGAATGCTATTCAAGATTCTTTTCCCGGGTATGCCGTTTATTCTGCGGATCGGCTATGTTTTTATCCTTCTGTCATTTGTAATGGTAGGTCTTAGTCTGTTGGACAAAAGTCAAAATACAAATAACATATTTGATAAAGAATCAGCTAAGAAAGGAATTAACACCGGGATCAGGATAGTGGCACTCGCAATGCTGGTTGGCATTGTTGCCGGCTTTTTCGTCCAGCCTCTTAAAAATATGGCACTTGAGGCTATATATGTACCTATCATGATGTTTATCCTGACCGGCCTTATTTTGATCCTCAATAATACGCAGAAGAAGATGAATGTGAAAGCTATCTTGATCGAAAAAGGATTATTTAAAACATCAATGACATTTAATATTGCTGCAATAGGAATTTGCGGTATATTAGCTCTTCTCTACACGATATTCTGGTAATTAACCTGAATCTAGGCAAGCAAAACGCAGAACATTACAATGGAAAAAGAATCACAAAAAAAAGAAGTTTATAAAAGCACTCTTCACAAAATGACGCAGACTACCCCCACGATCCTGTGGAATGATTCCTGCTCGATTGAAGAGCTTAAATCATCAATCGGCCACGGTGCTTTGGGAGCTACCTGCAACCCCGTAATTGTCCTCAATGTTCTTAAGCAGGAGTGGGAAATATGGAAAGAAAGAATTCCGGAAATCATAAAAGAAAATCAAACTGCCACCGAGGATGAAATTGCCTGGAAACTCATTGAAGAGATATCGGTGAAGGCAGCAGCCCTTCTCAAGCCTGTGTTTGACAGGGAAAAAGGAAAGAATGGAAGACTCTCGATCCAGACTGATCCCAGATTATATCGTGATTCAAAACGGATTCTTTTGCAGGCGGAGCATTTTAACCGGCTTGCTCCGAACATGATCGTTAAGATACCTGTCACAAGAGCAGGTGTCGAAGCCATTGAAGAGGCAACTTACCGTGGAATAAGCATTAATGCCACGGTAAGCTTTACTCTGCCTCAGGCAATTGCTGTCGCTGAAGCAGTCGAACGCGGGCTGACCAGAAGAGAAAAGGAGAGAATGGATATAAGTACAATGGGACCTGTCTGCACGCTTATGGTCGGCAGGCTCGATGACTGGCTTAAGGTGGTTGCGGAAAAAGAAAACATAATTACCAACCCGGAGTCTGTCGACTGGGCAGGTGTGGCTGTTATGAAGAAAGCTTACAGAATATATAATGAGCGGGGATATCGTATACGGCTGTTAAGTGCTGCCTTCAGGCATCACCGGCACTGGTCGGAATTCATTGGCGGCAATGTGGTTATATCTCCGCCCTGGCAGTGGCAGAAAAGATACAATGCCTCTGATGTAACTGTTGAGAACAGGATGAATAAACCCGTTGATCCGGGGATAATCGCCGAACTTGAGAAAAAGTTCGTGGATTTCCGCCGGGCGTATGATGAGAATGGAATGAAGGTTGATGAGTTCGACGGATTCGGAGCAACAGTTCGAACTTTGAGGCAATTCAGCCAGGCAACTACTGACTTGATTTTGATAATCCGGGATATGATGTTGGTATGAAGAAGATATAAAAGATATAAAAGAAATAAATGATATAAAAGAGAAACAGAGGATAGATAAAGTTAAGAAAATGAATAGGGATAAAAAATGTCCGTTGCTAGTAAAATCATCACTTGATGATAAGACATACCAGGCAATCTCTTCTGGGGAGGCCGGATGGAAATATCTCAATTTCGCTGCGAGAACCATGAAGCAGGGAGAGAATTGGGAAGGGGAAACCGGTGATAATGAGTACCTGTTTGTACTGCTTGGAGGTAATTTTACTATTGAATCTTCGGCTGGAACCTGGAAGACATGGAACGGAAGAAAAGATGTGTTCAGCGGAATGCCTCATGCATTGTACCTCCCACCACATTCGAAATTTGATATTACACCTTCCGGCGATTTCGTTGATATAGCCTGTGGATGGTGTTTAGCTGAGAAAACATACCCTGCCCGTCTGATATCACCTGCAGATGTTGTTGAAATGGGGGTTGAATACCGGGGAGGTGATAATGCCAGCAGACAGATAAACAGTATTTTGCCCCCCGGATCCGAAAGCAGCAGACTTGTATGTGTGGAGGTTTACACTCCTTCGGGTAACTGGAGCTCATTCCCCGCACATAAGCATGATATAAGAAAAACCGATACAGTGACTGGTAAATTGATGGAAGCCAGTCTTGAAGAGATATATTTTTATAAGATGGATAAACCTCAGGGTTTCGCCATACAAAAAATCTATAACGATGACCGGAGCCTTGATGAAATAGCTGAACCTCACAACAATGATCTGGTAATGGTTCCTAAAGGTTATCATCCTGTTGTTGCAGGACACGGATACAATGTTTACTATCTGAATTTTTTAGCCGGAAGTGACCAGAGCCTTGCCAGTACCGATGATCCTGATCACAAATGGATCTACGGAACATGGAAGGGAATGGATCCCAGAATTCCCCTGGTGACCGTAGAAATGAATTGTAAGTAAAATAACTAAGGAATAATCTTGATGAAGACAATTAAGTTGACTGTTGGTCAGGCAGTGGTCAGATTTCTGAATAACCAGTATGTTGAACGCGATGGTGTTGAAAATAAATTTTTTGCAGGATGC
>DOTV01000127.1:0-3877 GCA_003520925.1 Bacteroidales bacterium | reverse complement strand
GCTAAGATGAAGAACCGGTTAAGTACATTTGCCTGCATTTCATCAATTGGTCCGGGGGCCACAAATATGATAACCGGAGCTGCCTGCGCTACAATCAACAGGCTGCCTGTTCTGTTAATGCCGGGGGATATTTTTGCACGACGTAATGTGTCCCCTGTATTACAGCAGCTTGAATCGGCCCAATCACAGGATATATCAGTAAATGATTGTTTTAAACCTGTTTCAAAATACTGGGACCGGATCAGCAGGCCAGAACAGGCAATAACATCCCTTCCGGAGGTGATGAGGGTTCTGACCTCACCCTCCGAAACAGGTGCTGTTACACTCGCACTGCCACAGGATGTCCAGGCCGAAGCATTTGATTTCCCAGAAGAATTATTTCGGAAGAGAATCTGGAGAATACCACGAACAAGGCCTGATGCAGCAGCTTTAAAAGAAGCTGTAAAGCTTATCAGAAATTCCAAAAAACCGGTCATTATTGCAGGCGGTGGTGTGATTTACAGTGAGGCTACAGAGGCTTTAAAAAATCTGGTTGAAAAGACAGGAATACCTGTTACCGAGACATTCGCCGGGAAAGGCTCCCTGCCATATAATCATCCTTCAAATCTTGGAGCCGTTGGTGCAACTGGGACGCCGGGAGCAAATGCTTTCACCTCGGAAGCTGATCTGATAATAGGCATTGGAACGCGTTACAGTGATTTTACAACTGCATCAAAAAGTGCTTTTCAGAATCCGGATGTGAAGTTCATCAATATCAATGTTGCGGATTTCGATTCATATAAACATAGTGCATTGCCTTGTACTGGAGATGCTAAGGTAATCCTCGGAGAACTTTTACCATTACTCGGTGATTACAGGGTTTCAAAGGAGTATATCAGGAGTGCGTCGGATGAAAATAAAGCCTGGGATGAAAAGGTAAATAAGTTTTACAGTGTCTCAGGTACTATCCCGGTTTCACAGTCTGAAGTTGTCGGAGCGGTAAATGAATTTGCCAGCCCGGGGGATGTAGTTCTTTGCGCTGCCGGAAGCCTGCCAGGCGACCTTCATAAACTCTGGAGAACAACTGACCCTAAAGGATTTCACCTTGAATATGGTTATTCAACAATGGGATATGAATGTGCGGCCGGGATAGGTGCTAAGATGGCCTGCCCCGACCGTGAGATATATGTTATGGTTGGAGATGGCAATTACCTGATGATGAACAATGAAATTGTTACAGCGGTCCAGGAAGGGATTAAGGTTACAATTGTGCTGCTTAACAATAACGGTTTCGGAAGCATCGGGGCTTTATCCGAGTCGATCGGATCGCAACGTTTCGGAACTAAATACCGGTACCGCGATAAGAAAACAGGTCACCTGACAGGTGAAATGCTGCCGGTTGATTTTGCTCAGAATGCACGCAGTCTTGGAGCGAAGGTATTTGAGGCAAAAGATATTGATTCACTTAAAAAAGCACTTGCCATAGCAAAAGAACAAACTGTGACAACAGTTATCACAATTGAAACTGACCTTTATAAAGGAGTTCCGGGTTATGCCTGGTGGGAAGTTGCCGTTGCTGAAGTTTCTGAGATAGATTCAGTTAAAGAAGCTTATAAAACTTATTTAATAAATAAAAAGAAACAAAGGTATTTTTTATGACAGGAGTTTTCAAAAATTATATCAACGGGGAATGGATTGAAAGCAGGAGCCCATCATTACTTGATGTTGTTAACCCGGCTGATGGACGTATTCTTGCAAGGGTTCCTGAAGGATCGGCTGAAGATGTTGCACTTGCTGCGGAGTCAGCTCATAAGGCGTACTTGTCGTGGAGGGAGGTTCCTGCAACACAACGGATTCAGTATCTTTTCAGGATGAAGCAGATACTTGAGAAAAACGCTGATGAAATCTCAGAGATATGCACCAGAGAGAGTGGAAAGACTTTTTCCGAGTCAAAGGCGGAGATCGTAAGGGCAGTTGAGAACATAGAGGTAGCATGCGGTATCCCAAAACTTTTACAAAGCGAGTTTTCGGAAGATATTACAAAAGGGATAGATGAATTTGTAATCCGCCAGCCAGTAGGTGTCGGTGCATGCATCGCTCCATTCAACTTTCCGGTTATGATAACATTCTGGTTTATGCCGTACGCTATTGCATGCGGTAATGCTTATATTGTTAAGCCTTCAGAGAAAGTGCCTGGTACAATGACCCGTATTTTCGAACTCTTTGAAGAACTGAAGCTTCCTTCTGGAGTTCTGAATCTGGTGCATGGCGGAAAAGAGACCGTCGATGCTATCCTTAATCATCCTGAAATACCTGCAATAAGTTTTGTTGGCTCTACAAGGGTGGCAAAGTATATTTATCAGACAGGAGTTACCAAGGGGAAACGGGTTCAGGCCCAGGGTGGCGCTAAAAATCCGGTTGTGGTAATGGGTGATGCTGATCCTGAAACGACTGTGAAAATTATTGCTGACAGTGCATTCGGATGTGCTGGACAGAGATGTCTTGCTGCTTCAATTGTTATACTGGTTGGAGATGCTTCCAAGACTTTTGCTCAAAGGATTGTCGCCGCAGCCATGACAAAAAAGACCGGAAATGGTTTAGCTAAAGATATCGAAATGGGACCTGTTATTACCAGAGAGAGCAAAGACCGTATTAATGGACTGATCCAAAAAAGTGTAGATGATGGAGCTAAACTCCTTCTTGACGGAAGAAATATACGAGTACCGGGTTTTGAAATGGGGAATTTCATCGGTCCAACTATTCTGGGGGAAGTAAGCCCTGAAAATGAGATCTATAGTACCGAAGTATTTGGACCTGTATTATGTATTGTGAATACAGAAACCCTTGATGAGGCAATAACCCTGATAAACAAAAGCCGGTATGGCAATTCAGCCTGTATTTTCACCAGGAGCGGGGCTGCTGCCAGAAAATTCAGGCATGAGACTCTTGCAGGAAACATAGGGATAAATATAGGAATTGCAGCACCAATGGCATTCTTTCCATTCAGTGGATGGAAAGACAGCTTTTTCGGTGACCTGCATGGTCAGTCAAACCATGCAGTTGAATTTTATACACAGACAAAAGTAGTTATTGAGCGCTGGCATGATGAATGGACAAGGAAATTCTAAAACCAAACGATATGATAAAAATTGCAAATGCCCCATGTTCCTGGGGCGTACTCGAATTTGAACTTGAAGGTAAAGCTGCCGGCTTTGAACAAGTATTGGATGAGATAAGGGAAACCGGATATCAGGGTACGGAGCTTGGCGATTGGGGATTTATGCCGGTTGTTCCTGAGGAGCTCAGAAAAGAGCTTGATAAACGATCGCTGGATATGGTCGGAGCATTTGTGCCTGTATTCCTGAAAGACAAACACAAGCATGCTGCCGGTGCTGAAAATGCAGTTAAAACTGCAAAGCTGATGGCAGATGCAGGCTTCCCGGATGCATTTATTGTTCTTGCAGACGAAAATGGCAGTTTAAAAGAACGTACACAGAATGCCGGAAGAGTGACTTCGTCGATGGGACTTACCGATACCGAATGGAAAGTTTTTGCCGAAGGTGCTGAATTAGTTGCACGGGAAGTAAGGTCCCGTACAGGATTACGTACAGTTTTTCATCATCATTGTGCCGGATATGTTGAGACACCTTCAGAGATTGATAAACTGCTTTCACTGACCGACCCTTCTCTTGTAGGCCTTGTCCTTGACATGGGGCATTATTTGTTTGGTGGTGGTGACCCGCTGCTAGCACTTAAAAAGCATAAAGACCGTATCTGGCATATACATTTCAAAGACTGCCATCCCGAAATTGCTAAAAAATCGAGGGATGAAAGCTGGGATTATTTTAAATCAGTAGCCGGGGGAGTTTTTTGTGAGCTGGGAAAGGGATCGGTCGAT
>DOTV01000003.1 GCA_003520925.1 Bacteroidales bacterium | reverse complement strand
AACTGGGAAAGATGTTGTGTTGGCGGTAGAAGTTTGGTTCGTTAGAAAGTTTTTTGATAAAAAATTCTATAAATAATTAAACAGGAATGAAAAATATTTTGAACAAGATCCTGGTTCGTATAAGCTCTATTAAAAAGAGTACGTTCCTGAAATTTACATTTATATTAACCGGAATTGCTACAACTATTTGGTTTCTGATTCGTGTCATACCTAAACCCCAGAGAGCCTCATATCCCTGTATGCGTGTGGCGGCTCCGGTTATGTCAGGGTTTGTGCTTTACCTGGTGTCGGTCGTTGGATCAGTTGCAGCTTTCAAAAAGGCAAAGCTGAGCTTCATCAGGCAAAACTATTTCTTTACTGTAATATTCCTGCTTGTTGCCCTGGCAGGATCTCTATTTGTAATTAGCAGGGGAACCGGATATGCTTCAACCAAAACTAATGCTGAATGGGTTATCGTGCCAAATCAGCCAGTCGGTGAAGGGAAGGGTATTTTTCCAGGAAGGGTCGTCTGGGTTCATGATCCTGCAGTTGCGAGCTGGGATGGCAAAACAGGCAACTGGTGGGATGAAAATGTCGTTTCACAATCGGAAACAGATAGAATGCTGAAAGAATCGATTATAACCCTTACCAGTGAAAAGACAGAAAAGAAGGCCTGGACAGCACTTTTCAGACATTTCAATTCTAAACAAGGCAGGAAGAATCAACCCTATAAGCCGGGAGAGAAAATAGCTGTTAAAATTAACACCAACAACACTTATAGCCATGAAGATTCACCTGAGCTCAATGCAAGCCCTCAGCTTGTACTTTCATTGCTGAAGAGCCTTGTCAATGAGGCTGGAATCCCACAGAAAAACATCACGGTTTTTGATGCCAGCCGGTTCATTACCAATAACATTTTCAATAAATGTCACGCGGTATTCCCTGAAGTGATTTTTGTCGACAATACAGGAGGAGACGGACGTGTAAAATCAGTATATGTGGACAATGCAATACCCTATTCGGTCGACAACGGGAAACTGGCAACCGGTCTGGCGGCCTGCGCCGTTGAAGCAGACTATATGATAAATATGGCTCTTCTCAAAGGGCATGTTGGCCAAGGTGTTACATTATGTGCAAAGAATTATTACGGAGTCACCAGCATTGATAACAACTGGCGCAAAAACGCGCATAACAATTTCAATCCCGACAGGCAGGGGAAACCTCAGTATCTGACTTTTGTCGACTTCATTGCACATAAGGATCTGGGGGCTAAGACTATGCTGTTCCTTATTGACGGCATCTACGGTTCAAAGCTTGTCAATGGAATTCCTGATCCAAAATGGAAGATGGAACCTTTCAATAATGGCTGGGCATGCAGTCTGTTTGCATCGCAGGATCCGGTTGCTATTGATGCTGTTGGGCTCGATTTTCTGAGGTGTGAGTTTCCGGATGCACCCGATATGGCTTTCAGCGATAACTACCTTATTGAGGCTGCACTTGCTGATAATCCTCCCTCAAAGATTAAATATGATCCAAAGCGCATTAAAGAAAGTATAACCAGCCTTGGTGTAATGGAGCACTGGAACAATGCGAATGACAAGAAATACAGCAGGAATCTCGGCAAAAACGCAGGAATTGAACTTGTTCATAAAACAATACTGGCAAATACAGGAAATAATTAAAACTTAATTAACATGAAAAAACTGTCAAGAAGAGATTTTCTGGGTAGGAGCGCCTTTGGAATAGGGTCAGCACTTATTGCCTCCCAGGTTCCCGTTGATCTGATTGCCGGACCTGCTTCGGCTCCGGTGAAGATGCCTGTTGGCTTCCAGGTATGGACAATAAAGGATTCACTTATTAAGGACTTCCCTGGTACTTTGAAAAGAATGGCTGCCCTGGGGTACCAAAGCATGGAAATGTGTTCTCCTCCGGGCTATGAGTCATCAGGCTTTGGGCCACTGATGAAACTGACTGCCAAAGAGATGAAGCAGATCATCAACGATGCCGGTCTGATATGTCCCAGCTCTCATTACGGAATGGATGAGTTTAGGAACCATCTCGATGAACGGATTGCATTTGCACTGGAGTCAGGCCAGACTCAGATGATCCTTTCAAGCTTCGGATTACCACAGAATGCTACTCTTGATGACTGGAGAAAAGCAGCCGACGAACTTAATAAATACGGGGAAAAGGCCAGGAAAGCCGGTATTCAGATGGGATTCCATAACCATCACGGAGAATTCGCAAAGATTGACGGGACACTGATTTATGATGTCCTGATGAAACAATTTGATCCTGAGTATATTAAAATGCAGTTCCAGGTGGCAGTTATAAGCATCGGGTATAAGGCTTCAGATTATTTTAAGAAATTCCCGGGTAGGTTCATTTCCGCGCATCTGGCTGACTGGTCCGACACTAAAAAAACTTCAGTACCTATCGGTCAGGGTATAGTTGACTGGAAAGAATTCTTTGCCTCTCTTGAGGCAGGAGGAGTTAAGAATATCTTTGCTGAAATCAATGAGGAATTCTTCAAGGAAAGTGCTGTTTTCCTGAAAAAACTTTAAGATCGGATTTTCCATCAAATTTGGCCTTTGTGATCCTTTGTGGTTTAAGGATTTTTTACCACAAAGGACTCCTATGGTTTCACGAAGGAACACTAAGAATCTAGCAATCTTTTCAACTTTTTCTTCTTACTGTAATCCAATAAATTCAGGCAGAAGGATATTGCCAGAGCTGCAATAAATGAGTACAATGTGACATTATCAACCAGCGAAGAGCTGAAATCCAACCCTGTTAGTCTGTCAGCCAGGTATTTAACATACGAGGATGGGAGATCCGAAATACCGAGTTTGTTGAGAACGTTGAAATGCCAGTCAGTCAGCGGACAATAACCCAATGTTCCGACAATAAGTCCAAGAAATAACCATGATGCTCCTGTCAGGACAAGCACGATCAGGTTTAATTTTCGTGTCTTCCTCCAAATCCAGCCGAAAAGGTTAAAAAGGATAATTGAGGTATGGAATACAACGAAGAATATGTCGAGAATGCGCCAGATCATTTATTTATAGTGAAACTTATCCCGGCTGATTTCGACAAGGAACCTGCTAGGATAGGATAAAAATGCATTGTAAATTGTTACATATGAAGGCATTGTTATCAGGAGATCCTGTTTTGCCCTGCTGCACGCTACATAGAATAACCTTCTTTCCTCTTCATTCTCCTCGATGTTTTTCAATGATCTTACCGAAGGGATCAACCCGTCGAGCGCATGGGGAATTATAACACTATGCCATTCAAGTCCCTTGGCTGAGTGGATAGTCGAGACTGTCAGCGGTGCATCTTCAGATTCGTCAATAAGAGGTATAGTTTTAGTTCCGAAATTCCTCGATGGCGGATCAAGCGCAAACTCGGTCAGGAATTTCTCGAGCGAATTATATTTTGATGCAAGATCTATAAGAACATTTATATCAAGCAGTCTCACCTGGTAATCATATTCCCTGGCCTGCAACAGTGGAGTGTAGTACTCTTTAATAAATTCAATTTTCCCGGGAATCGTAACACTGTTTTCCTTTGCCCGGCTAATCATGGCAGTTAAGCTTTTAAGTCCGTCGGCGTATTTGTTTTTTTCAATATAATCAGCATCTATTCCCTTTTCGGTCTGGATCTTTTCTATTATTCTTTTAGCAGTAACTGTCCCCACCCCGGGAAGATATTTCAATACCCTGTGCCAGGCGACAGCATCATAAGGATTCTGAATGATCCGTAAATATGAGATTACGTCTTTAACATGCTTGCGCTCATTGAATTTCAGTCCGCCCACTGCAACATAGGGGATGCTTCTTTTGTTAAGTTCAACCTCAATATATCTTGCGTGCCAGAATGCCCGAACCAGGATTGCAACCTGGTTCAGGGCAATTCCCTTCTCCCTGTATTCCAGTATCCTGTCGACAACAAACTCAGCCTCTGCCTGCTGATCGTAAAACTTCCTTACTTCGGGAATACCTACATATTCGATCTTGGAATAAAGTCTCTTTTTGTAGCCGAGCTTTGCATTCAGAATTATTTCGTTGGTGAAATCGAGGATTTTCTGGTTGCTCCTGTAGTTCTCCTCTATCTTGATCACCCTGCAATCGGGGTATTTCTGGGGAAACCTCAGGATGTTCTCATAATTTGCACCCCTGAATGAATAAATACTTTGCGAGTCATCGCCGACAACAAGAATATTCCGTGATCCTTCCGACAGGTATTCGACAATTTCTTTCTGTACTACATTTGTATCCTGATATTCATCAACCATGATGTACCTGTATTCTTTCTGCATTCTGCTCCGGAACAGAGGATTATCACGGAGGGAATCACGTAAAACATCCATAAGATCGTCATAATCGAATATCCTGCAGATCTTTTTATATTTCGAATAACCACGATAAATCAGATCAATATCTGCGATAAAATCCTTCAGGCCTGAAAATTCATTTTCAATAACCTGCCCGATCGTCAGATTTCTGTTCCTTGCTGACGAAATTATTTCCTGGATCCTGTTTTTTCTCGGAAATGCCTTTTCCTTTTTTTCAATTTTAAGCTCTGATCTTATAAGATCGATTGTATCGGCTGAATCCTCCTCATCGATAATCGTAAAATCTGAAGCGATTCCAAGAAGGTTTGAATACTTCCTCAGAATATAGTTGGAAAAAGAGTGGAATGTTCCTCCGAATACCTTCCCGGCAGAATTGTCCTTCAGCAGCTGCTGAACCCTTCCCAGCATCTCTCTGGCAGCCTTTCTTGTAAAGGTGAGCAGTAGGATCTCTCCCGGATCGATCCCGTTTTCAATCATAAAAGCTACTCTGTGAACTATGACCCTGGTTTTGCCGCTGCCTGCACCAGCGATCACGAGAACCGGTCCCCTGATTGTTGTCACAGCTTCGAGCTGTGCTTTGTTTAGTTCTCTTTCATAATCTATCCTGAATGTTTTTCCAAGTCTGACTTCAGAAGGTATGTATGACCTGTTTTCAATTGTGGCGATTATCGATTTTAACTCATTAATCTTTTTATCAGTGTTTTCGGTCGATTCAATCTCAGGATAATCTTCAACTGAAAGGTATGGCAGTTCCGTGTTCCTGATAACCGTATTTTCAGGAGAATTACTTTTATGGCTCAGTGCAATGCTTTCGATGGAATCAAGAAATGACTGTTCTGATTTATCATCATTTGAAGAATCCTTGTCAAATGGTTCAATCCCATAATTATCAACCGGAAAAATCATGTCGGGTCTGAGTTTTTGTATTTATATCGAAATGATGAAGGTACGAAGAACACCGAAGAATTACAAAGTAATATAATGCCTCCTGCAACCAGGATGAAATTTACCGGAAATGGATATCTTTATTCCTGACTTTTTTATCTTATATTTATAAATCCACTTTTAGCCGATTATTATGCGGGCATCGCTATCGCTATTTTTTTTTCTCATCATTGGAACTGCTTTTTCCCAGGAGGAACCCGTTAGCTCCGCAATAAAACTAAAGGCCGGTGCCAATATAAGCATTAACAGCAACGGAGTGGCTTCAATTCCGGCATTTTCACTGGGAAAGCCGGCTGTTATCGCTTCAGTATCTCTTGTAAAAAACCGTTTCAGCTATGATCCCGTACTTGCCTACGGTTTTAATGTAAAACCATGGTTCATTGACAACTGGCTGCATTATAAAATAATACGTCAACCATCTTTTGAACTGCGGACAGGAGTGAATTTCAGTACTTTTTTTACTGAAAATAAAATTACTGATGAAATCATACTGCGGGGTGACAGATATCTCGCCATCGAATTGGCAGCCACATACAAGTTCCGGTCAAACACATCTCTGACCCTAATGTACTGGAATGACAACGGACTTGAACCCGGTACAATTAGCGGCCATTTTATTGATCTTGTGGGGGAAAAAACAGACATGAAAATCGGGAAAAGTGTCTTAATGTCAGCGAACATTCAGCTTTTCATTATCACATACGATGGAAACAATGACGGTTTGTTTGTGTCGCCAAAAATATCATTTGCAATTCGGAATATTCCATTTACATTATTCTGGCAGGGAACACAGGTTCTCAAAAGCAATATAATTCCTGGTCCGGGATTCCAATGGAATGTAGGGCTGTCTTATTCGCTTTAACACAGAAATCATAATATTTAAGAGGGGAAATCTTAGAATCAGAATCAAAGACCTGGCAACTTATTATTATCTGGATACGTCAGGATTCAAATATTTATAGGATGGATATTCTGATCCTGATTGTCCTGTCCCGTCGGGACAGAATATCATTTTTTTATCCTGTTTCTATAAATATCCTGTGCCTATGGCACATTTCAAATAAAAATTTTCTACATATTTCTGTTTATCCCATTCTCCCTTTCTAAATTATTTCTGCTCTGCAATGGCCTTTTTTACTTCCTCAATATGGCTTGATATCTCGTGACTATATAGTGGTTTCTTCAGATCCCTGGCTTTTTCAAGGAGTTCCAATGCTTCATCATATTTTCCCAGCTTGTATAAGCCCATCCCTTTTGTATCCAAATAGTCACCATTACCTGGGCTTAATTCAAGTGCCTTATCAATGAGTCCCAAACCTTCTTCAACCTTCCGGTCATAAACAATCAGGAATGCTGCAACCGAATTCAGCCTTTGAGGATTTTCAGGTTCTAAAGTGAGTGCCTTCCGGAGATATTCCTCCGCTTTATCCAGGTCGCCTGCCTGCCTGTACATCTTATGCAATTCTGCATCAATTCCAGCTTCAGAGACTGAATTTTCCTTCTGGACGGATATTAACTTTTCAATGTACTTATCTGCTCTATCCGCATCTCCTTCAGTCAGCGCAAGAGCCGCCTGGTCGCGGATTATCCAGCTGAAGTATATGGATGTATGATCATCATTAACCCGTTCAGCTTCCCTGTAAATCCTTCTTGCCTTTTTATACTGACCTGTTCTGTGATAAGCTTCTCCCAGGGATGCATAAGCAGGGTTGCCTTTCAAAAACGCCTTACCCCACCTGCGCCATATCTCCAAAGATTTTTCATATTCCAGGATTGCTTTATCAAATTGATTCATGACGATGTAATTACCCGCCAGAATACGATGGTAATTTCCTTGATCATCATTTTCCTGAAGCTGCTTTAAGAGGTCTATTTGTACATCTATTGATTCAAAAAACATAGCATGCAGAAGGTCAGCCCTGAGTTGATCCACTGGCGACATTTGGTCTCTTTTTCCATAAAGCTTACCTTCAATAGACAGCGCCTTGTTAACCATCCGGGAATTTCTATATGCAAATGCAAGTTCACCCATTGGGGCAATAAAATTTGAATCGGCAGCTATTGCTTTTTCAAAATATTTTATTGCAGAAGGTAAGTTATATTTAACCATTGCCCTGGCCGCATAAATCATACTTCTTAAAGCATCGGGAGAATTAGTGGAGGATCTAAAATTACGCCAGATATCCGGATTTTCCTTTATCAATTTTGATATCTGAAGAAAATCTAATATTTTTTTTCCGAGGGAATCACTAATAGGAATAATATTATTATCTGATACTGGCTGTTCTACATGGAAAGATCTAAGGACCTCCATTGTTTTTGTACCAACGAGTTTTGCATCAACACGCATCATAGTGCCAGCCTTTTGTATATTGCCCGATATATAAATATCAGCGTCGAGTTTTCTTGAGAGTGATCCGGCAATTCTTGGTGAGATCGATGAATATTCAGCAAAACCATTCGTGCTTATCAGCTGGTCAATAGTCTCTTTTTGTCTGACTCTTAGTTCCCCGGAATATGAAAGCACGG
>DOTV01000096.1 GCA_003520925.1 Bacteroidales bacterium | reverse complement strand
TTGTTTCAGGAGCCAAGGCAAAACTTAATCAGAATCAGCACTAAAAAGCTTTCTTTTAAAAATTATTTTTTATATAACTCAATTGCAAATTGTTATATGTGCGAATTAATGCCCCTATGTTTCTTTCATCAGACTTAAGGCTATCAATCGATTTTGAGAGATAGTAATCAATGGGTTTCATAAAAGAACCAGAGACAGGCTTTGTAAACCCATACAATCCAACATTATCTTTGATAGCAGCTGGGATTACTTTTGCAGCATCCTGTTTATTCCAGTTGGCCAAACACGTTACCAGCCGGGTTTTAGGGCCCAGCATGCTTCGAACAGATTCTGTTGTTAGTATATCGCCGGCTTCATTCAATACCCAGTCAACCTCCTTTAACATATCTGATCCGGCAATATCTCTACTGGTAAGCTGACATGATGTTAACCAGATAATACAACCTGGTTTTGTTGTCTTAACTGTTTCTTTGATCCTTTTCCAGCATCTGTCGATTGCTTTCCGGCGAAATTGCAACTCGATTTCCGGTGTAATTCTATCTTTCCCCGGGAATGGCTTATCCATCAGTTCATTGAACATAACCTGTTCGCAATCAATCCATTCCAAGGGGGGATATGGCTCCATAGTGGTTCCTGGATTCCAGAGCCAGTCGATAAAGACTCCGTCCATATCGGTTTTTCTTATTGCATCTTCAATAGAGGCACACAGGTAGTCAAGATATATTGATGTATAAGGGATATGAGGACTGGAAGGAATTCCATAACTCAGATCGGGATGTTCTATACCCCATTTGGTATTTGACCCTGCACAAAAATATCCGAACACCTTCATATTTTTCTTATGCGCCAGCTTAACCTCTTCAGTCAGAAAATCATACTTTAGACCGGGTTGTTCTGGGATTATTCCGTTTTTATACCATGCATAACCATTACATGAAACAGCAAATGACTGGATAACATTACATCCCATTTCTGCATACCAATTAACATGATCCTTGGGATTTGCATCAGACCACAATCCGGGTTTTGCAAAACCGTTAGGGCCACCCTCTCCCCAGTTAAAGTCAATATTATAGGCTCTGATTGGTTCAACATCTGATTCCTTAGAAGTGTTATTGCATCTGTTGAAAATGATCAGAAAAATCATCATTACGAAATACTGAAGCTTTCTCATAAAACAAGCATTTATTAGTTTTCAAATATAGATTTACAGATTCGCTTTAACAGTTGCTAAAATAATGGAATATCAGGCAGTTTATTATAAGGAAGATTATAATCTTGGAGATTCATATCATATCCCGATTAAAACAAAAATATTTGAACAGGATTAAGCTTCAAACTCCTAAAGTGATTGAAATACTTAAAAATGAGTCAATTTGTAAGAAGTCAATTTACAATCTGGTGAAAGAACAGGCTTTATCAATGAAATCCTTAGCTATTGCCTGGCTCAAAGCATTATGAAAATCACCCTTTTCGGGGTGCCACTGAACTGCATTCAGATAACCTTTCCCATCCGGGTTTAACCACTCAAAGGCCTCAATAATGCCGTCCTCTGCAAACGCAGTGGGACGAAAGCATGGGGCAAGAGTTCTCACTGCCTGATGGTGAACAGAAACTATATCAAAGGATGTTTTTCTGATGATCCGGTACAGGTTGGATGTTATATCAATATTTACTTTGTGATTGATAAGCTTATCAGTATCGGAAGAATGTATTACTGTGGTTCCGTGATCAACAGGTAAATCAACTATTAAATCACCTCCCTGGCTGACGTTAAGTACCTGTTCTCCGCGGCAGATTGCCAGTAAAGGTATTTTTAACTCAATTGATTTTTCGATAAGTGCGAATTCGAGGATATCACGGTCCGGGTCTGTCTCACAACGATTCTCTTCCTCTCCCTTTCCATAATGTGCAGGGTGAATGTCAGCTCCTCCCGTCAGAACAAGTCCTGAACAATTGTCCAGTGCTTCCAGTGCATCCGGAATATCCATCCTGTAAAAATTAATATACTCAAACGATGGATCGATACTTTTAAGCCATTTTACGTATAACTGATATTTTTCTTCATCAGTAGCTCTTGTAAAACCTATTGTAATCATACTATTTATTTTATAATCATGAAGTAATAAAATAATCAATTGTCAACTTTAATGATTTTGAAAACATCATTATATCTCTTATCAACAATGTTCATCGATTTTTTCAGGTTCTCAAGTGCCAGGGGATAGTTATTATAAACATTCATCAGTCTGTCAGAGATCTGAATACCGGTTGAATTATCTATCTCAAATACCCAGTCATTAAATCCCAGGTCATAATACATCTGTCCTTTTATAGTATCTGTTGGCTGACGCAGATAGAATGAAGGAGTTCCATTTGCTGCTGCAATAATCGGAGAATGACATTCCATACTTAGAACCGTATGGGCTTGTTCAAAAACAGAAGCTGCCTCATCGGGAAACCAGTATCCGCGCTTAATTACATTAGGTTTAACATCCTGGGGAAGAGGATCAATAAGCAGTTCATCCATGATATCAACCTGGTAAGTCATCTCCGGACAAACCAGAACTCTATTCCCTGTTGTTCTGACCCAGGTTATCATTGCCTCCCTGAGTTTGGCATGATCAACTTCTTTGAATTTGTTATTCAAGTCATCTGTCTGTTTAATTCTTTCTTCAGTCCAGCCGGAGGATGAATTTATCTTATAGTATGGTGTCATCCTTAAGCGGGGTACAACACATATAAATTTACGGTGTTCCAGCTTTTTCTCAGTCAGGAATTGTGATGCTTTACGGTCATCATGAATTGTAAGGCTGAATGTTGCATCAGGAGCAAAAGCAATTTTGTTTCCGCTCAGTCCTGATTTACGGAGCACCTCTATTGAAGCTGTCTCACGCGTAAAAATGAAGGAAGCTTTTTCCAGAATCTCTTTTAGTTTTTCATCAATAGTCTGAATAGTAACGCCAAAAATACCAAACTTTTTGCCGGTTTGTTTATCCCAGCATCTTAGCCAGTCGGCAGCCACAACAGATGGACCGGAACCATGAATGAAAAGATCTGCCACAGCAAATGCCTTTTTCAGATCTTCCCCCAGTGGGACCAGATCTTTATCAAAACTGCCATTAACAATTTTCAATTCAGGGAAATTTTTCATTAACATATCGTCTACCTTCTTGCTTTCAGATTTCTTCCAAAGAATAAGCCTGGCTTGCGGAATATGCTTCTGAAGTAATGCCAGAAAACCGGGAGTATGAGCTATATCACCGATGTTCACATCCTGCCAACCCGAAACAATCATAATAACAGGATTCTTCTTTCCATTTAAGGCAGTAAAATCCAATACAGATGATGCCATTAAACCAATACTCAGGACACTGGTATTTTTTATAAAATTTCTTCTTTCCATTATGTTAAAGTATTACAATACCTTCCGGTTTTGTATTTATCATAAAATTAATAACACCCAAAAATAGTGTTATGTTCCAATAAATAGATATTGATGTAGCTATAGGAATAAATAAAACTGCCTATCCATTTAAACAAGTAGCTAACATTTTTAGTAATTTGCTTCAATACCAGGTAATTGGATGGGGATTTCGTATTTCTACACCTCCCTTATACTATGCGGTAACGAAAATTGACTCAGATCCAAAGCCCTGTTAGGGGATTGACAAAGCAGTCATTAAAATGACTGAAGATGAATAACCTCCGGTGCAACCGGAGGTAAGACCATCCCTCCCGACGTCAAGCCCTGAAGGGCCTTAACATACTTCCATTTTATGTACAGGAGCCTGATTATGCAATCCGGTATAAACATAGATGAAGGATATTTTCCTTAGACAGCAAATTCAGCTCCTCCAGAGCTGAGAAGTCTGGGGGGCTTGACAACCTCCGGTTTCACCTGAGGTTATTCACATATCGCCACATAAGTGGCTTCTTTGTTGTAACCACTCCGCGGTTTTTAAGATGTGTATAAAGAGTAGCTATCGGCAGGGACGGGGGTAATAATAATTCAGTGTGAAGATCGTGTCGGGCTTGACACAGATATAGCTTCAGTTTTGGCAAAAGCTGGTTGTAATATTGTTTACATGCGTGAACATGTTGATTAAGAGGAGAATAGGATTTTTGTCAGAATTGTGACAGAAAATATAACAGATCCCCGGGATATGGAGAACGCAATATTGAAAATATTTCCACCAATGCGCAATGTGTTATTGGCAATCATCCTGATCTTCGCCAGGTTTATAGGCATTCTGTCACCTGAGTTTATTCCCCATTTCAAAGAATTTGTAAACTGTTAATTCCCCAACTTTAATGTAACGTCGGGAAATGACAGGATTTACATCGCCTTCTGCTACAAACTCAGCCAGCAGCAAATAACCTTCCGGTTTTTTTGGCAGTACAATTTCGACCGAAAACGAAGAGCGGTCGAAAGCTGAAAGAGTAACAGGCATGCTCTTCTTTGAAACCGTTTTACCGGTACTGTCGAGGATTTTTAGAGTGACTTTTCCTGCAACATCCTTATTAACATCATTGATCTTAACCAGTTTAAAAGAAAGTATTTCACCAGGCTTATGGGGCACTGCCTGTTTTACATATCTTTCATCAGTTAAATTGATAAAAACTGCTGTTGGGGCAAAAGCATGTCTGAACCAGTTGAGTGTTGAAATTGGTTTCAGATCCTTAATATTATCCATGAACCAATCTCCTGTATAACCATAGTTATTTGCCAGATAACAAAATGCCAGTACACCGGCAATATCAGGTTCACTCCTCAGCCACTCAGTTTCAAGTTGCATATCGTAAGCCTGAAATTCTCGGTTTTGTTCAGGAGTGGAATTGCTTCCCAGATAGTATTTGTAATCATTTACAGTTAACTTGCTGGGCGACCCGTTTCTCCAGAGCCATCTCCATCCATATTCATTTACAAGCTGGGGAACACCCGCCTCCCTGATCATTTTTAGCTGCTGGGGTTTATAGTCAAGATTGCCAAGTGGATAAAAATTCTTTTCCGATCCGTCCTCTTTCCCTGTCATCCTTCCCATATACGGATGTGGCTCATCCATTTCATCAGTTTTCATGAGACCTTCTATCATGTACCCGGCATCCCATATCCGCGTAGGATCAAGTTTCTTTAGGTCGGGAATAAGAGTATTGCCAATAAAGTTATCCATGTTTTCATTGATGGCATCCCATATGGCAATACTTGGATGGTTACCATCACTCCATACCCAATCGGTGTATTCTTTCCTTATCTGATCATCCCAGCCATGGTTCTGCCAGTATAACCATTCATTTTGAAATAACAAACCGTACTCATCGGCTATATCGTACCAGAAATCAGGTACAATTCCCACACAGATGCGCATCGCATTCCAGTTAAGCTGTTTCGGGTAGTTGACAAGAAGTTTTTTAACCCACTCCCTGTCCCACACAAGATTTCCGCAATCGGGATCTTCGAAAAACCTTTGAAGAGTAATATTTGTTCCCCGCAGAATATATTTTTCGCCGTTCAGGTAAAAAAACTTACCCCTGGCAGTAAAATCGCGCATCCCGAACTGATGACTTAATTCATCCGATATACCTTCGCTCGTAATTAGTCTGACAGTGGCATTGTATAGAAAAGGCTCATCGGGTGTCCATACAGTAAAGTCGGAAAAAGGAATTTCGATTTGCACTTCAGATAGATTATCCCTTTTGGCGGAAAGAATTCCCTGCTCCCTGACAACAATTCTGCCCGAGTTCTTTTCACTGATAACTATCTCAATCTTAACCGAATCGGTCATCGGGTCGCCATAGAAAATCTGTGCTGGAATGAGACTTCTCACCTGCGTCTTTATTGTAAGCTTTTTATCTGCCACTGATGGAAGGATAAGTAACCGGTTAACCCTTATATTTCCTGCAAAGGAGAGAAATACATCATCCCATATTCCCGGAAGGTAATGTTCTTTCTCCTTGTCGGTTCCGCCCGCTGCCTCAGCCGGAAGCCAGATTCTCTCACCAACCTTTATCAGTATTTCATTTTCGGCACCAAACCTGATGGCTTTATTTACAGGAAATTCAATTGGGGTGTAACATGCAATTGAAGTGCCCATATCCATGCCATTAATATAAACCTGGGTTACATACTGGCTTTTCTTTATTGTGATTATCCCTTCTTTGTTCTTAAGCTCCTGTGGGATGAATACGGTCTTCCTGTACCAGTTGTAACGGGGCGTGTAGTCGAGGTTATACAGGTTAAATTGTTCAATAGATTCAGCTTTCCCCGGACGTTTAAAAAACTTATCGTACTCCTCAATTCGGGGCTCTGCAAGATGAATCAACCCGGGCACAGGTATCTTTCTGGTGAATTTAGAGGGGGGGAATGCATTTAATGTCTGATCGAACTCCCATGTGCCGTTAAGGCTTATAATTGATCGCGATGGTTGCTCATCAGTCTTAGGATAAGCAACCGCTGACTTTTGCTGCACCTGATCAGAACTTGAATAAGCAACTGCGTTTTTATTAAGGAACAGGATTGAGAAAATTAGAATCAGCAAAACAAGGTAAGATGATTTGTTTTTAATCTTTTCCATTTGTAAGAATATTATGGTTCTTTTTAATATGACTATCAGGAATGAATAATAATTAAAATGGAATTTAATCAAAATTTCAAAATAGTTGAGGGGATTCCTCGCTGGCTCTACTAATGACAACATTTTATAAGGTAACCATTATCAGGCACGTTAATTTATCCGAATTGCTATCAATCAATAAATTGTTACTATAATCTTCGAGGGAGATTCCTCATTTCGCTACGCTCCATTCGGAATGACAGGGTATTTTTATTTCTAAGGGGGAAGGGAAGCAGGAGCGTTTCGCAGGAATTCTCCTTACTCTATAAATCTTTTTCTAAACGCTCCTGCTTCTCTTCCCCCTAATCCATTAAATACACCATTGTCATCCCGAATCCCGAAGACTCGGGATGAGGGATCTCATCGTGCTATAAACCAATCTGTTACAAATTGTTGTCATTAGTAGCGCTAGCGAGGAATTTCATAATTAATTGTTTTAGGATTATTACTGATTCCCCATAGTTAATTTTTATAATAATTATGGATAAATAATTTTCCCTTTGATATATTCCTTTATTGTGCCAGGCACCCAGTTCCGCGCTATTTCAATATCCTGATCTGTTTTTTCAATCAATTCAGGAATATTTACAAATCCTATCCTTGTCAAAAGCGAAGGTTTGTATTGTGAATCATAAATTGAAGCATATCTCGCCCAAAAAGACCTGGCATTTGTGAGATGCTGAATGGCATCATCCTGATCCTGTTTAAGTCCGTAAAAATTATATAATGCAAGACTGCTTGCCCCTCTTATTTTTTCAGCATAATAATTACCTATTGCAGCAAATGCTTCAATATCGCCGAGTGTAAGATCAATTTCATCAGATGTGCCAATTTTACGAGCAGGTAAGGATTTTAAACTTATAAGAGCCATTCTTGCATACCTGCTTAAAGTATCAGCAGCTGCCAGCGGCGATATTAAACTGTCGGTAAGGTTAAGTTTGTAGTTTTGTGCCCAACGGATAACATTGCTTATATGGCTCCCCGGGGCAGGTTCGACTTCCATAAAATCCTTAACTGTGTAGAACCCTTTAAAACCGGCATCACTTATGCAGGCTTCGGGAAACCACTTTAGGTCAATATCGCCCCACGAAAACCGGGTGATCCATGGGAATATCATAGATGCTGCAGACCATCCATCCATAAGTGTCTTAGGGGTAACACCTTTAAAATGTGCTTCAATGGTTTTCAGAAATAGGTTATCCTTAAGATCCGGATCATAGCTTAATCTTCCCCACAGCATAAAGGAGTACCACTGCTTTTGAATAATAAGAGGCCTTGCGGAGATATTGTCTTTCCCAAGAAAATCTCTTCCCCAGGTATAACCATCGGGACCCATATAAAAACCGGCTATCTTTTCAGGTTCGGGGATGGATAAAATATATTGCCTTGCAAAAGCCGGATTTCCCCACCTGAAACTGTATATATCATCGTTTCGTACAGTAAGCCATGTTTTGCGCTGAGGAGAGAAAAGATTCATATATGATTTAATATATGGTGGATTTGGAACAGAATACATATGTGCCACGGAGTATTTATAACTGAACTCCAGAATCCCGGGATAATCTTTGAATGCATTTACAATTTCATTAAAATTGGTCTGGTGAAAGCGGTGAATTAATCTGACTTTTCGTCCGGGCTGTTTTAGTAATGCATCCTCAATCCCTTTACCGTAAGTTTTCCACAACCATTCTTCATTGCTGTATTTGCTTTTGTTTCCTTGCATATTTTCACCGGCAGTGATGCCAATTCCGTCTAAATTAGGATAAGTCAACGCCATCTGCCTTACAGCTGATCTGAAATATGAAATTGTAGTGTCATTATTCTGCCTGTCATCAATACCATACTTCCCCTGGACGCCATAAGTAAAAATGTTCCAGGTAAACCAGTAAACTTCAATGCCCCGGTTATGGGCATACTCCATTACTCTCTTCCAGAATTCAATTTTTTCATCAATAGTTATTTTTTTAACTACTTCGTAATTATTAAGCATCTCCGTAGTAAGATATCCCTTCCCTGACAGACTGAAATCATCACCTAGTTTTGTTTTTGTCCGCCACACATCGTCAAGGGCAATCTCCGGAAATTCCGGAATTTTTACTAGCGAGGGAAATGGATTCTCGCTCCAAAACGATATTACATTATACCTGTTACGAGCCATTTCATCGAACTGTTGCTGCCAGAAATCCATTTCCCAAACAACAGGGATATTTTGTTGGGCGGCATCGCCCATGTCTGAATAACTTGGAGTTCTGAGGTCAAGAGGGATATTGAATTTAATACCGCGTCGTTCTAGGTAAGGCTTGTTGTCTGAATCAGAAATTAATTCAATAGTTCCCAGGCGAATTGCTTCTGCAATATCAAAGCCGCCATACATAGCACCTGACTTATCACCTGACAATACATAAATAACTTTCTGACTGCCAGTTTCTTTAACGCGTATTGAATAGCACTGCCAGCCAAATTTGGGGGGCATTTTCAAATTGTCGGTACGGCAGGTTTTAACAGATAAGACAGAATCGGAAATGACTTTTACGATCATTTCGTCCTTTGATTTGGCATTTAAAGATTTACCCAGGGTTACTGTATAACCTTTACTTTCTGCAGCCTTCTTTATCTCTTCTCCGGCAAATGATATTTGTTTTTCGGCAGAACCAATCTGGATAGTTATTTTATTTTGCTGTGAAAAGCCACACTTGACTGTTACTATCAGAACGAGAAGTATCTGAATTAGTGATTTACCTGATCTCATTAGCATTTTGTATTTAATGTTCAATTCAATGAGGGTGTATCAAAAGCCTCCTTTTCTAAATCCACCCCTAAATCCCCCAGGGGGGACTTATTGATAACCAATGACATAGAAAGCCCCCCTTGGGGGGTTTGGGGGTAAAATCAGTCTTTTGAGACTGCCTCATTTCACCTTGTAATAGATAAAAACCACATCATCACCGGGAATCTCAAAATATAGAGTCTCTTCATCTTTAATCATCCTTTTTCCCCA
>DOTV01000050.1 GCA_003520925.1 Bacteroidales bacterium | reverse complement strand
CTTGAGAATGAGCCGGATAATTTTGAAGCAATGACCTATCTGGCTGAATGCTACGAAAAGACAAATGACCTTGTTCTTGCAAAGAAATATTATCACGAAGCAATCGATCTTGCACCCGAATATGCTGATCCGTGGTTCGGACTAGGTATCATTGCCCTTGAGTCGGGAAGTCCGGATGACAGCCTTATCTTCCTGAGGAAAGCAGTCAGACTCGATGATGAAAACCCTGAAATATGGTATATGCTCGGGAAGGCACATTATGCAAAGAATGAGAAAAAGGATACCCTCAGGTGCTTCAGGGAAGCGCTCAAACTTGACGCATATTATAACGAGGTCTGGACGGATCTTGGAAGGATGATCCTTTTCGACGGCTTTGTACTGAAGGCTTTGCCATATCTCGAAAAAGCCTATAAAATAATAGGTGATGTTCCGGGAATAAACTACATCCTCGCTTCTTATTATTTGCATTGCGGTTCCATGGAAAAAGCATACAAGCATTTATCCCTTGCCCTTGATGTTGACAAAGAACTTTTCAGGGATTTTCATGATATTTTCCCGGTTCACCTTTTTAACCGGAAGATCAAGAAACTTCTCGATAACTATAATATACTCTGATATATATCATACTCCGTACCGCGCACCACATACCTCATACCTCATACCATTTTGCTTATGAAAAACATACTTCCCTACCTGCCTGACCGTCCTCCCAAACCAAGGAGTAACGGACTTACAATGGTTATGGATAAAGGTCTCAGCGTTAGGGAGGCTGAAGACTTTATGTCGGTCGGCAGTGAATACACCGACTATGTAAAGCTCGGCTTCGGGACATCGCTTATTACACCTGGATTTGAACAGAAGATCAGGATTTATAAGAATGCAGGATGCGTTCCTTATTTCGGAGGTACTCTTTTTGAGGCATTTGTAATAAGGGATATGTTCGACCAATATGTTGAATTTATTGATAAACACGAAATTAATCTCGTTGAAATATCTGACGGATCATACGAAATTGACCATAAAAAGAAACTTGAATACATAAGCATTCTCGCCAGGAGGGGAACTGTTATTTCTGAAGTGGGATCAAAGAAGAAGGACATTATTTATTCTCCCGATGAATGGGTAGAAATGATGAAATCAGAACTCAATGCGGGATCAGTGAAAGTCATTGCTGAAGCCCGTGAATCAGGAACGATAGGTATTTATAATGATGACGGTTCAGTAAATATGCCGCTTATCAAAGAGATATCTGAACATGTCAGGCTTGAAAATGTGCTCTGGGAAGCTCCGCTGAAATCACAGCAGGCATGGTTCATTAAGCATTTTGGTGCCAACGTAAACCTCGGAAATATTGCACCTAATGAAATAATCCCTCTTGAATCGCTTCGCCTGGGGCTCAGGGGCGATACTTTCTTCCAGTTTCTGCCCGAAAACCTGAAAGGATAACCTCAGGGCACCCATGAGAAAATTCGGACTCATTGGTTACCCTTTGGGACACTCATTCTCAAAGAAATACTTCACCGAAAAATTCTTAAGGGAACAAATAAAGGGATGTTCATATGAAAATTATCCCCTGACAAACATTGTTCATATATCCAATTTAATCAGTGACAATGAAATTGAGGGTCTAAATGTTACAATTCCCTATAAGTCATCTGTTATACAATTTCTTGACAGCATGGATCCTGAAGCTGAACAAGTTGGTGCTGTAAACGTAATAAAAATAAATAGGAAAAAAGGCAAACCCTGGCTGACAGGCTTTAATAGCGATATCACCGGAATACTGGATACCCTTAATCCCGTCCTGAACCCTGAAATAAAGAATGCTCTTGTGCTGGGTACCGGCGGGAGCTCAAAAGCGGTCTGTCACGTGCTGAAAAAAATAAATGTACACTATACACTTATCTCAAGAATAAGAAAACCCGGCTGCCTGATTTATTCTGATATTAATCCGGCTATTCTAGAGGATAATCCTTTGATAATTAATACCACACCATTGGGGATGTACCCTGAATCAGACAGCAAACCTGATCTGAATTATGATCTGCTAGGTAGCATGCATATTCTTTTTGATCTAGTCTATAATCCCGAATTTACATCATTCCTGAAGATTGGAAAGGAGAGGGGTTGTACTACATTATCAGGAATAAAAATGCTTCATTCCCAGGCTGAGAGATCATGGGAGATATGGAATGACGATTCTTTATAATAGAAATTTGCAGGGGCATGGCATGCATGTGCCCCTAAACGTCTTCACAACTGGGCATTTGACTTATCGGTTGCCATGACCATCTTGATGTTTAGCCTCACTCCAACTTCAAGGACATCTACCAGGTCCTGAATATTCAGACTCTTGGCAAATCTCAGGACGACTGTAGGGTTTTCAATGCCCTTAACATGTTCCTGAAGCTTCTGCTCCAGTTCCGAAAGAAGAACCTCCTTCTGATCGATATAGTATTTCCTGTCGGCTGTTACAGTGAGGTTGACCTGTTGTTTGTCGATTTCCTGGGCGCTTTTCGACTTTGGCAGAAGAACTTTGATCACATTCGGATTAGCCAGAGTGGAAACGATCAGGAAAAAAAGCAATAAAAAAAACATAATGTCATTCAAGGATGAGGTACTTACCTCAGGCTTAAAGTGTTTAGCTCTCCTGATATTCATTTTACAAGACCTTTAAGAATTGAATAAGAGATTCCTGAAGCTTAATAAGGTACCTGTCGATCCTCATCTGTATATAATGATAGGCTGCATAGGCTAAAACTCCGACGATAAGTCCTGCACCGCTGCAGATCATTTTCTGGTAAAGTCCGCCTGCAATTATACCGATACTTATATTATCGGCCAGAGAAATGTTGTAGAAGATTTTTATAACCCCTGCGATGGTACCTATAAATCCGAGCATTGGAGCAACACTGGCTATAATGCCAAGATAACCGGTATTCTTCTCCATCTTTGTGATTTCAAGATTTGTTGTGGTTTCGATATTTCTCTCAACCTCACCCTGAGGCTTTCCAAGCTTTTCAATACCGCTTTCAAGGATTCTTCCGATGGCAGACTGATTGTTCCTTGCATGCAAAAGTGCATTCTTTGGGTTGCCGTTCTGAACTTCATTTGAAATGGCTGTGACAAGTCCCTGCTGAATGGAAGCACTTCTCCTTATGTAGACGATCCTTTCAATGAATATATAAAAACTGATAATTGATAAAAGAACTATTGGAATCATAATGATTCCCCCTTTCATAAGCAGATCAAGGATTGTTGTAGCCTGTTCAGTAGATGATATGGCTGCCACTGGTTCAGCAAGTGCGGAGATCATTATCATATGCTTATTTTTAAATAATGGTTAAATTTTGATTTCTATTACAAACGATTAAAAGAATCAATTATTTCTTTTCAGACAAATATCTCTTCAGGGTATACTATTGAGGTCAGGAACAATCCCTTAGCAGGTGCAGACATGCCTGCTGATGAGCGGTTCCTTGACTCAAGAATTTTTTCAAAATCATCAGGGCTAAGCTTTCCTCTGCCCGTTTCAATCATTGTGCCAACAATGGCCCTTACCATATTCCTCAGGAACCTGTCAGCCCTGATAGTGAAAACAAGCATGTTTCCGTCTTGAATCCAGTCTGCGGAATATATTTTACACAGGTTGGTTTTGTTATCTGAATGCAGCCTGCTGAAGCTTGTGAAATCAGAATGATTTAAAAGAATTTTTGAAGCTGTGTTCATAGCCTCAACATCGAGGTCACCGTGTACAAACCAGCTTGTTTCGACATTAAAAGGATCCTTGACGCGTGAAATAAAATATTTGTAAGTTCTTGAAAGAGCGCTGAATCTGGCATTTGCATCAGGCAGAACTTTTCTAATTCCGGTTACCGAAATATCATCAGGAAGGAACCGGTTAAGCCTGAAAATGAAATTATTTCTCTTTGCAAGATCAGGAATCTGACTGTCAAAATGAGCACAGAAGATTCTTGCATGAACACCTGCATCTGTCCTTCCTGCACCAGTTGTCGATGTTTTTTCCCCAAGAATCACGGTGATCGCCTCATCAAGGATCTTCTGGACCGTGACAGATTTGGGTTGCACCTGCCAGCCGTGATATATAGTCCCTTTGAATGAAATATTAATGAAGTATCTTGTCAATACCGGATAAATTTCTGCAAATATAGGCATTAAGCCATATTATCACGATTTCAATTGATTTTTAAAAATTCGCAAGTGAGGTATAGGAAAATCGATCTTAAGATGTAATTTTACTTCCACCTAAAAACGCTCTTATTATTTATTTAACCTAAAACTTTCATTATGACAGAACAGAAAAATACACAAACCGCAGGTATGATGTTTATGGGAATGATTTTCTTCCTGTTTGGTTTTGTTACGACTTTTAACATTACACTGGCAGACAAGTTTAAATCAGTCTTCGAACTGTCAAACTTTCAAACCCAGCTTGTAAATGGAGCTTTTTTCTTTACTTACTTCCTCCTGGCTTTCACAGCAGGGGGCATTATTAAAAAGATCGGGTACAAAGGAGGCGTCATTCTTGGTCTTTTGCTGGTCGCTGCAGGAAGCTTCCTTTTCTTCCCTGCTGCCAAGGCATTATCCTTTCCATTCTTCTTATTTGCAATTTTCATTATGGCTTGTGGCGTAGTTTTCCTTCAGACTGCAGCAAATCCATATGTTACTGCACTCGGACCATCGGAAACTGCTTCGGGCAGGCTTAACCTCACCCAGGCTCTTAACTCAATTGCTACATATCTGGCACCGATCCTTGCAGGTCTGTTCGTTTTTAGAGCCGCCGCCGGCGCTGCCCTTAATGCTGCTGAATCAGTTCCAACGACGCCTTTTTTAATAATTGCCATTGTTGTTATTATTATTGCAATTGCGATATACTTTCTTAAGCTTCCTGAAATCTCAACCCAGGGTGTTGAAAAGAAAAGTGTTTGGAAACATCCACATGTAGTTCTGGGTGCAATCGGTATTTTCTGTTATGTAGGTGCTGAAGTGGGCTCCGCAGCAATGCTCCAGAGATACTTCCAGGAAGCTTTGCAGATGGCCAGGAATGATGCAGCAATGATGATAGCCCTTTACTGGGGTGGTGCCATGGTCGGCAGATTTTACGGCTCATACATGCTTTCAAATGTTGAAAAATCAAAAAAATACCTTTATACAATTCTTGTTTTATTACTTGCTCTGTTTGTCGGATGGTTCGTTCGCAAGGAAATAACAGATGGTTTAATTTTCGCAGGTATAGCTGCAGTTAATTATCTGGCAATGCAGCTTGGCAAGGGTAATGCAAGCAGATCTCTGGCTGTTTTTGGTATAATTGCTGCTTTGATGCTTGTGGTTGTAATGGCTGTAAGCGGACCAGTCATTCTGTGGGTTGGATTGTCAATAGGATTCTTTAACTCCATTATGTTCCCGAATATTTTTGCTCTCGGCGTTGAAGGACTGGATAAGGGTGAACTAAGTATGGCCTCAGGCCTTATCAATACAATGATAGTTGGTGGAGCCGTAATCCCTGTCCTTATGGGAGCTATAGCTGATGGTGTTGGTGTCAGATTTGCCTTTATCCTGCCAATAATTTGCTATCTGTACATAGTATTTTTTGCCCTTGTTGGTAGTAAGCGCCGGTAAAGAAGAAAATCATTCTTAATTTATTTAATGAAGCCGTCTCAATTTTTGTTTTGAGACGGCTTTCTTATATTCTGCCGACAATTATTATATTTACATTCTTTCATTATCTATTATCAAAACAAAATATCCATGGCAACAAAAGAAAGTCTCATTCTTAAGATAAATAATGGTGACAATAAGGTATTTCGTGAACTATACGGCAATGATCCGGATGTGCTGAAAAGGAATTCAAAAAGATATACCGATCTGCTTAAAAGCTTCACTGCCGAATTTGGTGAAAAAGATTGTGAATTTTTTACCTCTCCGGGCCGTACTGAAATTGGCGGAAACCACACCGACCACAATTACGGACGCGTGCTCGCAGGTGCTGTAAACCTCGACAATGTATGTGTTGCTTCAATAAACAATACAAACACAATACGTATTATTTCGGAAGGATATCCCCGGTTTGAAGTTGAACTATCCAGGCTTAAACCAGATAACCACGAACAATATACGTCGGCAGCTCTTGTCAGAGGCATTTGCTCGCGGCTTACAGAACTTGGCTATAATATCGGAGGTTTTGATGCATGTATCGATGGGGGAGTCCCAAAGGGTTCAGGATTAAGCTCTTCGGCTTCTTTTGAAGTTCTTATAGGAGCAATCTTCAGCCAGCTTTTTAACAATGGTTCGATAGATCCGATTGAAAATGCAATTATCGGACAATACTCTGAAAATAATTATTTCGGAAAGCCCTGCGGACTGATGGACCAGACAGCCTGTGCAATGGGGGGGCTGATCACAATCGATTTTAAAGATCCTTCAAAACCCATCGTAAAGAAAGTTAATTTCGATTTTGTGGCAACCGGATTTTCGCTTGTTATTACAGATACCGGAGGCAATCATGCCGATCTTAATGATGAATATGCCTCCCTTCCGACTGATATGAAGGCTGTGGCACGTGAACTTGGTTCAAAGGTACTGCGTGAAGTAACTCTTGATCAGGTTGTTGAAATAGCCCCTAAAATACGTTCAAGGGTTGGCGACCGTGCAATCCTCCGCGCTATTCATTTTCAGGGAGATAACCAGCGGGTGGTGGACCAGGTGGATTCACTTGAAAGAAATGATTTCAAAGCATTCCTCGGAATGGTTGTCGATTCTGGATTCAGTTCGTATATGTATAATCAGAACATCTATCCTGTAAATAATGTAAAAGAGCAGGGTGTATCACTCGCACTTGCCCTCAGCGAACTTGTTCTGAAAGGCGAGGGAGCATGGCGTGTTCACGGAGGAGGATTTGCCGGAACCATACAGGCATTCGTTCCGAAAAAGCTGCTTGATAAATATGTAAGCACCCTTGAGCATGTTTATGGAAAGGGTTCCTGCCATATATTATTTATCAGACATCAGGGAGCAGGTAAAGTTGATTTGTAATTGCCTTACCGGCTGATTTAAATTCGCTAATACCTTATTATTATGAATATTATCCGCGAAGAATCATTTAAAGGAGTATATGAGGGCAAGCCTACAGGACTATTTACTCTAAAGAACAATAACGGACTGATTGCACAGGTAACAAACTTTGGTGCCATTCTTGTAAGCATTTACGTTCCCGACAATAACGGTAACCTTACAGACATTGTACAGGGTTATGACAATATTTCTGACTATACTAACGGGAATAGCCCATATATGGGAGCTGTTTGCGGTCGTTGCGCCAACCGGATTTCAAAAGGAAGATTCACACTCAATGGTAAACAATATTCTCTCGCAGTAAATAACGGACCTAACCATCTTCACGGGGGAATCAAAGGGTTCAGCAAATTCGTCTGGGATGTTTCCAATGTTTCGGATTCCAGTGTAAAGCTGGAGTATCTTTCTGCTGACGGAGAGGAGGGCTATCCGGGAAATCTCAAAGTATCAGTGATATACACACTTACTGATGCCGGTGAAGTGAGAATTGACTATCATGCAACTACCGACAAACCGACAGTCGTGAATTTAGCCGGGCACTCATATTTTAACCTTGCCGGGGAAGGATCGGGGAGTATTTATGATCAGGAATTAATGATAAACGGAGATTTCTTTACACCGACTGATGAAACCAATATTCCGACCGGTGAGATTCTCAAAGTAAACGGAACCCCGATGGATTTTACAAGACCAAAGAAAATTGGACTGGAAATTGATAAGGATGATGAGCAGCTTAAATTCGGCGCAGGGTATGATCATAACTGGGTATTAAACCACCGGAACGGTTCCCTTGGATTGGCCGCAGTAGCCCGGGATCCCCATTCGGGCCGTGTAATGGAGGTTTATACTACCCAGCCGGGACTACAGCTTTATACTGCTAACTGGATCAATGGTGAAAAAGGCAAAGGCGGTAAGAAGTATGGAAGAAGATGGGCATTCTGTCTTGAAACCCAGCATTTTGCCGATGCCATAAATAAGACTCATTTCCCATCCACAATTCTGAACCCGGGTGAAGAGTACAAGCATACCTGTATCTATAAATTCTTATAACCTTAAACCTGAAAATATGACAACCGAAAAAAACAATTACCTGTTTCCACTGATTGTGATGGCCACTATGTTTTTCCTGCTTGGCTTTATCACGACCATGAACAACTCGCTGATTAATTATCTGAAGGATGCCTTCAGTCTGAACGAGGTAGAAAAACAACTACCTAACACCTTTTTTTATGGCGCTTATATCCTTTCAATACCTGTCGGTTACCTGCTTAACCGTATCGGGTATAAGAATGGGGTTCTTGCCGGACTCGGACTTATAAGTCTTGGGTTCTTCCTTTGCATTCCTGGTGTCGCAGCAGGATATTATGGGTTCCTTAGTGCCGTATCTGTATTTGCAATTGGGGTTGTTATTCTCCAGGTAGCTGCAAATCCTTATGTAAACGCTCTGGGCAGCCCTGAGACAGCCGCCAGTCGTCTGACTCTTACAAACGCACTTAACTCTGTTGCAACGGTTATTGCTCCTATATTCGTCTCTATGCTTATTGTTTCCGCAAATACCGAAGGTGCTGCTGATCCTAAGACTGTACAGGGCCCGTTTGCAGGTATAGGAATTGTTACCCTGGTAATTGTTGTGATTATGTTTTTCCTGAAACTGCCTGAAATAAAAGAAAATGAAGTTTCAGAGGGGGCCGCAAAAAAAATCAAATCGAGTGCATATAAATACCCGCATCTTTGGCTTGGTTCTCTGGCAATCTTTTTCTATATGGGCGTTGAAATAGGGATCCCGAGTTTCTTTGCAGATTATTCTGCAAAGCTGAACTTCAATTTCGATGGTGAAATGCGGACAAAACTGCTGGCTTATTACTGGGCCGGACTTATGGTGGGTCGTGTTGCCGGAATATTTATCCTCAGGAAGTATACTGCAAGCAAAATATTGAGCTTCAATGCGGTTGCAGGAGCCTTAATGTTGTTTGTTTCACTTGTTCTTGGCGGGATGGGAATGAACTGGGTTGCACTGGTTCTGTTCCTCGGAACCGGTTTAATGCACTCTATTATGTGGCCATGTATCTATAACCTTGCTCTTGAGGATCTCGGACCTCATTCAAAGGTTGGTTCGGGCGTAATTGCCACATCCGTAATAGGTGCTGCCCTGCTGCCGATTATGATGGGAGGTATTCAGAGAGGTGTTGGTCTGATAGCAGCAATCTGCTGCCTCTTTGTATATTATGCCTATATAACTTACTTCGCTGTAAGAGGATCAAAGATCAGATAAAACCAAAAAACAATTGTCATGAATCGACGAAAATTCATCGAAACATCAGGTGCGGCGGCAGGAGCAGCCGTCCTGGGAGGTGTCAATGCCAGTCTGCAGGATAAGCCATCCACAAAGGCTATGAAGCAGCCAGGTGCCTCTAAGATAAAAATAGGGCTATATTCAATAACATATGGCGGTGTTTGGTATGAAGGCCCCGCACTTACCTTTGATGAGCTTTGCAAGCAGGCAAAGGAGTTTGGATTCGATGGAGTTGAGCTTGATAATAAGCGCCCAATGGGTTGTCCTCTTGATCTGGATAAGCGAAAAAGAGATGAAATGAAGAATTCGCTCCAGAAGTACGGACTCGAAATCCCGGCTGTAGCAGCCAACAATGACTTTTCAAGTCCGGTCCCTGAGCACAGGGAGTGCCAGCTGTTAATGGTGAGTGAAACTGCAAAACTTGCAAAAGACCTTGGAGCTAAATTCGTCAGATTATTTGCAGCATGGCCGGGAGTTCCTATCCATGAGGGCGTCGGAACATACGACCTTACAAGAGGCAGTGAATTCTATACTTTTCAGAGACAGTTTCCATTTGCCACACGTCTTGACAGGTATAATTTTGTTAAGGATTGTCTCAGGGAAGCTGCTAAAATGGGGGAGGAGAATGGCGTGGTAATGGTGCTTCAAAACCATGCTCCCCTTATAAGAGGCTGGCGTGATACGATGGATCTGGTAAAGGAAGTCAACTCACCCTGGCTGAAAATATGCCTGGACCTGCCAATATTTGAAAATCTCGATAAAGGCTATGTTGCCAATGCTGTTCATACAATCGATAAACTCCAGGTACATTCGCATTTCGGTGGAGAATATTACCGCGATGCCAACGGCACGATCAAGCCAAGGGTGCTTGATTATTACGCAGGAGGCATGATCCCTGATTATGATCATTATATTGGTTTGATGAGGGAAATAGGTTATAACGGTTATTTTACATTTGAGCTCTGTCATCCGGTTTTAAATGAAGATCACACCCGTGCCGGTATCGAGTTTGTACATGAACAGGCCAGGCTTGCACGGGAGTATATGGGAAATATTGTAAATGGCAGAACTTAGGTAATTGTTTTAATGGTAAAGAAGATTGTAAAAAGAGGATTTGCAAGTGACAATAACTCCGGTGTCCATCCGGAAATACTAAAGGCGATCGAATCTGCAAATGCAGGGCACGTTGTCGGATACGGTTCTGATCCTTACACTGAAAAGGCCGGAGAACTTTTTCAAGAACATTTCGGGAGGGAAACTGAGACTTTTTTTGTGTTTACCGGGACTGCAGCAAACGTTCTTGGTTTAAGCGGTGTAACGCGATCGTGGAATTCAATAATCACGGCTTTTACCGCACATATAGAGCAGGACGAATGTGGTGCTCCTGAAAAATTTACAGGCTGCAAAGTCCTTACTGTTGAAACCCCTGACGGTAAAATTAAGCCTGAAATGCTTACAAAGCACATGCATGGTATTGATTTTGAACATCACTCTCAACCTAAGGTGGTTTCAATCACCCAGACTACAGAAATGGGTACCGTTTATACCTCAGAAGAAATCAAAGCACTGGCTGATTTTGTCCATGACAGGGGTATGCTGCTTCATATGGACGGAGCAAGAATAGCAAATGCAGCAGTCTCGCTTAAACTTCCTTTTAAAGCATTTACAACCGTTGCCGGTGTTGATATTCTATCTTTTGGCGGAACCAAGAATGGCATGATGTATGGGGAAGCAGTCTGCTTTCTTAAACCTGGTATTTCGAAGGATTTTAAATATATCAGAAAGCAGGGGATGCAACTTGCATCAAAAATGCGGTTCATTTCTGCCCAGTACATAGCATATTTCTCCAATGAACTGTGGAGAAAAAATGCCCGACATTCAAATTCAATGGCACTTCTTCTTGCTGAAAAGATAAAGGATCTGAAAGAGATTAAGATTACCCAGGCAGTACAATCAAATGGCGTATTTGCAATAATGCGAAAAGAGGTTGCTGAGAAGGTTAGTAAAACATACTTTTTCTATCCATGGAATGAGTATACTTCAGAATACAGGCTTATGACAAGCTGGGATACAGCGGAGGAGGATATTGATAATTTTGTGGCCCTGCTGAAGAAAGAATTAGGAATATAGAAGCTAAATCTTAACGCCCAGTTTTTTACATGTACTCACCACCTTTATCCCCCTCTTTACTAAGTAGAGAGGGGGAAGTTATTTGTAATAAATAATTAAGCCCCCTCTTTGCAGAGCAGAGAGGGAGTTGGGGGTGAATATATTTACATGAAAAAGCCGGACCAAATGATCCGGCTTTTAATAATAATTTGGAATCTTATTTATTTAAGAGTAAAGTTTATTGGTACCATGTACCAAACAGGAACAGGTTTTCCACCCTGTTTGCCTGGTTTAAACGTAGGAAGTGTCTTTACAACTCTGATGGCCTCTTTGTCGAGTTCAGGGTCAACACCCTTAAGGATCTCAACTTTATCGACGCCACCTTTTGAAGTCACACAAAATCTAACGATTACCTTTCCCTGGATGTTGTTTTCCTTAGCAACTTCCGGGTACTGTGTATGTTCTCCGATATATGCAAGCAGAGCTTGTTCACCACCAGGGAACATGGGCATTTCCTCAACGACCACGAATGGTTCAGCAGCATCCACATCTTCCTTGACTTCCTCAGTAACAACCTGAACTGCTTCAACAACTTCTTCGTCCTTTACTTCAACCTGAGCCTGATCTGCAGTCATAAGCTGTACATTATCTTCCGGTTTGATCGAGTCAACAACTACAGGAGGTACATATCTTGACTGTTGTACAACATCCTGTGGTGGAGGAGGTGGTGGAGGAGGTGGTGCGACCTGTTCAGCGGGTGTATCGAGATTTTCCATCTTGATCTCAACTGTTCTTTCTGCACGTTTAGCCTTTTTTTCTGCGGCTTTTGTATTCAGATAAGGTCCGATTATAGCAGTACATATCAAAATTATGCCTATGAGAAGGGCAATAATAACGTTACGGCTGTACTTTTTACGCAGTGAATAGGCTCCGTACTCCTTGTTTCTGTTTTCAAAAACAATTTCGTCAAAGGCAGGTGCTTTAATCTTTTCTTTTGCCATTTTCTTAAGGTTTACGGTTTATTTGGCTGAAGCAGTGACAGTGGGTGCAATTCCTGCAGCCTTTTCTATCATCAGAGTTTCATACCAGGCGATTTTCACGAAAGTATAACGGGCAATTCCACAGATATTCATTTCATCGAGGATATCCACGAAATTACCGTAATTAGCATTCTTATATGCTTTTATAAGTACAATTGGCCCTGTATCGTCATCATTCTTCATCTTGCTTTTTGTAGCCCGGGCAGAATCCTGAGATATCGGTATTTTACCAGAAAGAACCTGTTGATCGAATTCTGCAAGTCTTTTTGCAAGAGTTCTGTTCCTTTCGACCAGGATTTTCCGGATACCTTCTGCACTCATATCTGTCTCTGTAAGCGGAGGAAGAATAGGTGGAACGGCACTATATTCCTCAGGTTTTACCGATCCCGGGTAAGTGTAAACTTTGCCATCTGGACCAAGTAAAATATTCAGAGTACGGCTGGCAGAGATCCTGGGAGCCTCCTGTTTAGCAGGATCCTTGATCCTCTCAGGAAGGATGATCTCCATGACCTTTGATTTGGTCATAGCACCTACAAGCATAAAGAATACTATCAGCAGACACATAAGGTCAACCATCGGGGTCATATCTATATGAGGAGCATGTTTTTTTGCTTTCCTCTTTCCGCCTTTTCCTTTTTCTTCAACAATTATCTCTGCCATATCACTGCTGTATTTCTTCAAGGTTTATTTTAGCCTCTTCAAGATTTGTAATCAGATTAAACCTGTTTACATTTTTATCCTGAAGAATATCAAGGACTTTCTCGACAACTTCAAATTTGGTTTTTGTATCTCCCTTGATCGAAGCTTTGATATTCGGATTCACCTGTCTTGCACAAAGGATCCAGTTTGCCAGCTGATTATCAGTTGAGTCCATCGGAATTCCAGTCTGCAAACTCGTCCTCAGGTTATTATCAGTTGTATTCAGCCATTCCTTCATCTGCATTATTGGAACGCCCATTGAAGACATTTGTTCCTGGAAATTCCTCAGCTCTGCAGGTGTGAATTCGATGCCGTACCTTTTTCCCATCTCAGCCAGGATTTTAGGCCTGTATGCAAGAAGAGTATCTGGTCCGTTATCAAAATTCATAAAAACTTTGCCATCGGGTGCAAGCAGGAAAGTCATTGAATTAAAATCATCCATCTTTGTTTCGGATATAGAAAAGGGCGTATCAACATTGGCCGGTTCGGGCTGTCTCATTGTTGTGGTAAGCATAAGGAATATAAGTACCACTGAGAACAGGTCAACCATTGGCGTCATGTCAATATGGGGCGACTTGGTTGGTAATTTAATCTTTGGCATCTTTTTTCTTTTTAGTGATTATTAACCAAAAGATTCATCATTACTTGTTTTTCAGTGAGGCAGCAAAATTCTGTGTCAGACTGAAACCTGCTTCATCAATTTTAAATGTGTAGGCGTCAATTGTTGAGCTGAAATAGTTGAACGCGATAATTGACAATGTTGAACCTGTAATACCGAATGCGGTATTAACAAGAGCTTCAGAAATACCCTGTGAAAGGGCAAGAGCATCAGGAGCACCTGACTGTGCAAGAGCGGCGAATGCACGGATCATGCCAAGAACAGTTCCGATAAGACCAATCAATACAGATATTGAAGCAAGTGTAGTGAAGATAACCATGTTTTTTGAAAGCATAGGAAGTTCAAGCGCTGTAGCTTCTTCAAATGATTTCTGAATTGACAGGATCTTCTGATCTTTTTCAAGGTCCTTGTCATTCTGAAGGTCACGGTAACGTGAAAGGCCGGCTTTCATAACATTTGCAAGTGAACCTCTCTGCTTGTCGCAAGCATCAAGAGCCTCTTCAATTTTGTCCTGTGCCAGCAGGTCCTGCAGGTTACGGACGAAGGTGTTCAGTCTGCCTTTACCTTTTGCCCTCGAGAGCGTAATTATCCTTTCAATAATGAAAATGATAAGTGTAAGCACGCAGGTCATAAGAACAGGCACAATAAAACCTCCCCTATAAATAATTCCTAAAAAGTTACCTTCAAGTGCAGCCTTTTCATTGTTGCCGCCTTCGAAGTTAACAGGGTTCCCCATCACTTGTGTGAACAAAATGTAGGAAACCACAAAAGCTATTAAAATAGCGCTTACTGCAAATACGTTCTGCAGTGTTTCTTTAAAAGAACTTCCTTGTTTACTCATTTTTATCGATTTTGGTTAGGTTAAAATTTTGTTGACTTGCAAATATATGTTTTCAATTGTTTTTTTCCAATAGCTCAATAAAATATTGTCAAATATTTAGAATGGTTACATTTTCCCCCAAATCCTATGACCCTTTAACGAACTGTTAACCCTATTCAATAAACCACTTTTTTAGCTATCAGTTTTGAGCTCCCAGCCCACAGCTTCCAGCTATCAGCTACCTGTCGCCCGATGCCTTCAGCCTTTACTGTTCCAGTTTTACATTATAAACTCTTAGCTTTGTAATTGCAACTTCCTGGCTCTTATAGCCTTTTGCACTGATTATCAGGAATTCAGAGTCTTGCGGAATTTCAAACTTATACTCCCCTTTCGCATTTGTAAGGTTCTCGGCGGCGGTATCTTTCACCCTTACTGATGCATAGGCAATTGGTTTCCCGGCTTTATCGGTTACAATGCCCTTGATTTCATTGGGATTAATCCCCTTCTTTACTGATACCTGGTATTCCCTTATCCAGTTCAGGTTACTTTTTGCAGAAGCGTTTGCTGGATCAATGGCAATTATCTTTTCGTAAGCTTCAGCTGATTTAGCCAGGTACCCAAGTTTCCCTTCAAGGGTCTTCTCCTGTCCGGCAGCTTTTGTCTCAAGACTTCCTAGTCCGTTATAACCCGCGATCTTGTTTTCTTTATTCTGCGAATTAAGATTTATCATCCTGTTGTAATAATCCTTTGCTTTCGAATAATTACCGTTTTCCATATTGTAGTAACCAAGGTATCTCATGGCTTCCATCATTTCACTTTCATTCTTCACAGAATCCTTTGAAGCAACACTCAGAAGCTTTTCAAATTTTGGTTTTGCAAGACCCAGTTTTGTATCAGGATCCATTCTGGAATAGGTGCGTGCAGTGTAGACATAAGCAGGCAGATAGTCGGGCGATTTTTTAATTACAGCGCTGAATAATGAATCGGCAGTTTTATATTTTTCCCCGTTATAATAAGCTCTTCCGACCTGCATGTAGTCGGCTAAATTGTTTTCCTTGGCAGGATCTATAAGTTTTGCCCAGGTCTTGGCTGCAGAGTCATACCTTCTGTATGTATAAAAATTTGAGGCCATTTCGCTCAGTATTGATCTCTCAAGAGAGCTCAGTGGTGCATTAGGATCGGTCCGTTTGAAGTTAAAGGCTTTATTATATTCTGCGAAACCTCTGTCGAGCTCTTTATTAGCGGCTGCAACACCGTTTTCCAGAGTTCCTACCTTTTTCGTAAGCTCATCAACTGAAGCCGCGAATTTTGGTTTATTTGCAGCTGTAGCTGTTGAAAGCCTTGATTTCTCTTTGTCAAGCTGGTTTTTCAGACTGGTTAATTCATCGACCATTTTTGGATAGTTCTGATTCTTCTTCATAAGGATCCTTGCCAAATAATGGTGGTCTTTCTGAATAATTGACTCTTTGTCGACAGTTTTAAAAAGCTTCTCCATATATTGAAAGGCTTTTTCATAGTCAGGATTATCCTTCTCATAGTATGAATAACCGGCAAGACGGTTCATATAACCTCTCGACTGATCTACCGCAAGTACTTCCTCGACATTCTTTACGACCTCATCATAATCACCGGCATAAAAGAGTGAGTTTATATATTTTGTTTTTGCGGGAATATTACCCTCTGTGAGATCAAGATATTTCTTGAAATTAGTTTTTGACTGCTCCAGACGCCCTGCACGCCAGTATACCTGGCCAAGTTCGCGATAGGCAGGAGCATAGTTTGCATTAAGCCTGATTGCTTCTTCGAAGTTATCAATAGCCTGCGGTAAAGCCCGTCCTTTTGAATAAATAGTACCAATCTTCATTGCTGCGGTTGGAGACTGCGGGTCGGCAAACTGTGCGAGATTATAGTTCTTAATTGAGTTAGTCCCGTCATTTGCCATAATGTATAGATCGCCGGCAATCAGGTATATCTCTGCATTTTTGGAATCAATTTTAACAGCCTGCCTTATCAGAGGAAGAACCACGGAGGTATCAACTTTGCCTTCCTTTGCATACGACTCGGCAATTTTTGCAAGTGCAAAGGCATAATCCTTTGCAGGAGGACTTATCTTTTTGAGATTTTTATAAGGTAAAAGAAAACTTTTGGCCTTGGCTCGCATTTCAGCTGCCTTGGCATCATCGCCAAGGAAATTTGCAACTTTTGCCAGCCCTATGTAGTTCAACGGATCATTTGGATTTGCACTGACCCCTTTCTGGTAAATCTCATTGGCTGCCTTTGTTGCCGCAACAAGTGAATTGGATATAGTATCGGCAAAATAGTTGAGAAGATAATTTTCACCAGAATAAAAATAGTT
>DOTV01000218.1:22158-30887 GCA_003520925.1 Bacteroidales bacterium | reverse complement strand
GAATGTCTGGCTGGAAACCAGAACGGAGACAGGCCAATTCCCGAACCCAGAGCAACTCAGATCGAGGCAGAAGCAAAATTCCTGAGAGCCTGGTTTCATTTTCAGGCAAATAAGGTTTTTGAAAAGATTCCATATATCAGGACAAAAGCTGAACTTGCACCAGTGCTGCCGGAATATGTTCCAAACTCTGATCCTGGGTGGAACCAGATTGAAGATGACCTTCAGTTTGCCATAGATAATCTTCCTCCCACTCATCCTCTCGGGGAGGTTGGCCGTATACACAAATATGCAGCTGAAGCCGTAAAAGCTCACGCACATATGTATCAGAAAGAATTCAATGAGGCAAAAGCTCTGCTCGACGATATAATAAATAATGGTGGTTTTTCCCTGGCTGGCAATTTCTATGATAACTACGACATGACGCACGAAAATAACAGTGAGTCTATTTTTGAGATACAGGCATCTACTACTTCAACAACTCGTTCTTCTGTATTAATTTCAGGTGTTGTTTTTCATCAGAAAGGTCCAGCAAGCTGTGGTGGATGGGGATTCTTTCAGCCATCACAATGCCTTTTTGAAGCATTCCAGGTAACAGCTGATGGCTTACCTGTTCTGGATATTGCAGAACGTGAATCACTGGCAAATGATATGGGCTTGGGCAGCAACAAAACATTTGTCCCTACCGGTCACCTCCTCGATCTTCGTGTCGACTGGACAATAGCACGCAGGGGAGTCGATTTCCTCGGATGGGGAATTCATCCCGGGGATGACTGGATCCGTGAACAGAATAACGGTGGTCCTTATATGACAAAGAAGTACATGCACTTTAAAAGTGAACAAAGCCTGAACCTGTTTGGCACAGGTTTTTCCAATGGCAAAAATTACAGGATGTACCGTCTTGCAAATGTTCTGTTATGGAGAGCAGAAGTCGCAGTTGAAGATGGCGATCTTGAACTCGCAAGGAATCTTGTCAATCAGATCAGGAACAGGGCAAAAAACAGCAGTCCGGTTATGGGACTTTGCACCAGTTATGTTAACCCTGGAACTAATCCGGTGGTTGACTGGTCAAAGCCTGCTGCTAATTATAAGGTGGAACCATATCCTCAAGGACATCCAGCTTTCTCTTCCATAACCGAAGCAAGAAAAGCTGTCAGAATGGAAACCAGGCTTGAATTTGCAACTGAGGGACATCGTTTCCTTGATCTGCGGCGTTGGGGAATCGATGAAGAGGTCCTAAATGATTATATTCAGAGAGATACAAAGTTCAGGGCTTTTATGAAGGGGGTTGTTTATAATCATAAAGATGATGATTATTGGCCATTGCCAAAAGATCAGGTTCTTCTTCAAAAAGGGATATTAAAACAAGATTCTTCATATCTTAATTATAAATATTAAATATCCAGTCATTTTTATATAGTAAGTTAATCCTTAAAAACCAAGTCTGTTTACCTTCGAAAGATAATTCCAGGTTCAGGGACAATTTTTTTTAACCATGGCAAAATATGTTCTTTTGTTAACAACCAGTTCGCAATATGTTTAGAGCCGGTCTAATTTTAATATTCCTGATACTGATGTCTTTTTGCCCTCATTTTCAAGGATTAGATGGACAGAAAAACCTGAGAAAACAGAACGGGGTTCTTATCAAAAAGATACAATCTATGGATGGATTTGTCTCTCTTTGGAAGTTCAATGAAAAGGCCGGGAAAAAAAGAGTAGCTTTAGGTCATGACGAATTATCATTAATAGAGTCGGATGGCAGGATAAAAAGAGCTAATGAAGGTCCTATTTCAGGATATTCGATTTTACTTGATGGTACCAACTACCTGACCCTCCCCCATTCACAAACCGGACCACTTAACATTTCTGGAGACAAGAGTGAAGTTACTGTAATTGCCTGGATAAAATGGACCGGAGAGCAAACCGGTTTTGTGGGTGGAATGTGGAATGAATACCAGGATGGAGGGAAAAGGCAATATGGTCTGTTTATCTCGCTGCCACATTACAATGGAAAGGATCAGGTATGTGGACACATCTCCAGGACCGGAAAACCTACACCGCCCTTTCCATATTCAATCGACTACTCGGCAAGTAGACAAAAAGTCCCAAAGAATGAATGGTGCACAGCTGCATTTACATATGATGGAAAATACATAAAATCCTATTTAAATGGAGTATTTGAAGCCCGTGATCCTGAACTGATCAGTAATACTGCCGGATTTGAAGGTTATCCTCAAGGTCTGTTTAAAACTAAGAATCCTTATTTTTTTCCTGATGGTATCGGTAACAATGGATCTGATTTTACTGTTGGAGCTGTTCTGCTTAAGTCCGGAATGGGCAATTTCTTTAAAGGACTTATAGGAGGGTTAGCCGTTTTTGACCGGGCATTATCAGAAAATGAGATTGAAAGCATATGCTATATCAATGACTGATTAATCAGTAATTATAATTTTATCCGATTGATTGACTTAAAGTTTCGCTCCGGTCACACTAAAGTAAAACAGGAATTATTTTTAATCTCATTTGGAACCTTGTTCTGGTATAATATTTGTGTCAGATAAATAAATAGCCAGCCGTGCATAAATATCTGTTCATTTCGCTATTCTTTATTATTACAGCATGTGATAAAGTTACAATTGAATACTCCAGCCCTCCCCTTCCCCGGCATCAAAAAGATGTAAAACCCAATACGCCGGTACCTTTGGGAAGTATAAGGGCCTACTTTGGTGATTATTACAGAACATTTGATCAGCAGATAGAAAAAGTTCAACCAGTTGACAGTTTATCAAATATTTTCACATATGGAGAATTTAAGAATACTCCGGTTAATAATATTAATATTCTCAGATCTGATTCAATTTTTGTAATTGCAATTTTTCTTACAGGATATTCATTGGATTCTTTGCCTGTTAATCAGCCATTGCCTGAGGTGTACGGAAAGTATCCCCAAATATGTTTCTACCCGTTATATCGTGGGAATTGGGGCGATCCTTCGTACTATTCACTGGCATATTATCTTCAGAAATGTGTTTTTATTATTACTGACAAAACAGATGATATTCTTACAGGTACATTTAATGGTATGCTTGAATCTTCAACCGGAAGCTTATTGCCAATATCAGAAGGAGAATTTAAAATAAAAATCTTTCGAAAAAAGATGAATTTTGAACAAGCCAAGTGATAGTGAGAATGCTTTACTTTAAACGATTGGTATAATATTTGTGCCCTGTCCGGAAACTACCTTATGAAAAATTTGATAATTATTTGTACCCTGCTATTTATCTCAATTGGATGTTCTAAAGATAACATTCAAATCGATCCTGGCAATCTACTTATAGGCACCTGGAATTATTCCGATTATAACGAAAATGACAATGTCTTTATCCGCAGTAATGAGTTTACTGAGAATCATTGTTATAAATTTAACAGTGATGGAACCATGACAGAAAAAAAGAACTCAGGGTGGTGCGGAACTCCTCCAATTTCCTATGCAGAATATCCAGGTACATGGAATATTATAAATGACACACTGATACAGATAAGCGTCGGATACTGGGGAGGAAACACCAAATACAAACTAGACATTCAATCATTAGATCCAAATTTCCTTAAGGTTTCATATGTTTCGGAGGAAAATTAACTCAAAACCAAAACGGCTCGAATATCTCTCGCGAAAAATCTATGTGCTGACTACATCGCAATAATTATAAAGATCCTGGTTGCGGGGGCTGACTTTAATGATTTTTGCATTCACCCCCGGCAGGATTTGCACTATAGTCCAACTGCTGGCTGGCAAAAAGGGTTAGTCGTCCAATTGCAAAAAATCAGATATATTTATATGATAAAAATAAAAATTTCCGGGTAATCAAATAGTGTCTAAAATGAATCTCTACGACATTGGCTTTACTGAAGATCTGTCTGACTTTGTTAAAGACACGGTACCTTCAAACTTTTCAATTGCCAGAGTGACTCAGGAACATCGGGAAAGATATGTTGTCTCTGACGGGAATAATGAATTTGAAGCTGAAATTACAGGTAACCTGAGATTCTCGGCAAACTCAAGAGCTGATTACCCTGCAGTAGGAGACTGGGTAGCAATTACTACCTATGACGCAGATCAGGCAATCATTCACAAAATTCTTCCGCGAAAATCAATCCTTGAAAGACAAGCTATTGGCAAATCTGGAGAAATACAAATAATATCGACCAATATTGATGTGGCTTTTATTATTCAGTCAATAAATAACAATTTCAGTATTAACAGACTTGAACGGTATCTGACGATCTGTTATTCCGCTAACATTGAACCAGTTCTGGTCATTAGCAAGATTGATTTGTCCACTGAAAAAGAAATTCAGGACGCAATAATCAACCTAAAAAAAAGAGACAGGAAAGTAAAGTTTATCCTTCTTAGTAACATGACTCTTGAAGGACTTGACCAGATATTGAATTTTATACAGACCGGTAAAACATATTGTGTAGTAGGATCATCAGGTGTTGGTAAATCAACCCTGATAAATAACTTGTTAAAGAAGAATATTTTAAAAACCGGACATATAAGTCATAGCACAAATAAAGGAAGGCACATTACTGACCACCGTGAATTATTTGTTCTGGAAAACGGGGGAATTATAATCGATACCCCGGGAATGAAAGAACTGGGAATGACCGATAACATTGAGGGAATTAAAACAACTTTTCAGGATATCTTAAACATCTCGCTTATGTGCAAATTTCCTGACTGTAAGCATATTAATGAAGCCGGGTGTGCGGTTATTGAGGCTCTGAACAATGGCGCTGTCGACAAACATTCGTATGACAATTATCAGAAAATTCAAAAAGAACAGGAAAGATTTCAAACCACTGTTGCCGAAAAACGTAAAAAAGACAAAGTGTTCGGAAAGATGATAAAGAACTATTACAAGGTCAAAAGAAAAGAATATTAAGTCTGTCCTAATCGCAAGTTACTGATCCTAAATAGACTTACTTATGAGAATACGTATTAAAATCTGTTGTATCAGCAGCATTGACGAAGCAAAAACAGCAATCGCGGCTGGCGCTGATGCTATCGGCCTTGTCGCAAAAATGCCCAGCGGACCGGGGCCAATCCCTGATGAATTAATCAGACAAATTGCTCAAGCTGTTCCACCATTGGTCGGGACTTTCCTCCTGACAAGCGAAACTTCAGCAGAGAAGATAATTAAACATCACGGTAGAACCAATACAAATACAATTCAAATTGTCGATTTACTGTCAGAGGGAACCTACTCTCAAATCAGGGAAACTTTGCCCTCAGTCAAGCTGGTTCAGGTAATTCATGTTATCAGTTCAGAATCGGTCGAACTGGCAATAAGACTTTCAGGAAGAGTTGACGCGTTATTGCTCGATAGCGGAAACCCTAACTTGAAAATAAAGGAATTGGGAGGTACCGGCAGGATTCATAACTGGAAATTAAGCAGACAGATTCGTGAAAATGCAAAATGCCCGGTTATCCTGGCAGGAGGGCTGAAACCTGAAAACATCAGACAGGCAATCGAAGAAGTACAACCATATGCTATTGATGTTTGCAGTGGTGTCAGAACAAATGGGGCGCTTGACAAATACAAGCTTAGTTACTTTATCAAAAACGCGATAAATGATGTTTGATTAAAAGTAATCAGACCGAACTTGGGTCTGCCTGAACCAAGGAGATCACTGCGTACATTTTCTATTACGTACGTAAATACAATAAAATCAGCAATATGCTTGAAAAGAAACTTTATACAAACGGACAACCAGTTTATTCGATGACCGGTGAAAAGCTTACCTTTTTCTACAAAAATGGTAAAATTAAAGCTCAGGGACCATTTATTAATAACTTAATGGAAGGGGAATGGACCTTTTACAGGGAAACCGGACAATTATGGCAGATTGCAAACTTCAGGAATAGTAAAAAAAATGGATCAATGATCCGTTACGGTAAAGATGATAAAATTGAATACCAGGAAGAATTTGAGAATAACAAGGTAATTAAGAACAAATGAGCATCAACAATACCTTTGATAATCTGTTATTATATTAACTATAAACATGAATCATGTTTTCTTAACTTGTAAAACCATGTCAGACATTGAAGCAAAAAAGACATTGTCACCTTCACAGCGCGAAGCACTGCTGAAAGTATTGAAAGCCCGTTTTGAGAAAAACATGAACCGTCACAAAGGTATCGAATGGATCAGTATACAAGCCAAACTGGATAAGCCGTCTGCGGGAGAAAAACTCTGGTCACTCAATGAGATGGAAAGAACTGGTGGAGAACCGGATGTAGTTGGTATTGATGTTAAGACTGGCGATTATGTTTTTTACGATTGTTCAGCAGAAAGTCCTGAAGGCCGAAGAAGCATTTGTTACGACCGCCAGGGCCTTGAATCAAGGAAAGAACATAAGCCGGAAGATAACGCCATGGATATGGCAGATAACATGGGCATTGAACTATTGACAGAAGAGCAATACCGAGAATTGCAGAGACTTGGAAGTTTCGATAGAAAAACTTCGAGCTGGGTGAAAACACCCACCGTGATCAGAAATCTCGGCGGTGCACTCTTTTGCGATCGCCGTTATGACCATGTCTTCGTATATCACAATGGTGCAGAATCTTACTATGGTGCGAGAGGGTTCCGCGGCTCGCTGAAGGTCTGAATCCAGGCTATTAACTAATAATTTATAATAATAAAACAAGGTCGGCGATTCTGCAAAATACAATTCTGGACTTTTAGAATAAATAACCAAAAAACCGTACCTTTGCGGGTTGAAAAATCAAGGGTATTGAAGAAACTCGATTTATTTGTCTTAAGATCCTTTATAGGACCGCTTATTCTGACATTCTTCATCGTTCTTATCATCCTCATCCTTCAATTCCTATGGATGTATGTCGATGAACTTGCCGGTAAGGGTCTGGAGATAGGGATAGTAGCAGAACTCATTTTCCAGTTCTCGCTTACATTTGTCCCGATGGCTCTTCCTCTTGCCATTCTTCTTGCTTCACTGATGACATTCGGCAATATGGGTGAATACAGTGAACTTACGGCACTCAAATCATCAGGTATACCATTGGGAAGAATCATGAGACCTCTTGTCATATTAATCTCCGCGATCTGTGTGGTTTCCTTTTTCTTTTCCAACAATGTTCTACCCTACTCCAACAGGCAGGCAAGGACCCTTCTTCAGGATATTCGACGGAAACGCCCTGACATAAATCTCCAGGCCGGAACTTTCAACAATGATATTGACGGATTCAGTATAAAAGTAACTTCAAAAGATCCTGCCACAAACCGGCTCGATAAAGTATTCATATATGATCATCGCAAAAGCAAGGGAAACAGCGATGTGATTTATGCCGACTCTGGTTATATGAGAGTAAGCCCCGATGAAACAGCCATGTCAATGGTGCTGTACAATGGCTATTCTTACGCTGAAATGCCTGAGCAGGATCCTGGCCGGTCAGAAAAAAAATACCCTTTCAGAAAAGATGTATTTAAAGAGCAGACCCTGGTGGTATCACTTTCAGGATTCGATCTGGAACGAACCGAGATAGATCTCTTCAAGACCAACTCGGCGATGAAGAATATAGCCCAGCTCACCCATGAAATTGATTCGATGAATAAAAGATATAAGAATCGTGTTGATGACAACTTCAGGGAATACTCAACATCGCTTTTGTACACCGGTAGAAATTTCAACGAGAACAATTATGAAAGGCAGGGTGAAGAATCATCACCCAGGCTGGTCTTCGACACCAAAGCCCTCTATGATTCGTTGATTGCCGTTCAGAAAAAGACAGCTATTTCACTGGCTGTCTCAAATGTTAAAAGCGCAAGTAACTATCTGACCACGCAGAATGAAATCCTTCATAATGATGTCAGATTCATAAAACGCTATGAGGTCAACTGGAACAAGAAATTCACACTATCGGTAGCCTGCCTTGTATTCTTCCTTATCGGGGCACCTCTCGGAGCTATAATAAGGAAAGGAGGCTTAGGAACACCCGCTGTCATTTCTATTCTGTTTTTTGTGATCTGGTACGTCATATCACTTTCAGGAGAGAAACTGGTTGAGGAAAATCTTGTCAGCACGATATCAGGAATGTGGGCATCAACATACATCCTTTTACCGGTTGGTTTGTTTCTTACATATAAAGCTTCAACTGATTCAGTAATTATGAATGTTGACACTTACATAGCTTTCTATAAAAAAATAAAAGACTACCTGTACCGGATTTTTATACTCGGAATACGGCGCAATACTGCCAATGAAAGGCAATAATATTGATAAACATGAAAATTAAGCTAAATACGATTGAAGAGGCCATCGATGATATAAGAAACGGAAAGCTCCTGATGGTCGTAGATGATGAGGACAGGGAAAATGAAGGGGATTTCATCTGTTCAGCTGAGCTCATTAAGCCGGAAACCGTAAATTTCATGGCTAAACATGGCCGCGGACTTATTTGTGTCGCTCTGCCTGAGGAGAGGTGCGAAGAACTTGAACTTGATATGATGGTTGGAACAAATACCTCACTTCATGAAACCCAATTCACTGTTTCTGTCGATCTCCTTGGTCCTGAAACGACAACCGGCGTTTCAGCCAGAGACAGGGCACTTACAATCAATGCGCTTGTAAATCCGGCTACACGACCTTCCGATCTTGGCCGTCCGGGGCATATTTTTCCCCTTAAGGCAAAGCAGAAAGGTGTC
>DOTV01000218.1:0-21842 GCA_003520925.1 Bacteroidales bacterium | reverse complement strand
TAAAGGCAGGAGGAGCACTCGTCGAAATTATGAATGATGACGGATCAATGGCAAGGCTACCGGATCTCGAAAAACTGCGTCAGAAATTCAATATCAAGATAATCGCAATCAGGGATCTGATCACATACACTCTTGAAAGAGATACAATTATTGAAAAGGGAGAACTGGTGAAACTGCCTACCGAGCATGGTGAATTTGAGTTTATCCCCTTCAGGCAGACAAGCAATGGACTGGAGCATGCTGCACTCGTCAAGGGTAAATGGACCAGGGATGAACCAGTTCTTGTCAGACTTCATTCATCATGCTTTACAGGTGATATATTCGGTTCATTAAGATGTGATTGCGGCTCTCAGCTGCATAAAGCCATGGAAATGGTTGAAGCTGCAGGAAAAGGGGTTGTAATTTATCTCAGCCAGGAAGGAAGGGGAATCGGCCTGTTCAATAAGATTAAAGCCTATAAGCTCCAGGATCAGGGAATGGACACGGTTCAGGCAAATATCAAACTCGGATTTGGCGAGGATGAAAGGGATTATGGAGTCGGTGCAAGCATAATGAGGGAGCTCGGGCTTGGCAAAATCAGGCTGATCTCGAATAATCCTGTTAAAAGGGCCGGGCTTGAGGGTTATGGCATTAAGATTGTTGAGGCTGTACCTCTTGAGATACCTTCCAATCCGTATAACGAATTCTATCTAAAAACCAAGGCAAACAAAATGGGGCACAATCTTACCTGCTACAAACACATTGTAAAAGATTGATTTTTTTTATAAATTTGTTTGGCAAAAGGTCTGATCCCATTTATGAAAAATCTAAGGGTAGTGTTCATGGGGACACCGGAATTTGCCGTTGCCCCTCTTGGTTCACTTCTTATGAACGGGTATAACATTGTCTCGGTGGTTACTTCACCTGACAAACCTGCCGGAAGAGGAAGAAGTGTGACAAAATCTGCAGTGAAACTTTTTGCTGAATCAAACTACCTCCCTCTTCTTCAACCAGAAAATTTAAAAAATCCTGTTTTTGTTGAACGCCTGAAGCGTCTGAATGCTGATGTTTTTGTTGTAGTCGCTTTCAGGATGCTTCCCCGTGAAGTCTGGGAGATACCTTCCAGAGGAACCATAAACCTTCACGCATCGCTCCTGCCTCAGTACAGGGGAGCAGCTCCGATCAACCATGTTATAATAAACGGTGAGTCAATTACCGGTGTTACAACATTTCTGATAGACGACAAAATAGATACAGGTAACATACTACTTAGGCATGAAGTTCCTGTATTTCCTTTTGAAGATGCAGGTGATTTGCATGACAAACTTATGAAACATGGAGCCAGGCTAGTTATTAAGACTCTTGAGGGACTTGCAGGGAATTTCATCAAGCCTCAGAATCAATCAAATTTTATGATGCCAGGGGAGATCCTTAAACCTGCCCCCAAGATTTTTCCTGATTTCTGTAATATAGTGTGGGACAGAGAGCCACAAAAGCTTCATAACCTGGTCAGGGGTCTTTCACCGTACCCCTGTGCAAGGACTGTTTTTAAAAACGAGAAAAGAACCATTACCTGTAAGATATTTGAAAGCCAGCCTGAAACAGCACCTCACCTCCTTCATCCGGGACAGATTGTCTCAGATTGTAAAAGTTTTATAAAAATAGCCTGTAACGGGGGATTTTTAAAAATACTCAGCCTCCAGGCCGAGGGTAAAAAGAGGCTTGGTACTGAAGATTTTCTGCGTGGGTTTAAAATAGAAGAGTTCTCCGCTCCTGTCAATTAGCCGGTTTTTGCGATTGCATCCATATTTTCTGGCCAGGAACAGGTATATCCCCATCAGCCATTCTGTTCATTTCAAGAAGACTTTTCAACTTAATTCCGTACTTCTGGGAGATAAAATGCATGGTCTCACCTTTAGCCGTCGTGTGAAATTCAAGACCGGCATCTGACTTCTCCCGTTTTGGTTCGAGATATAATATCTGACCCGGAACAGGGATAAAATTATCGTTCAGATCATTGTACCTTGCCAGTTCCCATTTAAGAAGCTGAAATTCGTTCTCGAGTTTCTCCTTTGTATCACCATCCTTAACAATAATATACTGGACCCTGTTATTTTCAAGTATTCGCGGGGCCCTGGCCAAAACATCTCCAAAAGTTATAGTTTCTTGCTGAGAAGTTTTTGATGGTACGGTCTCCTCTTTTACCGGAGTTTTATCCTGAGCATTATTAATTGATGATGTGTAACCCCTGTCGTAGCTGTCAAGCTTATTTTCCTCAATCTTTCTGATCAGCATGTTTGCATATTCAGGGTTAGTGGCGTATCCTGCTTTTTTTAAGCCGCGGGCCCATGCTTTGTAATCGAGAGGATCGAGGTCAAAAAGAAACCGGTACCTGGAACCCGACCGCAGGAAATCGGAATGATCATAAAAAGAATCTTCAGGCCTTCTGTACTTTCTGAAACATTCATTCCGGCTGTCATCATGCTGTCTTATAGTCTGGCCATTCCAATCATTGTGGCATTTTATCCCGAAATGATTATTTCCTAGTCTTGCAAGCGAACTCCGGCCGAAATCCGATTCAAGCATACCCTGGGCAAGAGTAATGCTTGCCGGTACGCCTGTTCTTCTCATCTCACTCACTGCCAGATCACTGTAAGTGCTAATATAATTAGCTGCAGAACCGGTTATATTGACCGGTGTCACCACCGATCTTGAAACCCTGCAGGAATTGAGTCCGGCTAATACTAAAATAATTAATAGAAGATATTTTATAATTCTCACTTTCACAATATTTCAGGTAAAAGTAGGAAAAAATAGTTAAGTGCCTAAAGTGATCTAAAGTGACCAGAGTTTGAAGTACTTAGAGTTGTAATGATTAAGGATAAGTTTAAGTACTCTAGGCACTCTAGGCACTCCAAACTCAATTCTTTTGCTAACTTTGTAACATAAACTGGATAAGAGAGTTATGTCTAGAATTATAAATATCTCATTTTCTTACAAGGAATATGAAAGTCTTGAGGAGCTGAATGCTGACGATCAGGAACTTATAATTTCTGCCAGAGCGGCAGCCGGACTGGCGTATGCTCCTTACTCTAAATTCATGGTAGGTGCCGCAATGAGACTTGAATCAGGAAGAATTGTCCATGGATCGAATGTTGAGAATGCTGCCTTCCCGTCAGGTATATGTGCTGAAAGGACAGTGATTGCAGGATCTGTTTCTAACTACCCGGATGATAAACCTGTAGCATTGGCGATTGCAGCAATTACAGAAGGAGGATTGCCTGCGGAATTCGTATCGCCCTGCGGAAATTGCCGGCAGGTAATCGCTGAAGAAGAGGAAAGGACCGGAAGACAGATAAAAATTATCCTGTCGGGTAAAAATAAGATCCTGGTAATTGATGGTGTCGGTTCGCTTTTGCCATTGCAGTTCGGCAGGGATAGCCTCAGGATAAATCATCCCTGATTATGAGCTGGAATCCTGCACCATGAATATTTTTAATATTCAGTCCTGGATCCTCAGATAAGAACTTTCTAAGCTTGGTTACATAAACGTCCATGCTCCTGGCAGTAAAATAATCATCCGATCCCCATATCTTCTTTAATGCCATCTCTCTGCTTATCAATTCATTAGGATTATTTGCCAGAAGTTCAAGCAACTGAGCCTCCTTAGGTGAAAGTTTCTTTTCATCATCCCCATATGTAAGGGTTCTAAGTCTGGCATTAAAAACGAATTTTCCGATTTCAAAAATATCCCGTGTTCCTGTCTGAAAATCTCGCCTGGAAAGTATAGCCCTAATTTTAGCCAGAAGAATTTCAGTATCAAACGGTTTGGTGACATAATCATCACCGCCTGCTCCATACCCTTTCAGAACATCATCCTTAAGCTTCTTTGCCGTGAGGAAAATAATCGGGACCAGATTGTTTATCTTTCTTATTTCTCCGGCAATTGTGAATCCATCAACATGAGGAAGCATAACATCAAGTATACATACGTCAAATGCACCCTTCCTGAAATGCTCAACCGCATACTTTCCATCATCAACCCAGTCGACCTGATAGTCGCTCAGTTCAAGATATGACTTAAGAACTGAGCCAAAGCTCAGATCATCTTCAACAAGAAAAATTTTTGGGGATTTCATATTAATTTCAGTTTTCCCAGTTAAAAGGCAGGAAAATATCGAATCTGCTTCCTTTTCCCGGTTCGCTTGTGACAGTAACATTTCCTTTGTGAGCATCGATTATTGCTCTCACGTAATTAAGTCCTAGTCCAAAACCCTTCACATCATGGACATTCCCGCTGCTCTGCCGGTAGAACCTTTCAAATATCTTGCTCTGCACACTTTTTGACATGCCTATACCTTTGTCCGCAACAGACAGGATTATACCTCTTTCATTGTTCTTTGTCTCCACACTTATGTCAGGTGTCTCAGGAGAATATTTTATCGCATTATCCAAAAGGTTGTTAACAAGATTTGTAAGATGCTCGTAGTCACCATAAATTACAGGTTTGGCAGCTAAAAGATTCAGAGATATCTTACCATTCTTTTGATGAACCTGTATCTCAATTGTTTCAACAGCTCTCTCAATGATTGAATGCAGTGAGACATTTTCAAATTTGAAATCTATTTCCTTCTTGTCGAGAGACGCAATCTGAAGAATCGTCTCTACCTTTTTGTTCATCCTGCTGTTCTCCTTTTTGATCATCCCCACGAAATGCCTGATACTTGTTTCATCATTAATGACCTTTGGATTAGTAATAGTATCTGCAGCGAGGGATATTGTTGCAATAGGTGTCTTGAACTCGTGTGTCATATTATTAAGGAAGTCGGACTTCATTTCCGAAATCTTCTTCTGCCTTATAATAAAAAACAAGCTAAGGGCAAATGTTGCAAGGATAATGAAAGAAAAAAGCAGTGATCCGCCAAGAAGCCATCCTATTGAACCCAGAACATAATTAGCCCGGTCAGGAAAGATTAATGAAAGGATAAGGTTCTGGTTAAGGATATTATCGGGAAACAACTGAACCATGTAATTGCTTTTCAGGAATTCATTCTTCCCGGATTTTTTAAATGTTCCCTGCTGCACCTTCCCGTCTCTGATCACGGCAAACTCGAAAGGAATCTCGATACCGGAAAAATGCAATGACCGTGAAAGAGCGAAGTTCACCTCATTATTATCCAATGTCATCGTCTTTTCCCACTGATAAACTTCAGCGATCATCTGATCGCTCATATTCTGGAATTCGTTTGCCCTTTTTCTTACACGGTCGATAAAATTTTTCCTGTCATCTGTCAATGGACCTTTCCCGGCCTGAGATAACTTGTCATTTCCTGAATAGCTTAAATTACTTTGTCCTTTCGACAGATCTATTGGCGGAGTCCCTGCCCCGGAGGAGAAAGTGGTATCCTTTCGGATTATTACTGGATCATTAAGCTTTATTTTCCCGCTCGAATCGACAGTGCCGGTAACTGACTGACTTGTAACGCTATAAGAGAAGTTCTTTCCATCATTTGAAGAATAACTACCTACCCTCAGATATGAGGTTATATCACCTGCCGGTGAATTCATCGACATAGGCGAATCAAAGAAAAAGCTCATTTTGCGGTTCGACTCAATTGCGCTCGCTGCATCATTAAGTCCTGCAAAGACAGCCCTGTTAAAAATATCATTCCTTATATTCACGGCGTTCCTGATCCATACTATCTGTACCCAGATAATACCTGTCAGCGACAGGAGCATCATTAAGATCAAACCGATGAACTTATTCTTGCTCATATCACAAAATTAATTTATTACATAATTTCATTATAACGATTTAACTTTTCCTTAACTCTTATTAACCTGATCTTAACTCTGTTTTAATTCACATAGGGTACTTTTACATCAAGCAATTTTATAAAACCGCTTTAGCTGTAAAAAAGTTAGAAAAAAGATAATCAGTAAGAATTAGTTTTTTGTTTATGCTTTCATGACGATTGAAAGGGGGTGTATCAAAAGTGCACCCTTTTTCTTTTTACTCGTAAGCATTTTTGAATAGCTTCCACACATCTCCCTGGGGAAAATGAGCTGTGATTATAACCTTTTCTTTCTTTACCGGATGTATAAACTCCAGCCTTCTGGCGAAAAGGCTAATGCTTCCGTCGTCATTTGACCTGGGGTAACCGTATTTCAGATCACCTTTAATAGGACATCCGATGCGTGAAAGCTGGGCCCTTATCTGATGGTGCCTGCCAGAATGAAGTTCAATTTCGAGAAGGAAAAAACGATCAGATCTGCCGGCCAGTTTATATGTAAGTGATGCTTCTTTTGATCCTTTAACCTCATTATCATATACATAGGTTTTATTCTGCGATTCAATTTTTTTAAGGAAATGAGTCAGAACAGCTTCATCGGCAGGAGGCCGCTCATTTACAACCGCAAGATATATTTTCCTTACTTCCCTTGTCCTGAAAATTTCATTCAGACGTTCCAGTGCTTTTGAGGTACGGGCAAAAAGCATCACCCCTCCAACCGGTCTGTCGAGCCTGTGAACAACACCAAGGAATACCTCACCCGGTTTCTTATACCTGTCAGCAATATATTTTTTTACTTCGGAATCAAGAGAAATATCACCTGTCTTGTCACTCTGTGAAAGATCAGATGGTTTCTTATATACCGCTATCAGGTGATTATCCTCATATAATACTTCTACCATCAGTCACCTATTAGTATTGTTCCTTTTCGTTCGGGAAATCCTGCGACCTCACATCGCTTATATATGACTGGACAGCGCCTTTTATTTCAGAATAAAGATTATGGTACCTCCTTAAAAAGCGTGGTGAGAATTCCTGTGTAATTCCAAGCATATCGTGAAGAACAAGAACCTGTCCATCAGTTTTACCACCTGCACCAATACCGATAACCGGTACCCTTAATGTTGTTGAAACCTCTTCGGCAAGTCTGGCCGGGATCTTTTCAAGCACAATGGCGAAGCAGCCAGTCTTTTCGAGGATTCGTGCATCTTCCATCAGACGGCGGGCTTCTTCCTCCTCCCTTGCCCTTACAACATAGGTCCCGAATTTATGTATCGATTGCGGGGTTAATCCCAGGTGACCCATGACAGGTATTCCGGCAGTAAGAATCCTTTCGATCGATTCTGCTACCTGCTGTCCGCCTTCAAGCTTCACCGCTGCAGCCCCTGTCTCCTTCATAATCCGGATCGCTGAAACAAGAGCCTCCTTTGAATTACCCTGGTAAGTACCGAAAGGAAGATCAACAACCACGAGTGCTCTTTTAACCGCTCGTACAACCGAGGCAGCATGGTATATCATGTTGTCGAGAGTGATCGGAAGAGTAGTATCATACCCTGCCATGACATTTGAAGCCGAATCACCCACCAGTATTACATCAATCTCTGCTTCATCCAGTATTCTTGCCATTGAATAATCATAGGCAGTAAGCATGGCGATCTTTTCGCCTTTTAGTTTCATCTCATTGAGAACATGAGTTGTCACCCTGCGGACAGATTTATATACCGACATAACTATTTAAGATTAATCCAGATGACAAAGCTACTAATTTGTATCGTAGATATTTGAGTCAGTATGTTCTTTTTGTCCTGACATATGAGAACCCCCTTCATGTCTTTTTGTCACATTAACCGGCAAGTGAATTACAAGTAATGCCATAATTTCATAAAAAGGTCATGTTATACCTGTGGCATAATCATTGCAGTTTAGAGAGACATAATTGAAATTTCATAAAAATCATAAAATGGGAAAAATAATAGGAATCGACCTGGGAACCACAAACTCATGTGTAGCCGTAATGGAAGGGAATGAGCCGGTAGTGATCCCTAACAGTGAAGGAAAGAGAACAACACCTTCAATAGTAGCATTCGTTGAAAATGGAGAACGCAAAGTAGGTGATCCTGCAAAACGTCAGGCCATTACCAATGCCAGAAAGACTGTTTATTCTATCAAACGGTTTATGGGTGAAACTTTTGACAAAGTGAACACCGAAATAAAGCGTGTGACTTTTACTGTTGTCAAAGGCGATAATAACACTCCCAGAGTAAAAATAGAGGACAGACTTTATTCCCCTCAGGAAATCTCTGCGATGATCCTTCAGAAGATGAAGAAAACAGCTGAAGATTATCTCGGACAGGAAGTTACAGACGCTGTTATCACTGTTCCAGCCTATTTTAGCGACTCACAGCGTCAGGCTACAAAGGAAGCAGGAGAAATTGCAGGGCTGAATGTAAAAAGAATAATAAATGAACCTACTGCAGCTTCGCTTGCGTATGGTCTGGATAAAAAATCGCAGGATCTCAAAATCGCTGTTTTCGACCTTGGTGGAGGAACATTTGATATTTCAATTCTCGAACTAGGCGACGGTGTATTTGAAGTTAAATCAACAAACGGAGATACCCATCTTGGTGGCGACGACTTTGATCACATGATCATCGATTGGCTTGCCGATGAGTTCCTTAAAGAGGAAAGAGTTGACCTGAGGAAAGATCCTATGGCACTTCAGAGACTTAAAGAAGCTGCAGAAAAGGCAAAAATTGAGCTGTCAAGCTCTTCGACAACAGAAATAAACCTGCCGTATATAATGCCGGTTGATGGTATTCCGAAGCACCTTGTTAAAACACTTACCCGTTCACAGTTTGAAAAACTTTGCGACAAGCTGATACAGGCATGTATTGAGCCATGCCAAAAGGCATTAGCTGATTCGGGATTAAAGGCTTCAGATATTGATGAAGTTCTTCTTGTAGGGGGATCTACACGAATTCCTGCTATTCAGCAGCTTGTTGAGAAATTCTTTGGCAGAACACCGTCAAAAGGGGTCAACCCCGATGAGGTTGTGGCAGTTGGTGCTGCAATTCAGGGAGGTGTTCTTACAGGTGAGGTTAAGGATGTTCTGCTTCTGGATGTTACTCCCCTGTCCCTTGGCATTGAAACCATGGGTGGTGTGATGACCAAACTCATCGAATCAAATACCACAATTCCTACTAAAAAGACCGAAGTTTTCACCACAGCTGCAGACAGCCAGCCATCTGTTGAGATTCATATACTTCAGGGCGAGAGGCCTATGGCTATGGGAAACAAAACTATCGGACGGTTCCATCTTGATGGCTTACCGCCAGCTCCGAGAGGTGTTCCCCAGATCGAAGTCACATTCGATATTGATGCTAACGGGATACTGCATGTCACTGCAAAAGACAGAGGTACAGGAAAGGAACAGAGGATAAGGATTGAAGCATCATCCGGTCTGAGCGATGACGAAATAAGGAGAATGCGCGATGAAGCCAAGGCAAATGCAGAAGCCGACCTCAAGGCAAGGGAGAAAGTTGACAAGATAAACAGTGCTGACAGCATGATCTTCTCAACCGAAAAACAGCTGAGAGAATTCGGTGATAAAGTTCCTGCCGATAAAAAAGCCGGCATCGAAAGCGCTCTCGCAAAACTTAAAGAAGCCCACAAGGCACAGGATGTTCCTGCGATCGACAAGGCTCTTGCTGATCTGAATGCTGTTTGGCAGTCCGCTTCGGAAGAGATGTATAAGACAGCTCAGAATCAGAATGCAGGCGCCGGCCAACAATCTTCCCAGCCCGGACCGGATCAGCCCGGAAGCGGAAAATCACAACAGGGGAATGATGAAGTAACCGATGTTGATTTTGAAGAGGTAAAATAAAACAACATAAAATATTCTTATAAAAAGAGGATGAAATGATTTCACCCTCTTTTTTTTTATATGAATGCTCTTATCTGCGACAATCAGCAATTTCTGCGGGAAATTATTTTGTACTTTTGTGATTGACTTATTGCACTAATTCCATGGACTTCAAAATACTGTCTGTTTCTATCTGCATATTGCTATCTGTGACCTGTTTATCTCAGTCAGAACAGTCCGACCTGAATCAAACTGACAAGGATGGCAGGAAGCAGGGCCACTGGGTTAAGAAATATCCGAATGGGAACATTATGTATGACGGATATTTTGTAAATGATAAACCTTCAGGTGAATTTAAGAGGTATTATGAGGATAAGCCTTTGAAATCAGTGCTTGTTTTCAGTAAAGACGGAACAGAGGCAGTTGCAACTCTCTATTATCCAAATGGACTTGTAGCTTCAAAAGGAAAATATGTTAACCAGCTTAAGGCGGGTAAATGGCAGTTCTTTTCAGTAGTGTCAAATGGAATCCTGATAAGCGAAGCGGACTATTCAGCGGATAAAAAGAATGGCCTACAAATAAAATACTACCAGGATGGAAAACCGGCAGAAAAACTTTTTTACAGGAATGATCTGAAGCACGGCGAATTTATAAAGTATTATCCCGACGGAACCTTGACCCTCAGAACAAATTACATCAACGGTAAGCTTAATGGCAAATTCGAAGCATTTTTTGATAATGGCAGACCTGAAATACTCGGACAATATAAAGATGATTTAAGAGAGGGGTCATGGCTTATATACAAAAAGGACGGTAGTCTTAAATTTAAGACTGAGTATTCTGCAGGCATGCCCGACAACAACAAAATTGACATTTATCAATCTGATTATATAGATTCACTCGAAAGGAATAAAGTCAGAATTGCTGATCCTGAAAAAACAGGTGAGATATGGTAAATGGATCTTTAAATCTGATCCGGCTGAAAATTGGAATTATCGCTTTTACCCTGCTTGTGATAGTTCCTTTTAAATCAATTAATTGTCAGGAAAAGAATTACAATTTTTTTTACAGGATTTACTTCAAAGACAAAGGAACCAATACAATAAATAACTTTTCTCCAGGAACTCTGCTCTCGGTGAAAGCAGTTAAAAGACGCGAGAAAGCAGGTATTCCCGTAACTGACATGCGGGATATTCCTGTCTATACAGGATATCTGAACCAGATAAAATCAGCGGGGTTCAGACTGCATTGCACCTCAAGGTGGATGAACACAGCGCTTTTTAAAACAGAAACCGGGGCCGACATCGGTTCTATCGTTAACCTTCCCTTTGTCAGAGAAGTTAGAATTGTCAAGAAACCGGTTGCAAAAGGCAATTCAAATGATAAGCTCAGCTTTAGCACGCGTCAGGATGATCTGCCGGGCTATGACCAGCCTGTCAGGATGTTAAACGGACTCTCTGTTCATAACTCCGGATTAAACGGAAATGGTATACTTATCGCAGTCCTTGACGGCGGTTTTTTAAATGCCGAGAATATTTCTTCCCTCGACGACCTCAGAAGCCGTAATGGAATAAAAGGAACATATGATTTTGTCAGGAATAATAAGCTCGTCTATGGATACCATAATCATGGAACTGCAGTACTGTCAGTGATTGCAGGCTATATTCCTGAATCAATTGAAGGGTCAGCCAGGGGTGCTGATTTCTGGCTCTTAAGAAGCGAGGACACAGAAACAGAATTCCCGGTGGAGGAAGATTTCTGGGTAGCAGCAGCCGAATTTGCCGACAGCTTAGGAGCCGATATTATATCTTCCTCGCTTGGTTATTGCACATTCGATGATCCGCTGATGGATTACAAATTTCCCGACTTGGACGGCAATAAAGCCTTTGTCACACAAGCAGCCAATATTGCAGCATCCAAAGGCATCCTGGTCATTAACAGCGCTGGAAATGAAAGGAATAAACCCTGGATCAGAATTATCGCACCCTCAGACGGAGATAGTGTTCTGGCTGTAGGAGCAGTAGATGGGAATGGGATTATTTCATCTTTTTCATCTGCAGGGCCATCCTTTGACCGGCAGATAAAACCTGATGTGGTTTCTCAGGGAGTAAGCGTCCCTGTCCAGGTCAATACTTTTACAGTTGAAAGATCAAACGGCACTTCATTTTCGTGTCCCGTCATAAGCGGAATGTGCGCCTGTATAATGCAGGCAGTTCCAAAAGCACTCAACTATGAAATTATTTCAGCCCTGCATTCAGCTTCAGACAGATTTCTTAGTCCCGACTCACTTTACGGATATGGAATTCCTGATATTGCAGATGTCATAAAACAACTACAGGATAAATATACAGTCAGACCTTCCGACGGGTCAGTTGCAAGTCCGAATCCATTTAAGGAGGAACTTAAGATCGCATTCAGAGAGGTTCCCGATAAATTAAAGATCGAGATCTATGATGTAAACGGAAAGCTTGTGGTTTGCAGGGATTACCTGGATTATATAAGCCGGACGCTTATAATTGATGATTTCAGAGATCTCCCCAATGGAATCTATTTTGTAAGGTTGATAACTCCCGAAGCCATTTTAGTTCACAAAGTAATCAGGGTAAATAATCAGCTATGAACGAAAAACTGTCACTTACAGAATTACAGCATATCATAAGGGATTCTTTATACCTGGCATTACCTGAAATGTATTGGGTGATCGCGGAAATCTCCGAGATGAAAGAAAACTATAACGGCCACTGTTACCTGGAACTTGTGGAAAAGCTACCTGATGAAATCAATATAAGGTCGAGAATAAGAGCGGTTATATGGAACAATCGTTACAGGTTCATAAAGTCTTATTTTGAGAACGCAGCAGGAGAGTCACTCAGGGATGGTCTAAAGATACTTATAAGGGTAAAGATCGAGTATCATGAGATTTATGGCTTAAGCCTTTTAATTAACGATATCGATCCGGCATTCACAATCGGTGAGATGGCACTCAGGCGTCAGCAGATCCTTAAAAAACTTGAAACGGAGGGTGTACTTACAATGAACAGGGAGCTGGAGTTCCCGGTTGTTCCTCAGAGAATTGCTGTAATATCTTCGGCCAATGCAGCCGGGTACACCGATTTTATGAAGCATCTTAAAGAAAACGGCTTCGGATATGTCTTTTATTCCGCACTTTTTGAAACACCTATGCAGGGAAAAGAGACAGAATCCGGAATTATAAAAGCCCTTGACCGGATAGCCAGCCATATTGACAAATTTGATCTTGCAGTAATTATAAGAGGCGGAGGATCACAGACAGACCTGAGCTGGTTCGATAATTATAATATTGCATATTATATTACCCAGTTCCCTTTGCCTGTAATAACCGGAATAGGCCATGAGAAAGACCTCTCAGTAACTGACATTGTCGCAAACAGGTCTCTAAAAACACCAACCGCTGTAGCCGATTTCCTGATAGGGTGCATGAACGAAACAGATAATCATATTATTGAGCTTAGCAATGAGATAGCTGACAGATCTATGCTAATGGTAAATCAAAGCAAAATGATGATTGAGACAGCCCGATTAAGACTGATTCCTGTTGCAAAGGGACAATTATCATCAAATATTATTGCCCTTAAACGGAAAGAAGAGATTCTGGTCAATGCTCTGAAGAACAGACTAAATCTCCTGGCTAACAAGTTGACCGGATTCGGAAATTCACTGAAGATCCTTGATCCAGTAAATGTTCTTAAAAGGGGGTATACGATTACATCACTAAACGGTAAAATACTTAAGAAATGTGAACAGATTAAAAAAGAAGATGTTCTGGATACGAAATTCAGTGACGGATCAGTCAGAAGCAAGGTGTTAGGTATGTAATTACATTGTAATTACATAATTATTACTCCGCGTAACTCCCCCGAAGGACCGGGGGGCTGTAAAAACTCAGCGTGACTCCGTGGTTAAAAAAATTCTAACTATAATAAACTTTAATTCAAATCAATATGGCAAAAAAAGAGTTTTCATTTAACCAGGCTGTTAATGATATTGAAAAAATACTGGAGGAGATTGAAAGCGGCGAAATGGATGTCGACAGGCTGTCAGTTGAGGTTAAGCGTGCTTCGGAGCTGATAAGGCAATGCCAGAAAAAACTGAAATCAACAGAAGAGGAGATAAACGCAATATTCAAGGATCTTGAATAAAAAACCCGCGGAACAGGTGCCCCGCGGGAATTTACTTTACTACCCTAAACCTAAATCCATGAAAAAAACTCATGTAACCTGAATGGTTACTACCTTTTGTTTGTATAACGTATTAAAGATAAGTAATGTTTCATTTGAATTATCTTTTTTTTTCACAAAAAGCAGCTTTTTTATTAACACTTTATTTCTCCACACCAAGTACATCTTTGAATGCCTTCACGAAAGTCGCTTTTGGCAACGCACCCATTGCCATCTGAGGCTGCCCGGTGGCCGGTACAAACAAAATAGATGGTATGCTTCTGATTCCGAACACGGAGGCAAGTTCCTGTTCCTCCTCAGTATTTACCTTAAAAATATCAAGCTTTCCCTCAAATTCCCTGGCCAGCTCTTCAAGCACAGGGGCCACCATTTTGCATGGGCCGCACCAGTCGGCATAAAAATCAATCACACAAGGCTTTTCACCTTCAAATTTCCACTCCTTGTTCTTTTCATAGTTGAAAACCTTGCTGAGAAATGTCTCCTTTGTCAAGTGTTCTAACATATTATTTCTTATTAGTTATTATCTAAGATCAAGTGTTGTTCATTTAAATACCAATCTTTGTACCATGAATGCATAACCGGTCCAATTTCATTAAAAGTAGTTATTAATTGTAACTTTGTCATCATAAATTAACAAATTGTCACATTCACATATGAATATATGTCTAAATGACAAAATATTTGAGATGCTTTCTGCTATCGTGACTAAAGATAGCATAAAGGCATGGATTATAGGAGGTTATGTCAGGGACCATTTGCTGCACAGAGATCACCCCGAGAAAGATATTGACATAGTTGTAGTTGGAAATGGCATAGACTTCGCGAGAAAGGCTGCAAAAGCAATGGGACCAGGCATTAAGGTATCAATATTCAGGAATTTCGGAACAGCAATGTTCAGGTACGGGGATTATGATTTAGAATTTGTCGGTGCAAGAAAAGAATCATATAACCGTGAATCGAGAAAGCCGGTAGTTACCACCGGCACCTTGGAGGATGATCAGAGAAGGAGAGATTTTACTATCAATGCACTGGCAGTCAGCTTAAACAGGGAGACTTTCGGAGAATTGCTCGATCCATTCAATGGGATAAGTGATCTTAACGCAAAGATAATAAGGACGCCTCTTGATCCTGGCATAACTTTTTCGGACGATCCGCTCCGGATGATGAGGGCTATAAGATTTGCAGTCCAGCTAAATTTCACAATTGAGGAAACCACTTTCAAATCAATTGCCTCCAATGCTGAACGTATTAGAATAGTATCGAAGGAGAGAATAATTGAAGAGCTGAACAAAATAATAATGTGTGACAACCCTTCCAGGGGATTTATTCTCCTTGAAAAATCCGGGCTTCTTAAGATCATTTTCCCGGAGCTTGATAGTCTTAAAGGTGTCGAAAAGAAGGAGGGTAAAGCACATAAGGATAATTTTATTCATTCTGTCAGAGTGCTTGACAATATAAGTAGTAATACTTCAAATATGTGGCTCAGATGGGCGGCTTTGCTTCATGATATAGCAAAACCGGTCACCAAAAAATACGATTCCGAATCGGGATGGTCGTTCCATGGTCATGAATTTCTCGGAGGCAAAATGATACCCGATATTTTCAGGAAGCTTAAGCTTCCGTTAAATGAAAAAATGAAATATGTCAAAAAGCTTGTTGATCTTCATCTGCGGCCGATAGCACTTTCGCAGGAGGTTGTGACAGATTCAGCTGTAAGAAGGCTCCTGTTTGAAGCAGGTGATGATATTGATGACCTTATGCTGCTATGCGAAGCAGATATAACATCCAGAAATGAAGCTACCAGGAAAAAGCATCTGGAGAATTTCGGTCTGGTAAGAAACAAGCTCAGGGAGATAGAGGAAAAGGATGCAGTACGGAACTTTAAACCACCCGTCGATGGAAGCGAGATAATAAGAACTTTCATGATTAAGCCAGGGAGGGAAGTCGGAATTATCAAAAATGCAATAAGAGATGCAATCCTTGACGGGATAATTCCTAACGAACATGAAGCTGCGAGGAAGCTGATGATTGATAAGGGCCAGGAACTTGGATTAACTCCCCAGGATGAGTCACCTGAACCCAATATCCAGTAAAACAGGCAAATGATCACTGAATCCACCGATGTACCTGTACCCGCTGTATGTCGAAAAGGTCGTCATACCAGGATATTTCGGATCATTTCTCAGAAGAAAATCAGGGCTGAATATTCTGAAGTTTTTTGTATCAGCAATTAGTCCGCTGGAACTTTTTAAAAGTCCTTGTGATACAATCACCTGGTCGAGCATCTCCCAGTTGCCCATATACCTGTATGTTCCGAATACACCAGCCGGATGGTGATCTGCAAGATTAAAAAGTATTTGCTCACCTGGAATGCGGCTCTTTAAAAGAGTTGAGATAACAGGATCATCGGCATTGCAGTTAAAGTCTCCAAAAACAATAACTTTCAATAAGTTTCCTGAAACACAGTATAATGAATCAACTGCGTTTCTGACCATTTCTGCAATCTCTTCCCTCATAGGTTCTCCTGCAAGCACCCCTCCCCTTCTTGAAGGCCAGTGATTGATTATCAGATGTATTGTGTCTCCAAGAACAGCACACTTAACGTAAAGAACGCTTCTTGAATGGAATTTATCCTTACTGATTTCCGAAGGTATCCATGCTCTGTGATCGACCACCCTGACAAGGTCTTTCCGGAATATCATACAAACATCAATACCTCTCGGATCAGGCGACTCTTCATGAACAATTCCGTACCCATAATTTGAGAGTGCTGTTCTGTAAACAAGGTCTTCAAGGACTTTCCGGTTCTCGATCTCACATAATCCTACAATCGCCGGAGGATACCATTCACCGCCAGCAATGATGGTCTTATAAACGGAATTTATCTTTTTGAAATATCTGGCACTGTTCCATCTCATTAATCCACCAGGAAGGAATGCATCATCTTCCTTCAGGGTATCGTCAACAGTGTCAAAAAGGTTTTCGGTATTGTAAAACATCAGCCGTACAGGCAAAGAATCGGATCTTTCCTGCGAATATGCCAACACATTTAAAAAAAACATCAGCACAAGCGGGCCGGCCGCTTTCAGTCTGAACTTGTTAAAATGCATTTACCCATCTGTACCTGCGGGCACTTGTTCCGAATTTCACAGCGAGAGAGAACTCATGTGTCCCCAGGCTTTGTTTCCTTATATCTGTTAAAGTGAAGTCGAATGCATATGCGAAATAAAACCTGTCGTATTTCAGGCCCAGCATCATTATAATGGCATCATTTGTCCGCCACGACAGCCCAGCCCAGTAATCATTCTTGTAATAGATGCGGGATGAAATATCAAGCTGAAGGGCTTTAAACAGCATATCCGACGATTTAATAAATGCGGATGGCTCCAGGAGCCAGTTCCCTGATAAAGGTACTTTTACTCCTCCCGTAAGAAAATAGTGGCCAAGCTCTGTGTTGCTGTTGTTTCCATTGTCATTCGAAAAGATAACAGAACCTCTCAACAGATTTGTCATTGCAAATCCTACAAAGTATTTTGCAGTTGCATAACTTACGCCGAAATTAAAATCCGGTATAAATACCGACCTGTCATAGTTGTTCAGGTAAGGATCATCTGGATCATAGATGAGTCCATTAAAATTTATAGCATACTGATAGGCTGTAAGACCTAGTCCGAAGGCCAGGTTCTTCACCTCTTCGTCCTCGCTTTTTCCCAGTGGGATGGTATATGAATAGGCAGCCTGCACACCTGTTCTGTGCATAATGCCGTTATTATCATTAAATACATAACCCCCTACACCTACCTGGCCGCCTCGAGTCGGCCGGACCAGCTTTTTCTTTACTGTAGTCGATTTGGATATATAACTGTTCTTCAATATCCTTGTCTGAAAGCTCAATGCATATGTGCTGGGAGCCTGTGCCATTCCTGTCCATTGTTCCCTGACGGTAAGATTGACAGAAGTATAGCCATCACGTCCCGCGTATGATGGATTAATCAGAAATCCGTTCATTATATACTGGCTGTACATTGGTACCTGCTGAGCTTCGGATATCCCGAAAATAAAGAAGACAACTACAGCTGATATTATACTTCTAAAAGGGCTCATATATTTATAATTCAACATGATATTAATGTCATCTGATTACACTTATTGCTCCTGATCTTGGCTCTGAGCCGTCGTTAAGGTAAAGGATATAGTGATATGAATCAGTGGGAGCAGGTTTCCCTCCTATTGTTCCATTCCATGGATTATCCGACAGGTTCTTAGCACTGAAAATCATCTTACCCCACCTTGTGAAAATGCGGACCTCGGCATCAGGATAAAGATCGATGTTCCTGATTCTCCATTCATCATTAAATCCGTCATTATTTGGTGTGATTACCTGGGGGATAATCAGGCACCCAAACGAATGATTGAATGCTACATTAACAGCAATTGCTTCACTGCAGTTGTTCTTATCAGTTATCACTGCATTATATGTTCCAGGTTCGACTCCAGTGCGGTTTTGACCTGAAAATCCGTCCGACCAGATCACGTTAAACGGTGCTGTGCTGCCTGTAATCGTGAGGACTATTGATCCGTCCTTTGAATCCGGGCACGATGCGGGAGTAACTGATGATTGAATACTTAAGGGCTGAGGTTCAGTGATATTAACTATTTTAGTCTTTATACATCCGTAACTATCTGTGATTGTTACTGTATATGTCCCTGCTGCAAGATCTGTGGCTGTTTCCTTCGTTTGCACCGGGATTGTATTCCATGAAAAGGTATAGGGCTCCAGGCCGCCTGTAACAGTCGCTGTTGCGCTGCCTGTCGTCCCTCCTGAACAAAGAATATTCTCCTGGGAAATGGATACGACAATATCGGAAGCAGGTTGGGAAATTGTAACATTATTTATGGCAGTGCACCCATTTGCATCGGTAACTGTAACAGTATAGGTAGCGGCAGTCAGTCCTGTTGCAGTAGGTGTGGTCTGTATTGGCACTGAGTTCCAGGAATAGGAATAGGGTCCCGTCCCTCCTGTCACTAAAGCAGTCACACTGCCGGTATTCCCTCCAAAACAGCGGACATCTTCTCCTGAAACTGCTACATCAAGAGATGGAGCTTCAGTAACCGTAACCGGTAAACTAAAAAGATCCATTGCAGCATCCCGAACAGTAAAAATATATACTCCGGCAGCTAATGAACCGAATGTTCCTGAAGCTTGAAATGCGCCTCCGTCAATTGAATAAAGATACGGCAGTGTCCCTCCCCATCCCTCAAGTACTACGGCTCCATTATTTCCGCCCTGGCATGATACGTTGTTCTGAGAAAGAATGTGAGCTGTCAGGGGGATCCATGGCTGCGTTATTGTTACCGAAAGGTTGAAAGTACACAGGGCAGCATCTCTTACAGTAATCGTGTAAGTCCCTGCTGCCAGTGAACTGAATGTGCCGGATAGCTGGTAGCTTCCACCATCAAGACTGTATTCATAAGGTAAAGTTCCACCTGATCCGGCGACAGTTAAACTTCCGTCGTTGCCTCCGTAGACAGTCACATCAGTCTGGGATGTAATGCTCCCATTAAGTGCAACACCCGGCTGATTCACAACAGTGTTTGCAACAAAAGTACATCCATGTGAGTCGGTGATAGTTACTGAATAATTTCCTGCCGAAAGGTTGTTTATGTCCTCTGTTGAGGCTCCGTTATTCCAAAGGAATGTATAAGGAGTTGTACCGCCGGTGACTGTCAGATCGCATGCACCTGAATTCCCTCCAAAACAGTTGATATTTGTCACTGCAATGTTCCCAGCAAGTGCTAGTGATGGTTGTAAAATTGTTACAGGTAAAATATAAGTGCACAGGTTGGCATCCCTTACAGTAATGCTATATATACCTGCCAATAACGATCCAAAAGCTCCGGAAGGTTGGAATGTGCCTGAGCCAAGCTGATATTCATAAGGAGTGACTCCACCTGAACCACTTACAGAAACAGTCCCATCATTTCCTCCAAAACATGAGACTGCCGTCTGTGAAGTTACCGATCCACTTACAGCGGCTGTGGGTTCTCCTACATTTACTGCCAGAGTTGCCGTACAATTGTTCGCATCAGTTATTACTACCGAATACAGGCCGGCCGGAACATTAAGAATATCCTCAGTTAAAGCTCCGTTATTCCATGCAAATGAATTCGGTGAGGTTCCCCCTGTTACTGTCAAATTAACTGAACCGGTTGTTCCTCCAAAACACAGAACGTTAACAACAGAAGCTGTTCCGGTAAGAGCTGATGCCGGTTGTGTAACACTTGCAATAACAGTGGTATTGCATCCGTTTGCATCAGTAATTACAACGCTGTAGTTTCCAGCTGGAATATTTATAATGTCTTCAGTTACAGCACCATTATTCCATAAAAAAGTGTAGGGAAAAACGCCGCCTGTTACAGAAAGATCTATCCTTCCGGTGGATCCGCCAAAACAGTTGACATTGGTCACTGAAACTGACCCATTAATTGGTGCAGAAGGCTGGGTTATTGTAAATAACACTGTTCCGGTGCATCCATGACTATCCTGGATTGTGATAATATGATTCCCGGCGGATAACCCGTTAAAAATATTTGAACCCTGCAATGCCCCGGCATTTATCCTGTACTGATAAGGAGCAACCCCGCCTGAAGCGGCAATAGTCACTGATCCGTTGGCCTGTCCGAAACAGACAACATTAGTTTGGGCAGATATTGAACCCGATACCGGATCAGGTTGGCTGATTACAAATTGCAGATCAAATGTGCAAAGAGATGCATCACTGATCCTTATTGTGTGGTTTCCAAGAGAAATTCCTGTAAAGGTCCCGCCTGGCTGGAATGCTCCTCCGTCGAGGGAATATGAATATGGTGCCTGGCCAGTTCCGGAATCTGCTGTCGCAGTTGCTGTACCATCAGAACTCCCATTGCAGGTAATATCTGTTTTTGACGTTATCGAACCGGATAAATTGGAAACTGCAATGTTAAGAAGTACGGAGGAGGTGCATATCGAATTGCTTCCTGCAGAAACAGAAATGCTTCCTGACGGTCCACTCCCCCATCTTACAGTGACATAATTATCCGATGATTTTCCTCCGCCTGTTATCACACCTCCGGTGACTGTCCAGCTTTGATATGCATATAAACCCGTTAGGGAATACGTATTTGTTGAGTTTGAACAGACAACCGTAACTGGATTATTGAAAGCTGGTGTCGGGACAGGTGTGATAGTTACGGTGTCGACAATTGTAGCTTCACATTGTCCTCCAGAAAACAATATATTAGGTTCGCGAATTGTAGTTACTATCGTTCCCTGAACAGCTCCAAGATTCCACCTTACACTTATTCTGCTTGTATCCTGATCACTGCTTAAAATTGTTCCATTTGTAACTATCCAGCTATAACCAGCATCGCTTTTGTAGTTAACCGAATAAGTTTTTATTTCACCTTCACAAGCAAGGGAATGCCTCATTGTCTGATTATTAAAAACGGCACTTGTCTTGTTTATTTTTATTTCCGACGAATCGGCACATCCGTTTCCATCGGTAACAACCAGGCGGATATCATAATAGCCATTTGCCATGGTATTGTTAAAGAACGGAGAAACAAGAATACTTGTGTTTGAAAATTGCAATGAAGGAGGGAAGGGTATTATGACCATAAACGGCTGTGACCCTGCATTGAGTCCTCTCCAGAAATATGAATAATTCCCGTCACCACCCTCAGTTTCTGCATCAAAAAGTGCCAGGGTCGGCGACATGTCGCAAGTACTGAGAGATACGCTGGAGATATCGATCGTCGAAGTAATGTTTATTGTTACATTGCGGGATGAAGAATTTCCATGTTGATCAATTGCTGTCAGGGTTACAGTTTTCTGGCCAAGATCACTGCAGCTGAAAGTGGCAGGAGCAACTGATAGGGAAATATTGCCGCAGTTATCGAAGGTACCATTATCTATATCCGCCGGATCCAAAGTTGCAGTTCCTGCCGATCCAA
>DOTV01000242.1 GCA_003520925.1 Bacteroidales bacterium | reverse complement strand
CCAGGCTCGGTATACGGGGTTATGAGTCTTCAGGACCGGCGGAGGCAGCAAAAGAGCTGCTGAAAATTATAGGAACTGCTGACTGACAGATTTTTAAATGTCTTTAACCACGGATTTACACGGAGTTTGCACGGAGTTTATACGGAGTTACACTGCTTTTATGAGGAAACCATGTAATTACAATGTAATTACATATATTCTACTCCGTGAAACTCGATTTAACTCCGGGCAACTCCGTGGTTAATAGATTTCTTCAGTATTTTTCAGGGACAGCCTCTTTCATCATACCATATACCGCATCAAAAATATCTTCCGCATTTGGTTTTGAGAAGTAATCGCCATCGGTAGTATAGGCTGGACGGTGCTCCTTCGCCGTAAGAGTCCTTGGAGCGGAGTCGAGATAATTCCATCCGCTATGTTTTTCAAGTACTTCCTGCATCATATAGGCAGTTGTTCCGCCGGGAACATCTTCATCGAGAAACAGTATTCTTCCTGTCTTTTTAAGCGAGTTCAATATTGTTCTGTTCCTGTCAAACGGAACCAGAGTCTGTACATCTATAAGCTCAACCGAAATCCCATGTGCTGCAAGCTGATGGACGGCCTCCTGAGCAATCCTAACAGTCGATCCGTAAGTAACAACAGTCATATCAGTACCTTCAGAAATTATCTCCGGAATTCCAAGCTCTATTCTGAATTCTCCGAGGTTATCTGGCATCTTCTCCTTCAACCTGTATCCGTTCAGAGGTTCAATAACTATTGCCGGATCGTTTCCTTCAAGCAGGGAATTGTAAAAACCTGCCGCCCGGGTCATATCCCTTGGTGCGCAAACATATACTCCCCTGACTGAATTTATAAGCATGCTCATCGGGGATCCTGAATGCCATATACCCTCGAGCCTGTGTCCACGAGTGCTTATTATCAGAGGTGCTATCATCCTCCCGGCTGTCCTGTAGTGCGTTGTAGCGAGGTCATCGCTAAGGAGCTGAAGAGCGTACATTAAATAATCGAGGTACTGGATCTCTGCGATCGGTCTCATACCCCTAAGAGCCAGCCCGATTCCCTGACCCAGTATTGTTGCTTCCCTTATTCCGGTATCAGTTATCCTTAATTCCCCGAATTTCTTCTGCAACCCTTCCAGTGACTGGTTAACTCCTCCAATTTTGCCTGAGTCCTCACCAAAGGTCACCAGCAACGGATATTTTGAAAACAATTTGTCATAATTGTCCCTGAGTATCTGTCGCCCCGGGATCTCCGGGGAGTTTTCCGAATATTGCGGAGGAATCGGTTTGACTTTCAGCACTGAGGTAGACATCTCATTGTAGAGAAAGGTGTTATAGCTCTTTTCAGCATCCTCATAATTCCGTTTGAGCCACCCCTGAAGTTCCTCCTTGAGGTTATCTGCTTTCGCACAGGTTCCGCAGACATTTCTGAGGATTTTCCTGGCGGCCACAAAATTATCCTTCCTTATAGGTGAAAGTACTTTCTTCAGGTCGTCGGTTATATCATCAACAGCCGCCTCCTTTATTTCTTCAACGCATCTGCAGCTTCGGTCATTAATGATTTTTACAAGCGCATCCCTTTCTATCTTCATCGGAATCTGAAAAGACTCCCATCCTATCCTCCTTGATTCCTTTGCTTCTGCCTCCGCATCGGCTGCAATATTATCAAGTTCTTCAGCAGTCGATATCCCTTCACTGATTATCCATTCCTTCATTTTTTTAATCGGATCAAAATCCTCCTCCCATTTCAGCCTTTCTTCACTTTTATATCTTTCATGTGATCCCGATGTTGAATGGCCAAGCGGCTGGGTAACATCCTCAATATGAAAAACAACTGGTTTCTGATCGCGTCGGCAGATCTCAATCCCTTCCCCGTAAAGTTTGAGCAGTCCCGGATAATCCCATCCTTTTCCTTTAAAAATTATTATCCCGGGCTTTCCGGGTTCATCCTCAAAGCCCCTCAGGATATCTGATATACTGCCTTTTGTTGTCTGGTATTTTTTAGGTACGGATATCCCATATCCATCATCATAAACTGATAAAGCCATCGGAACCTGCAGAACACCAGCAGCATTAATAGTTTCCCAGAAGTGGCCCTCTGAGGTACTTGCATCGCCAATAGATCCGAAGGCGACTTCATTACCCTGATTTGAAAGGGTTTTGAACTGGTGAAGGTCCTGATTGAGTCTGAACAGCTTTGAGGCATAAGCAAGACCAAGAAGCCTGGGCATCTGGCCTGCGGTGGGTGATATGTCCGACGATGTATTCTTCTGTTTTGTCAGGTCGCGCCAGCTTCCGTCAGGATTTATATTCGGAGTAGAAAAATGATTATTGAATACCCTGCCTCCACTGCCTGTTTTTTCGCTTTTGTCGGTATTACCGTAAAGCTGGTGAAAGAATTCAATCGAATTATAGAGTCCCATGGCCATCATCCAGGTCTGGTCGCGGTAATAGCCCGATCGCCAGTCGCCGTCCCTGAACTGCTTAGCAAGGGCTATCTGGATTATTTCTTTACCGTCGCCGAAAATTCCGAACTTTGCTTTCCCGGTTAGCACTTCACGGCGCCCTATTATGCTAAGGTTGCGACTTAGATTGGCAAGTCTGAAATCAGCAAGGATGACCTCCTTATTTAAAATATTTGTACCTGAGTTTGAACTATGATCCATAATTGTAGTTATTTTTCTGACAGAAGTTAAACAAACTATTTCATAGGTTGTTTAAAGTTATAAGAATAAATGATGATTATCTTTACAATTATGTACCGGCATAAAACCTTGAAATCATAATGGTATTCATGTAGAAACAGGATTAAAAATGTTTGTTAAACTACTGATAATAAGTGCTGTGATTTTAGCTGTTTCAGGAATATTCCTCGGCATCAGGATCCTTTTGAAGAATAACGGACGTTTTCCCGAAACCCATGTCAGCCGGAATGAGGAAATGCGGAAAAGAGGAATAACCTGTGCGCAGGACACAAATACAGGATGTAATCCATCAGATGATTTTGGTAACTGCACAACCTGTGGTAAAAACTTTTTTAACCACGGAGTCTCACAGAGTGCAATGGAGTAGGCACGGATTTGTCTCGATTTGCTCCGTGAAACCTCTTTTGAAACTCCGCGAAACTCAGTGGTTAAGGAATTTCTTAATTCCCAGGTTGAGAAATAAACCTTTTCAGATTTTCAGTTGTCCAGGTCTGGTAGTTTCCACTGTCATCCGAAAAAACGAGGAATGCATCTAATTCGGGATGAAATCCAAGGAACTCAATTGCCTTTTCCTTTCCCATGACCATGCAGGCTGTAGCAATACCATCAGCAGTTGCACAATCTTTTGCAATTATAGTAGAACTTAACAGCTTATTCCTGGCCGGATATCCGGTTCTCGGATCAATTGTATGCGAATACTTTATTCCGTTTTCAACATAAAACTTTCTATAGTTTCCGGAAGTTGCAAGCGACCGGTCCTTAAGGCTGATGACAGCCTGAAGGTCGTTTCCCGGCAGGTTATTATTATCCTCAGGCCTGTCAATCCCTATCCTCCATAAGACACCCTTTTTATCGCCCTTTACCCTTACCTCTCCCCCGATTTCTATAAGAAAGCTCTTAATCCCTTTGCTATTGAAAAAGTCACTAACTACATCTACCGAATAGCCCTGTGCTATGGCATTGAAATCGAGATTTATGCCAGGATCATCCTTAAGTAATCTGCCATTTTCAATTTTAACTTTATCCATGCCAACAAGCTTTATAAGAGAATCCCTTTTTGCTTCGGTAAAGTTTTTCTGAGAATCGGGACCAAACCCCCAGGCTTTAACTAGCGGACCAACGGTTATATCAAAGGCTCCTTCAGTCATTTCCGTTATCTGTGCGGATTTATCAAAAGCCTCTTTAAAATAATCGTCAAGGGTAATATTCTCATTCCGGTTAACTTTTGAAACTATTGAGGAATCCGCATAAAGCGACAGTGACATATCAAAATCATGAAGTATCGATTCAACATCCTGTTTCAGTTTCTGGGGGTTGAGCTTCCCATTTGTTTCAAATACCATGCTATAGGTAGTACCCTGCACGAACCCGGCGAAGCTATCGTAGGTGGAAGTCTTGTTGCAGGAAGGGATGAGCAGAATCGAGACACAAAGTACAACAATAAATCTGGTCTTCATTTAAAAAAATAATTTCCACATTACGAAATCTTAAATCTGCCCCTAAATCCCTGCCTGCACTGATGTTCCGGCAGGCAGTCCCTAAAGGGGACTTTAAATTTTAGCCCCCTTTAGGGGTTGGGGGCAGTTTATATTCCAAAATCATCAAATGCTATATTCTCCTGGGGCACACCAAGGTCATCGAGCATCTTAACCACGGCGTTATTCATTACCGGAGGTCCGCAGAAATAATATTCAATATCTTCAGGCTCCTCATGCTTGCTAAGGTAATTGTCGAGCAGCACCTGGTGAATAAATCCTGTTAAACCCGTCCATTTATCTTCAGGAAGAGGTTCCGAAAGAGCAATATGAAACTTAAAATTCGGAAATTCCTTCTCTATTGCCCTGAATTCGTCTTCATAGAAAATCTCTCTTATTGAACGTGCACCATACCAGTACGAAACTTTACGCGTTGTTCTCAGGGTATGGAAAAGATGGAAAATATGAGATCTCAGAGGAGCCATGCCGGCACCTCCTCCGATATAAACCATTTCGCTGTTTGTGTTCTTTATATGAAACTCGCCGTACGGACCGGATATCATCACTTTGTCACCCTTTTTGAGAGAAAAGATAAAGGAAGAGCATATTCCGGGAGGAACCTTCATAAAATTGTTCTTTGCTTTTTCCCATGGAGGGGTGGCAATTCTGATATTCAGCTTAATTAGGTTCTTTTCAGCAGGATAATTGGCCATAGAGTAGGCACGGAAAGTCTCTTCACTGTTCTTTATTCCAAGATCCCACATTTTGTATTTATCCCAGTCGCTTTTGTATTCCTCTTCTATTGAAAAGTCCCTGAAACTGGTTTCATATTTTGGGACATCGATCTGTATATATCCTCCTGGTTCAAATTCAAGTGATTCTCCTTCAGGTAGTTTCACCACAAATTCCTTTATAAATGTTGCAACATTCCTGTTGGAAACAACCTCACACTCCCATTTTTTAATTCCAAGAACCGATTCAGGAAGCCTGATCCTGAGATCCTCCCTTATCTTAACCTGGCAGCCAAGTCTCCAATGGTTCTGCTGTTCCTTTCTTGTGAAGAACCCGGTTTCGGTAGGCAGTATCGATCCTCCACCTTCCATAAGCTGGCATCTGCACATTCCGCAAGTACCCCCACCGCCGCAAGCTGAAGGAAGGAATATCCCGTTTCCCGACAGAGTGGAAAGAAGGTTTGAACCTGGTGATACAACAAGTTCCTGGTCGTTAATATGCAGAGTTACGTCGCCTTTGGGTGAGAGCTTATCCCTTGCAAAGAGGAGCATTACTACCAAAAGCATGATTATGATAAGGAATACTATAATGCTGTATAAAAGAGTGCCTAAAGTTGTAACCGCCAGAACCATGATAAAATATTTTCTTAGAGTTTAATGCCCATGAATCCCATAAATGCTATTGCCATCAGTCCGGTCAGAATGAAAGTTATTCCCAGACCTTTCAGTGGGTCTGGGACATTGCTGTATTTCAACTTCTCTCTTATTGCGGCAATACTGACAATTGCCAGCATCCATCCCACCCCTGAGCCGACACCAAAAACAGTTGCTTCGGCAACATTCCCGTATTCCCTTTCCTGCATGAAGAGCGAGGCTCCAAGAATTGCGCAGTTAACAGCAATAAGCGGAAGGAATATTCCGAGCGAATTATATAATGATGGGCTGAACTTCTCTACAACCATTTCTACCAGCTGCGTCATTGCAGCAATTGTAGCAATAAAAACCATAAAGGTGAGAAAGCTCAGGTCAACATCGCCAAAACTCTCCCCCAGCCATATAAGTGCTCCTTTTCTCAATACATATTTTTCGATAAGGAAGTTTATGGGAACGGTTATCAGGAGGACAAAAATTACTGCTACTCCAAGCCCCATAGCGGTTTTTACTGATTTCGATACAGCGAGGAATGAACACATGCCCAGGAAAAAGGCAAAGATCATATTGTCGACAAAGATCGACTTGATAAAAATATTCAGCAGATTTTCCATAGCAGTTCCTTTCTATTGTTTTTCTACAAGGCTTTTGTCCCTGCTCCGCTGGAACCAAATTATCAAACCGACCAGGATTAGTGCCATCGGAGGAAGAATGACCATACCGTTATTTTCATAGCCGGTTTTATAGAGACCCAGTTTTTCAAGTACAGGATAGCCGTAAATTGTTCCTGAACCAAAAAGTTCCCTTATGAAAGAAACCACAACAAGTATAAGTCCATACCCGGCTCCATTTCCGATACCGTCAATAAATGACGGCCAGGGTTTATTAGCCATTGCAAAAGCTTCGAGCCTGCCCATCAGTATACAATTTGTTATTATAAGCCCGACAAATACCGATAACTGTTTGCTTACATCAAAGACATAGGCTTTCAGAAACTGATCAACCAGAATCACCATTGTAGCGATTACGACCAGCTGGACTATAATTCTTATCCTGTCGGGAATAAATTTTCTCATGGCAGCTATAACTAGGTTCGAAACAGCCGTAACAATTGTAACAGATAATGCCATTACTATTGCAGGCTTCAGTTTCACAGTAACAGCCAGTGCTGAACAGATCCCAAGAACCTGAACAGTGATGGGATTATTCTTACCGAATGGTTCGGTCAGAAGCTTCAGGTTTTTTGCCGAGAAGACCGGTTCTTTTTCCTTTTTGTCCATATTTCAAATCCTGTTTTTTAAGAGATAGCTATTGTATTTTTCCATACAGTCGAAGATCATTTTCTGAAGACCCTTGCTTGTTATTGTACCTCCGGATATAGCATCGACGCCGTGGATGTCGCCTTCCGGTGCGCCCCCTTTGATTACCTGAACTGAAACGAACTTATCGTTATCAAATAGTTTCTTGCCAAGGAACTGACTTTCAAAGGCTGTTGTGTTTATCTCGGCTCCAAGGCCCGGAGTCTCCCCCTTATGGTCAAAATTAGTTCCATAAATTGTATTCATGTCTGATTTAAGCGAAACATAGCCATAAATCGGACCCCAGAGTCCTTTACCCTCAACCGGGAAAATTGTAACTTTTTCCCCGTCGTCAGGTACTGCCCTGAAAACAGGCAGGTATTGCTCCTCAGGAGGTTTCTTCTGCTCATTCTTAAGGACTACGGTAAAGGCATCAACACCAGCAACAGGCTCACCTTTTGAATTAAGAACAAAACCTTCCTTAATATACTTGTCATACAATTCTTCAGTATTTTCTTTTGTAACCTGAACATTTATTGATTCAAGCATATTTTTTTTCTTCTCAATTTCGAGGTTTCTTTCCTGTGCAGGCTGGAGCAGGGTAGCCGCCATTGATAGCAGGGCAGCCACCGCAATAACCATAACCGCGGAAAAAATGAAAATATATTTATTGCTGAACTGTTTCATTTTACACTGGTTTTAAGTGCAACTTTAGCTCTCTTTAGCCTCTTTTTAATATTCGACTGGACAACAAAATAATCGATGAGAGGTGCAAAAAGGTTCATCAGTAGTATGGCAAGCATCACACCTTCGGGGTAAGCAGGATTGAGAACCCTGATCAGTATCGAAAGCACCCCAATCAGAATACCGTAGATCCATTTCCCCTTTTCAGTCTGAGAACCTGAAACAGGATCAGTAGCCATAAAGACTGCACCGAAAGCAAAGCCGCCCATAACAAAATGATAGTAAAACGGCAGCTCCATATAGGCATTTAACGATACTGCATTAAGCAACAAACCCATTCCCATACCGCCTGCAAAAACACCTGCAATGATTTTCCAGCTGCCAACACCTGTAATTATAAGTATCACAGCACCAATCAGTATTGCTACTGTTGATGTCTCACCGACCGATCCTGGAATGAAACCAAGAAACATCTGCATGAACGATGGAAGTTTTGTTATTTCACCTGCCGCACACAGAGATAAAGGTGTTGCACCTGAAAAGCCGTCAACAATATTTTTCCCTGCTGTCAGACCTTCAGTCCATACATTATCGCCTGTCATCCATGCGGGATAGCTGAAAAATACGAATGCCCTGGCGAGAAGAGCCGGATTAAAGATATTCATGCCCGTACCTCCAAAGACCTCTTTCCCGAGGATCACGGAAAAAGCAACTGCCAGTGCTAGCATCCATAACGGGATATCGATCGGCATTATTAGGGGAATTAGGAGACCCGTAACCAGATAACCCTCATTAATTTCATGTCCCCTGATCTGGGCAGCAATAAATTCTATTCCAAGTCCGACTACATAGCTTACAATAATAAGGGGTAATATCCTGAGGAAACCAAACCAGAAAGCCTGAAAAAGAGAAGGATCAATTCCAACAGATCTGAAATGCTGCAACCCGGTATTGTATGATCCGAAAAGAAGTGCAGGAAGAAGTGCAATGATCACAACTGTCATGGTCCTCTTCAGATCGAGCGGATCCCTTATATGTGAACCTTTAAAAGTGACTTTATCAGACACGAACATGAAGGCTTCAAATCCGTCAAAAACCGACTGCAATTTTTCAAACCTTCCCCCTTTTGAGAAATGGGGCTTTAGTTTATCTAACTTTTTTCTTAGGGAATTCATTGTAGTATCGAAAATTCACAGGTTACTTAACTCATCTCTTTTCTCATCAGATCAAGTCCTTTTCTTAATTCTGATTGGATTTCAATCTTGGAGGGACAAATAAACTCACATAGTGCAAAGTCTTCTTCAGCAACTTCATATATCCCAAGGTTTTCCATGTTATCAATATCTTCGGCTATGATGGCCTTTAAAAGCTGCATAGGGAAAATATCCATCGGAATTACCTTTTCGTATTGACCGGTGACAACAAAAGCTCTTTCTCCTCCATGCATATTTGTATCGAGCTTATAGCTGCGACGAGGAAAGAGTGAAGAAAGGAATGTCCGTGAAAAGCTGAATTTACTTATGCCGGGGTCGGCCCAACCGAAAAACTCATAATAATTACCTTCAGGAATAACCGTAATCTGCGAGTCGTAATATCCAAGAAATCCCTCAGGGCCTATTTTTGTTCCAGTGAGCACATTACCGCTTATATATCGCTGATTCCCCGGATTTATTTTACCTGCAACAACCTGCGTAACGGCACTTCCCGAAAGCATCCTGTAATATTGAGGCTTAATTACTTCAGAACCTGTCAAAGCCACAATCCTTTCAGGTTTATAAATTCCCTCTTCAAACAGGCGACCTATCGAAAAAACATCCTGTAAATTTACAATCCATACGATTTCTCCCTTGTTCAGCGGATCGAGGTGATGAATATGAACTCCGGCATTCCCTGCAGGATGGGGACCTGAAAAATATGATTTTTCAACTCCCTCAATGGCATCAAAAATCTGATTATCTTTTCTGTTGCCATTCAGTACGAGATTAACCAAACCGGATGTCAGCTTTGAAAGTGCCCTGATTCCTGTTCTGAACAAAGCCAGTGAAGAGTTCTCAAGGATAAAATTATAATCGGGGGCAAGAGGTGCAGTGTCAAACCCTGAAATAAAGATTGATTTGGGCTTATCATTAGGATCTGCGACAATATGATAGGGTCTTTGCCTTATTGCCGGCCAGAGCCCTGAGTTTAATAATTGATTTATTATCTGCCCGGCTGTAAGTTTATCAGGCTCCGCTTTTCCGAAATCAATATACCTGGTACCGTTCTTTTCGACTGTAACCTCAAGCATTTTCCTGCGTTCTCCCCTTTCAACCGATATTACTCTGCCGCTGACAGGTGAGGTGAATTGTATTTCCGGATGAAGCTTATCGCAAAAGAGCGGTGTGCCGGCAAGGACCTCAGAATCAGGTTTTACTTCCAGTTTTGGGATAAGCCCCGGGAAATCTGTGGGCCGGACTCCGAACATAACCGGATCTACAGTTGCTCCAAGTTTTTTTTCAGCAATTCCCTCCAACCGGATATCAAAACCTTTTTTTAGCTTAATCGATCTGGACATTGTAAAAAGATCTTATTTATATTATTCCTTGGGATCAGAGTACTGTTAATAAAATAACAGAATTGCAAATGTATAAATAGCTTAACAAATTTTTCAAATTATGCTGAAAATGATGAAATAAATTTCCACTATGTGTAAATTCGCAGATAAATTCCGGCAGATGTACGTTCCGCTGTTAATGGCACTCCTGATAGATGCTTTTCCGGTTTTACCGGAGAATAATGATTCACTTGCATTTACAAATCATATCTTCAATGACAGGATAAAAACCGTTCAGATTTATAAGGATGGTTGGAACCTATCCTATCCTGTGATCAGACTTAACAGCGATGAAAAACTTGTTCTCCATTTTGATCTTCTTGGCGACAATTCCGAAAATTACTACTATACTTTTGTCCACTGTGACAAGGACTGGAGAAAATCCGATATCTTCTATACCGATTATATTGATGGATTTTCGGAGAATCCCATAGAAGATTACACACCATCTTTCAACACCACTGTACATTATATTCATTACAAGCTTTCATTTCCGAATGAAAAGGCACAACTTAAAATCTCAGGTAACTATATTCTGCTGGTTCATCCTTTAAATGAGTCGGAAAAGCCAGTACTTTCACAGAGGTTTATAATAACAGAAGATTTAGCGGGAATTAGTATTTCGGCCCACAGGCCCAGAATGACAGCAGATGTCAACACAGACCAGCAGATCGATTTTTCGGTGAATATATCTTCTGTTAAAGTAAATGATCCCTTCAGGGATATCTATGCTAGCATCCTCCAGAACGGGCGCTGGGACAACGCAAAAAAGAATTTAAAACCCGAGTTCTTTGGCAGCAATGAAATTAAATACTCATCCTTATCAGAAAAGAACGTTTTCAGGGGGGGAAACGAATTCAGATATTTCGATATTAAAAGCATAAGGTACCAGTCGCAGTATGTGCGAAAGATTGATTTCCTTATCTCAAATTACAATGTTTATCTTTTCCCTTCAGAAAACAGGGAATTCAAACCATACTTCTACTGGGAGGATTTCAACGGTAAATACTATATTGCAATCCAGGAGGAAAAGAATCCCGAAACTGATGCTGATTATGTATATGTATATTTCACCCTGCCATCGAAATACCCTGTTGAAGGGGGCAGAATGTATGTTTCGGGAGCTTTGAACAACTGGTCATTTGATGCAAGTAACCTTATGAGCTACAATTACGCGGCAGGAGCCTACGAATGCATCATGCTTCTTAAACAGGGCTGGTACAACTACGAATATGTTTTCAGAAAAGACGGGTCAGACGACTCGGTGGCCACAAAATTCGAGGGGAGCCATTATGAAACGGAAAACGACTATACAGTCATGATTTATTACAGAAATCCTCGCGGGAGGTATGACAGGGTTATCGGTGTTCAAACAATAAACACGCTCAACCGCCTGACAGATTAGTGCTTATCATGCGAATCGATTCCATACTGCATTAATACAGTATGCCTCAGAGTCTTCAAAATCTCAGTTATATATTCATTTACTGCCCTTAAAGAACCGGGAAGGGTGTAGATCAATGATTTGCCGGTAATGCCCGCCACTCCTCTGCTCAGGAGTGCATTCGGTTTTTCCGAACCGTATTTTATCCTAATGTATTCCATGATACCCGGAATTTCTTTTGAAAGCATAGGTTTAATGGTTTCGACTGTTATGTCACGCGGACCGATTCCGGTGCCTCCGGTCGTAAAAATGATATTCACTTTTTTACACGCCTCATTTACAATCTCCTTAAGGGTCCCGGCATCGTCAGGGATAAGAGTCATATTAATATCATACTTCCACTTCTCATTATTGAAGAATTCCGACAGTCTCTCCTTTATCCCAGGTCCGCTCATATCTGAGTATTCGCCTTTAAAGGCCCTGTCGCTTAATGTAATTATAAGTACCTCAAATTTATCGGGAAGGTTCATCCTTTAGTTTTTTCTGTGACCATGATCCTGTCGATAACCATCATCTTATCAACTGCTTTGCACATATCATAAACGGTTATCAGCGCAACACTTACTGCAGTCATAGCTTCCATTTCTGCACCTGTTCTTGCATTGCAATGAACTTCACTTTCAGCAACTATACCCGATTCATCAGGAAAAAGCCGGACACTGATATTATCAAGCGGGATATTGTGACAAAGCGGGATCAGGGCCGATGTTCGCTTTGCACCACTTATACCTGCAATCTGTGCAACTGTGAGTACATCCCCTTTACTTACAAGGTTATCCTTAATAAGTTTCAGAGTCTCCTCTGAGAGCTTGATATGACCTGATGCCTTTGCGCTTCTGTGCTGAATTTCTTTTGATCCGACATCTACCATAACTGCTTTTCCGGTGTCGTCGGTATGTGACAATTTGCTCATTATTTTATCCTCCAATATTATAAAACTCATTTTTCAAATTATGCATGCCATGTTCGGGTTTCATCTCTATTGCCATTTTTATTGCTCTTTCATATCCGGTTTCCCGGATGTCATACTCTGCATTACTGAAGAGGCATGGTTTAAGCTTCCCGTTTGATGTAAGCCTTAACCGGTTACACGATGAGCAGCTTCCTCCCGAACCACCATCAACAGTTGAAAAAGTCCCAGTTGCCAGATCCATCTCTTTTATAAACCTCATCTCCAGTTCATTTGATTTACAGAACTCTGAAACCTCCAGGGCATCCTTTTCTGTTTTTGACTCTTTAATAACACAATTAATTTTTATAGGCCTAAGGTTTGCCCTTTTTGCTGCCTCGATCCCTTTTATTACGTCATTCAGATTTCCATTTCTTGTAATATGGGCATATTTTGAAGGATCAACAGTGTCGAGGCTTATATTAATTCTCTGAAGACCGGCTTTATACAGGTCATCGGCAAAATGCTCCAGAAGGGTTCCGTTGGTGGTCATCGACAGGTCCCTGATCCCTTTTATCCCGGCAATCATTGACGTCAGTGCAACAATCCCCTTCCTGACAAGAGGTTCACCTCCTGTAATCCTTACCTTGTTTAAGCCGCAGGCAACTGCCGTTTTTGTAAAGTCCCTGATTTCATCAAAAGTCAGGATATCTTCATGCCGGAGAAGATGAATCCCTTCTTCAGGCATGCAATAACTGCACCTCAGGTTACATCTGTCTGTAACGGAGATCCGCAGATAATTAATAGGTCTGTTAAATTGGTCGTACACTTACAACTTCCCCCTTTTCAAAAATCTTCTTACCTACTGGCATTGAGATTATACCATCAGCCTCAGGCAGTGCTGAAATATGAGCTGATCCGTGATATTCAACGGGTAAAACCGATGCATCATCGGCTATTTTTACAGGAATAAACGCCATCCTGTCCACAGAACTCCTCATAAACTTCTCACCCATAGGCATATTAATATTCAATGGCTTCCATTCACAACCCATCATTATTGATAATAAGGGTCTGACGAGCATTTCAAATTGAATGAACGAAGATACTGGATTTCCGGGAAGACCGAAAATCACTGACCGGGAATGGAGCCCGAAAGTGGTTGGTTTCCCTGGCTGGACTGCGACCCTGGTAAAGAAAAACCTTACACCTGCCTGTTCAAGTACTGAAGGTACAAAATCGAAATCACCCATAGAAACCCCTCCGGTCAGGAGAACCATATCATTTTCCGGGATAGCTTTTTCAATAATCGAAAGAGTCTGGGCTTCATCGTCGGCTGCAATACCGTAATATTTTCCCGAGGCTCCTGCCCGTTCAATTTGTGCCATAAGCTGACTCGCATTGCTGTTCCTTATCTGCGACATTCCGGGAATTAAATCCGGTTCAACAAGCTCGCTGCCCGAACTTATTACTGCAACCCTGGGTCTTTTGCTTATCGTAACTGAGGTATGTCCAACTGAAGCCATTACAGCTATATCCTGCGGTCTGATCCTTTTTCCTGCCCTCAATACCAGTTCTCCTTTACGGATATCCTCCCCTTTTTTTGCAATGTTTTCCTTTATGAATGAACTCCTGAACTTTATAAATCCTTCAGAAAGCAATTCAGTATCCTCAACCATAATAACGCAATCTGCCCCATCCGGGACGGGTGCGCCGGTCATAATCCGGGAGCACTGATTCTTGCCTATGAATTTTGAGGGCCAGTTACCTGCCGGTATTGTTTCGAGTATCTCCAGGTCGTTTCCAAGGTCACTCTTTCGGCAGGCAAAGCCGTCGACAGATGATTTATTAAATGGAGGCATATCCATATCACTTGCAATTTCTTCTGCAAGGATTCTATTCAAAGTATCTGTATATGAAACAGTTTCGGTACCCGTTCTGAAGCTGGTGTTCATTACGGTTTCGAAGGCTTTTTCGAAAGAGATCATTTCCATGGATAGTACAATAGATATTTCTTTTATTTTATTAACCGCTTTGCCAACTAACCTCAGCCTGATCCGGGAAGGGCTATGGCAGAGCTTCTGGAAAAAGTAATCCAGACAGTTGATGATTCCCTGATCTGTAATAACTTAAATTCATCAATCGGCAGGCAGGCATAGAATGTCTCACCGGCATCAACAGTTACTTCCATTCCATATTCTGACGGGTTGATTTCCAACACTGTTCCTCTGAAGGAATTATCAAACCTTTCCACAGGTTCCGATGTGACAATTTTAATATCGCTGCTTTTCAGGATAATAAGCCCCTCAGCGGGAAATCCGTTTCCTGCAATATTAAAAACAAAGTTACCATTACAGACTGCTTTCCAGAAGGCGTTCTCGCGGAAGAATTTCACCCTGAAAAAGTTTCTTATTCCGGCATATCTTGCAACAAACCTGTTAACCGGCTCATTGAATACCTTCTCAGGAGTCCCCTCCTGAATAATATGGCCGTTGTGTATTACTCCTACCCTTCCGGCCAGGCTGACAGCTTCCCTATAATCATGGGTTACATGAATAATTGTCAATCCATTCCTGTTAAGTTGTCGAAATGTTCTTTTGAGATCATCTTTGAGACTGGCATCTATTGAAGCCAGAGGTTCATCGAGCAGCAGCAGCCGGGGCGAATTTACGAGTGTTCTGGCAAGAGCTACCCGCTGAAGCTCTCCCCCTGAAAGATTCTGGGTAAAGCGGTCCAGAATATTTGAAATATTCATCTCTCCGGCGATACGGTTTACTTTCCCTGTTATCACTTCTTTTTTCATTTTACGGGAATGCAGTGGGTATGCAATGTTCCCGAAAACAGTCATGTTCGGGAAAATCGAATAATCCTGAAAAACAAGCCCGACAGAGCGCTCCTGGATTTTTTTCCCTGTAACATTCTGATTGTTTATCCATATCTCACCTGAATCCGGAATACTCAGTCCGGCAATCAGCTCAAGAAGCAGGGTTTTCCCCGACCCTGACCTGCCAAGCAGAACATAATACTCGCCTTCGGTAATATCAAGGTTGATCTCCGACAGTGAAAAATCTCCGAATTTCCTGTTTATATTTTTAAGCTTCAGCATCAGGCGACAGATGTATTTCCTTTTTCTTTAAAGAGATTAACCTCAGCAATATAAAAACTGCAAGTGCAACAATAATAAACAGTACTGAGGCCGGTCTTGCATATTTAAGGCCGAAGGAGCTGAATCTTTCATAAATAAGGACAGGGGCAATAGTCGGATGATAAGCGACTATAACCACTGCGCCAAATTCACTCATTCCTCTGGCAAACATCATTACAAAACCAGTCATTACGCTTCTCCAAGCCAGAGGAAGAGAAATTGTAAAAAATACCCTCGAAGGGCTGGCACCGAGTGTCAGCGCTGCTTTTTCGAGACGTTCAGGAACGGTTGCAAAGCCGTCGCGGGCAGAATTTATAAGGAAAGGAACACTTACAAAAGCCATAGCAAGGGCAATTCCTGCAGGATTATTTACAAGAGTTAGTCCGAGAGCATCTGCAGTTTTCCCCAGAAAGCCATCTCTTGAGATGAATCCAAGTACTGCGATACCTGCTGCAGTGTGAGGAAGAACAACCGGCAGGTCAATAACTCCCTGAACAACTTGTTTAAGAGGAAAATTCTTCCGGGCCAGAATCCAGGCAAGGGGAATTGAAGCAAATGCAAAGACGAATGTAGCGGCAAAAGAGACCCAAAGTGTGAGCCAGATACTGTCCTGAACCTCCTTATCTCCGACTGTTTGCATGAATTCAGAACTCCCGGTATCAAGAAACATCCCGGCCAGCGGTGCAAGAATAAAAAGCAATACCAGCGATGAAAGGATCAGTAGAATCCAACTGAAAAGATTATTATTCATCATAATATTTCACAGGACTGCCTGGTTCCAGATATTTTTTAAGTTTATCAGGTATCATCTCCGGCTGGTCAGTAATTAAAGGTATGATCGGATCCTGACCGTTTTTCTTAAATATATCCATCCCTTCTCTGCTAAGCAGGAAAGCGACAAAATCGATCGCATTTTCTTTATTTTCTGAACCAGTCAGGACAGAGAGACTGTAATTGATGTAATCGCCGTTTACTTTTAGCTTACTACCGGGAGTATTTCCGGTAACCTCAAGTGATACAGACTTATATAACTCAATCCTGGCAGGGTTCCCGAGATTTATATAATCAGGAAGCTCAATGAATTTTAAACCATGCTGTTTTGCAACCGATTTATACTGAAACATGTAATCTACAGCATTTGCCTCAATAAGTGCCACAAGATCCACCTCCTTCGGGCGGATAAATTCTTTGTCTTTTGATAAAAGCCTTTCCTCAAGGCCCTCGATTCCATAATATTTCTCTGCAAGCTTAAAAGCAAAAACGCTCCTGTAACCACAGGGATCTGCATCAGGGTCCGATCTTGCATAGGTGACATCATCCCGCAATAAGATATTCATCCAGTTAGCTGAGTCAATTTCTGATGCATATTTAGATTTTTCCTGGAATGCGATCACAATTTCATTTGTTGCAAACCTGATGCTCCATAAGGCATATTCCGGAACTATTAGTTTATCAATAACAAAATAGTCAGCAGAAGCAATTATGTCGCATGGTTTCTTAAGCTCAGTTATCTTTCGCGCACAGACAAGACTTCCAGCAGGCTCCATGAGTATTTTTGTTGCTGGATTCAGCTTTTCATATTCATCTGCAAGTTGCTTTAAAGGAACCGAAAGGCTGCCCGCATTGAAAATTATTACTTCTTTTTGATTTTTAGCTGGCTTGCTCCTGCATCCTGCAAACAAGACAGAAAAAACAGACATAAATAAAATCAGATTCTTCATTGATGACCGGTTTTTTAAGTTATTGCAGATTCTGCTGACTTCTTTTCAGCGATTTGTATAAGTGCATTTATAGTTTTCCAGTTTCTTCCGGTGCCTGTAACTTTCATTTTCCCCTCAAAGAAGCCGGTATAGATTTTACTTCTGCCGAAACCATTCGGACAATAGATAAAAATCTCTTTACCGGAGATCATAAATTTATCCGGAGGGTAACTGACACCCCTGACTTTTCCAAGCTGCAATTCTGAAGGTTTTTCATTCAAAAAAATAACTGCAAGCTTTTCGGGGTCGAAATTTTCCTCGTTTGCAAAAGGATTTCTGGAAAGAATAGCCTTTAATTCTTCAAGAGTTCGGTTAATTACAGGAATATCATACGCGAACTTTTTCCTGATAGCTTTCTCAATTTTTTCTTTCAGTCCGGTTTCAGACCCGGACTCCGTATCTGTAAAGACAACGTTTCCGCTTTGAATATAGGTTTCAGCATCATGAAAGCCTGCTTCCTTAAATAATGATGAAAGACCGGTCATCTTCATTTTGTTATGACCTGCCATGTTCACTCCACGGAGTAAAGAGATGACGATTTGCATCCTGCTTCTATTGAAAGTTCTTCACAACTTCAATAACTTCAGGGAGATCCATCCCAATCTTCCTGAGGAACTCAATTTTAGGCACACCATTAATGTTCCATCCCCTTCGGAGATATACTGCATCCAGGAGACTTTCGTACTGTTCCTCCCTGTATTTCCTAATGAGCTTCATCTTTTCTTCAGTCGGTTTCCCGGAAGGGTCGATCCCTGTCTTTTCCTTCAATTGTTTATCGTACCGCTCGGCCCTTGACTCATACTCCTCACTGGTTACAGGGCCAGCAGCACGGTACGGCTGTCTGTCGTAGATTCTTGTACCATATCCTCTCCTGAGGTTAAAGACACGCTGGAAATTGTAAACCCTTTCCGAATCCTCAATAAGACGGTGCTTATCGAATTCCCTTCCGGTCACTGCCTTATAAATAGTAACATAATTGTCGACATGCTCCGGTACTTTTGCCGGCTCATCAGTTTGGGCATTGGTTTCCGGTTCGACATCGTTCCACGGTAGTTTGCATAACCCTACAAGTCCGAACCATGTCCGGAACATAGGAAAATAATGAAGGGCTTCAGCTTTATTTTCGAAGGTTGGGATCTGGTTGTTAACCATATCCATGAAAATCAGCCAGGCTTCATCATGCTGAGGCCCTTTATTTGTCATTGCAAATCCGCCCTGCTGTGCCAGCGATTCCTTTGGCATATACTGGGAATACTCCAGTCCCTTGTTTTCCATACCGATATCGTTCAGGAACGAAGCATCTCCCCAGCCTTTAGCAATGAACAGCTCTTTCATTTTGCGAACACCCTGACCTGCCACAAGTCCAAAACCTTCTCCCCTGGCAACCTGATGCAGAAGTTCAAGGGCATCTTTGGAATTGCCGAATCTAAGTTCCAGGCCTCCTGTTCTTTCTTTGTTCAATATGCCGTTTTCATAACATTCCATGACAAATGCAGAAAGAGTGCTCCATGTTATTGTGCATATCCCGTAAGTGTCGCAGTAAAAGTTGGTTTCAATTATATATTGCGGATCAAAGATGCCGCAGTTTGAACCGAGCCCTGCAGCATTCTCATATTCAGGGCCGTCGACAAGGACTTTCTGGCCCTTATACGGACCTGTCAGGATTTCGAAGTCATCAACTCCTTTGGTACACGACATATTACAGCCTATCCAGCATCCGTCGGGATTGTTCTGTCTGAAATGACTCTTCCAAACTGATGAATTTATCTTGTAAGCATCCGGATGACTGCCAAACTTGTAGTTGTGAACCGGAAGAAGATCGTGATCATTCATTATTTCCATAAGATGAGCTGTCCCGACCTGCCTCATCTGACACTGTTTATCATCAAGTTCCCTCATCTCCCTGTTGAACCTCTTACCTCTTTCCATAATTGCCTCAAGATCAACAACATTATTGAGATTACCCTTAACCCCCGGAATCTTGCAGACAATGGCCTTAACCTTTTTATTGCGAAATACAGTTCCTATTCCTCCTCTGCCCGCCTGTTTAAGCCTTACTTTTTTCCTTTTGGAATCATAGAAACTGAAGTTCAGCATTCCAATAAGTGAGTGTTCAGCAGCGGAACCGGAGGAAACGACCCCGATGTTTTTCTTTTCATTTTCGTTACTGGCAAAAATCTCAGTAAGCTGTTCGGCCAGAAGATGGCTGTCGGCTGCCTCATAGGGCGCTTCGAATATCTCGACAAAATGGTTTATGCCGTCAATGAAAACAATAACATCCTTTTCTGCCTTACCCTGTAGTTCCAGTGCATCAAATCCGGAAAACTTGAGGAAAGGACCGAAAAAGCCGCCAACATTACTGTCCATCACTGAATTTGTTTGGGGTGAAATGCTGACTACCAGCGATTTACCTGTCCCTGAATATTGTGTTATTCCGCCTATAGGGCCCGACGAAATAATTATTTCATTTTCAGGATCATTCCATTTAGTATCGGGTTTGGTAGCATCCCACAGCAGACGCAGTCCGTAACCTTTACCTCCAATAAACTTTTCCTTCATCAGCGGAGAGACATTCTTATCCGCAATTAATGCCGAACCCACATTAATATAAAGAGTTTTATCAGTATACCCTTTATTCAGGGGAGTCCAGTTATAATCCCATCTTTTTATCAGCCTGTGGCTTGATTTTATAGCTGCAATGTCCATAAAACTGAATTTGGTACTGTCACTAGAATCAGCAATTTTATTCAAAGGTAATTTAATAAAGCTACCGTTAAAATGATAATGATCAATATAACCCGAATGGCTGAAGATTTTTAAAGATAACTTAATGACAAAGTATCTATATTTGTAATGATTTTTACTTTAGATAGTTATCAGATGAAGCTTTCGGAAATAGAAAATCATCTTGGAAAATTCAAGGTAGGTATAGCCGGCGCAGGCGGACTTGGTTCAAATTGTGCCGTTGCCCTTGCCAGGTCAGGTATCGGGACACTTGTAATTGCTGATTTTGATAAAGTTGAACCAGCCAATCTGACAAGGCAGTATTATTTCAGGAATCAGATCGGTATGATGAAAGCAGATGCCCTGAGGGATAACATTCACAGTATAAGACCGGAGCTCAATGTTTTAATTCATAAGGTCAGGCTTGATAGAGCAAATATTCCGTCAGTATTTGCCGGATGCAATGTTATTGTTGAAGCCTTTGACAGGTCCGACATGAAAGAGATGCTAATTGAAACTGTGCAGGGTAGAATGCCGCAAGTCCCCCTGATTGTAGGATCAGGGATGGCAGGGTGGGGAAATAATGAATTATTGAATTTCAGGCATATAGATGAATCACTTTATGTCTGCGGAGATGAGGTTTCGGAAGCTTCTGATGAGCTGCCTCCTCTTGCACCCAGAGTGGGGATTGTGGCCAACATGCAGGCTAATACTGTACTGGAAATACTTATGAAATTTCAATAGATGGCTTGATGACATTATGAAGATAATATTGAATAACAGGGAGGAAGAATTTGAAAAGGATACAATAACTGTAAGCGAGATGCTTGATCTGAAGATGTTTACTTTCCGTATGAGAATTATCAAAATAAACGGGGAGCTTATTCCAAAGGATAAATATAGTACGGCAATTATCCATGACGGAGACAATATTCAGATGTTTTATCTTATGAGTGGGGGTTAAAAAAAAAGTTGTAGGTTTGCATAAGAATGATATTGTCTAAATTCATAGAAAAAATTCCTCCTTTCTTTCGAAACAGGTACCTGCTAACGATTATTGTTTTTGTGATCTGGGTGGTTCTTCTTGATTCAAATAATCTTTTATCTCAGTATAAAGAGATGAAAAACCTTAAAAACCTTAGAGTAGAAAAAGAATATTATGTTAAGAGAATTGAAGAGGACAAGAGGAAACTCCACGAACTAAAGACTGATGATCAGAATCTTGAGAAATTTGCCCGGGAGCAGTACAGGATGAAAAAGCCTGATGAAGATCTTTTTATTATTCTTACTCCTCAGGAAAACCGCAGGATAAAAAGGGAAAATAACAATTAGCCATTCAGCTCAAGCGATCTGTAAAACAGCAGTAATAATACCGGATCGTCCGATTTAAAATCTTTTCCGATAGCTTCAAGAAGTTCAGATGCACTCTCATTGACCGGCCTTTTCTCAAACAAAGTGCCGTGCACGGAATTAAGGTATTTAACGATCTTAAACATATTGAACCATCCGAAGAATCTCTTTCTGAAGGCCTTAATACCCGAAGTATTGCTCTTGATTTCCCTGATTTTCGATGTCCATTCATTAATCTCAACAAATTGCCTAATTCCCTTCGGAAGACAGAAGTAAGCAAGTTGCGGATCATCTGTTGAGTACACAACATTATTGTCAACCAGGCTAAAAAACATTTTTAACTCAATGAATGCTTCCGGATTATAAGTCAGCAAAGTTTCATTCTTCCTTTCGGTCAGTCTTTGAATAGTCACTCCTGTCCCGAAGGGTACTCTTGCTGAAGCCCTCGGTGACGGATAGACGGTTGTCTGATTCAGGTGAAAAAAACCTCCGGCCGGAAGCAGTTTCTGAATGAAATAAAAATCTTCTCCTGCCATCCTTCTGTTCATTCCGCCAGCCCTGACATATGGCAAAGCTTTAACAGCGATTGCTGAACCTACAGTGTGCTGCGCATAAGGAAAACCTGTAAAAGCAAGTCCCTGGAGGTAGTATCTTAGGTGTAATTCATACTGCGTTATTGATCTGTAAATTTGCTCACTGAACTCATCGCCCGAAATCGGATGTTCAAAATATATTGAGCAGGCTGACCGGTCCCTCCTGTCATGCATTTCGTTGTAGACTGCCGTAAAATAATTGCTTTTTACCTTGCAGTCGGCATCAAGATTCAGAATTATGCCATAAGGATTATCCAGGTAATCAAATCGGCGGAGAGCCTCGTCCATTCCTGTTTTTCTTGCAAGACCGACACCCCATCCCTCCGATCTGAGGTTAGTTCCGTCAATTACGAATACTCCAAAGAAACATCCGGGATTCTCTTTTATCCAGATTTCAGTCCTGACAATACTTTCAGCATTATGTTCAAGGTTTTCAATGCCTGCCCCTGATGGAGCGTTGACAACTATTATGACTTCTACCCTGCAGGCAGGTTCCTGGCACATTGCAAGCGAATTGAGCAGACCGGTAATCTCAGGTTCGTCATAGCAGGGAACCACAACAATAATTTCAGTATTTTCAGCAGGTACCTCTTTTATTAGTGCGGGGAAAAGTGCCCGGTCTTTAAGCCAGGAAGAGGCGAAACCCATATGTTTCCTATTTCTTCTCTGTCAGGTATTTGGCATTCAGCCCTTCAAGGACCTTCTGGGTAATATCGCAGGCAGGGTTGCCGTAAAGGACAACGCTTCCAAAGCTTTTTCCAAAGATATACTGATAGTTATATTCAGCTTTGTGCTCCTCAAGGTAAGTTGTGATATACTCAAGGATCTGCCGGTTCATCACCTGGTCCTCTTCAAGAAGATCGGATTGGAGCTTATCGCGAAGGTTGACGAGTTCCTGCTGCTGCTGATAGAGCGATTGTTCGATTTCAGCTGCCGTAGCCCTGGTTACGAGACCCTTATTAACTTTCTCCTGGTAATCCTTAACTCCTCTTTCATACTGACTTCCTTTTGAATTCAATTCGGCTTCAGCTTTTTTCTGCTTTCCAAGCAGTTCTTCTTTCCTGTCAGAATACATATTGAATTTAAAAACAACAGTATCAATATTTACATAGGCAATCCCATTTTCAGCGGCATTTACCGAACTTTCAGAAAGAGTATTCTTTGGGGATTTTTTACTCCCTGTAAAATGCAAAATAAACAAAGCTGTTATGGCAAGGAATAAAACAGCAAACAGAATGGCAGATAAATTCTTCATTGTAAAAAATATGTTTTGTAGTTAATTGTCAGGCGCAAATATAAACAAATTAATTATTTACACCTCTCCGGGAATTCAAATTTAATATATGCTGAAAATGAGATTATCCGGTTAAAATTCGGGACATGGTATTGCTCTGATCTTTGTCCGCTGGCCAATTGAAAATGAATTGAACTCATAAACCAGCGAAATCTCATGGGCACCGGCCGTTGAAGATATAAGGTTCGAAATTGTAAAATCGTAACTGTATCCTATATGAAGCTGTTTTGTTTTTATTCCAACCAGGCCTATTATTGCGTCTCCAGCCTGAGAGGTAACAAAAGGAATACCCCTGTACCAAAGACCGAAAATAAGAGGATCCCTGTAATAATACAATCCGATATCTGTCTGATAGAACTTCGCCTGCTTCTGAAAATTAAACGCCACAGAAAGAACTTCATGATAAGTCTGGCGCAGTCTTGTTTTTCTCATTATCTGCAGACCACCGAAAATATTCAACTTTACCGGTAAAATTGATTCATTGCCGTAAAATGACTGTTTGGGATTGAGCAAATGATCGAGAGTAAAACCGCCCCAGTACCTGTCGTTATATACAAGCGCTGATGATGCAAAATCGACATCTGCAACTTTGCTGAAAGGCGGCGGATAAACAGAAGGTACAGTACCGCTCCCTGTCATCTGGCTCGCAAAAATAAGCTTGTAAATGTCGAGCCCCAGATATGTGAATTTAAAATTGACTCCCGGCCTGATATGCCATTCCTCTGCAAACTTAAAATCGTAAGAATAAAGTAATCCTATGTTTGTTGTGCTAAGCTCTCCGGAACCTGCTACATCGTATGTAGCTAAAACACCGATGCCGGAGTTAAAGTTTACAAGAGCCTTGTCGAAAGATATGCTGTAGGTGTGAAAAACGCCGGGCACTGCCGGCCATTGGTTCCTGTAGTTAAGGGCAAACCTGTATTCTTCCGTTGCACCGGCAAAGGAAGGGGCAAGATAAAGAGGATTGGCGTAGAACTGAGAAAAGGTGGGATCCTGGCCAAAACTATCAATAATGATGACACAAGAAATTAAGAATGAATATATTATCCTGTTTAGCAATCGAAATCCTGTTAGGCTATTAGACTGTACTGTTAATTGATTACAGTATATAAACGGAGTTTTCAGAAAAAAGTGATATATCCTTAAACAATTTTTAGATATTTAGTCATAAAATTGAGAATATCAATTCAATACATTATTCATTAAATCCTGTTTCCCGGCTGTAAATCATATTGATTATGTGACAAAGGTCATTTAAATAAGTTTTTTTATCAGTTTTATTTGCACAACTTTATTCATTGATTATTTGAATAAGTATTTGTTTATAATTTCATATTCATAAAAAAGCTGTAAAATGTTCAACAAATTCATTGCTTCAATACTGCCCTATTTTCCTAAAAAATTCATCTGGATATTTTCAAAGTCATACATTTCAGGTGAAACTATAGAAGACGCGATGAAAGTCTCAAAGGAATTTAACGGGAACAGAATAAAAGTAACATTGGATGTTCTCGGCGAATTCATTAAAACCCTCGAAGAGGCTGAGGAGAACAAAAAAGAGTACCTTAATCTTTTGGATGTGACCTTCAGGTCGGGTATAGATGGGAATTTTTCCTTAAAACCAACTAGTTTCGGATTGCTGATCGACAGGAAAGTCTGTTACCGGTACATCAGGGAAATAGTTGCAAAAGCAGCATCCTATAACAGCTTTATCAGAATTGATATGGAAGACTCCCCATGCACCGATATGGAGATTGAACTATTCCGCAGGCTTAAGACAGAATTTCCCGGAAATGTTGGTCTCGTCGTACAGGCTTATCTTAAGAGAACTTTAAATGATATAAAGGGATTAGAAGATCTAAATAGTGAAAAACATCCGTTGAATTTCCGTTTGTGCAAAGGAATCTATATTGAACCCGAAACAATCGCCTACAAGAAATATGAAGAGATTAACCAGCATTTTCTGGAGGACCTTGAATACATGATTAAGAACAAAATATATGTCGGCATTGCAACCCACGATAAACCTCTTATCGAAGGAGCTTACAATCTGATTAAAAAGTACAATGCACCCCGGAATATGTATGAATTCCAGATGCTTTACGGAGTCACCCCAAAACTACGCGAAAGTATTGTAAACGAAGGTCATACTATGAGAGTTTATGTCCCTTACGGTGTGAAATGGTTCGGCTATTCAACAAGACGGCTGAAAGAGAATCCAAAAATGGCGAGCCACATCATTAAAGCGATATTTTATAAGGGATAAACGACACACGGTACACGGTACAAGACGCAGGGGAATGCTGCCCGTGCGTCGTGCGTCGTGCATCGTAAAATCGTTGCTATTTATTCGTCTTTAACGACTCCAGATATTTCTTATGGATCTGATCAAGTTCCTGCCTGGTCAGTGCTGATTTCATCGGAGGAGGTTTCTCCGGTAAACCATTCATTAGAAGATAAGCTGCACCAACAAGCATGAAAGGGCTGAAACCAACCATCCTGTCTGAAGGTATCGTTCCCTTTTCAGAAGCATCCCTGAGATGTTTCTGCTGAATAACGGAGTAATTGGCGGCCGGATCACCCATCCGGTTAATAGCCATTCTCCCCTGGTAAGCAGAAACAGCCATATTGTATTTTGCATTCTCCATTTCAGGACTGGTCGGAGGCGTTTTGAAAATATCATATTTAAGACTCTGGATTCTTGGTACTATTACCACTTCACCTATTGCCAGTGTATCAGTATTCATATAAACACCTGCAGCAAAATCATAACCTTTAAGGGTATCTGTTACAATAAAATATGCCGGCTGATAACCAAGAAGGCTGAAAACGATAGTGTCGTTACGATTGACTCTTATCGCAAATGTACCTTCGTTATCACTTACTGAAATAAATGATCTGCCTATCCTGATTTGAGCGTCGGGCAGTGATTCAAGGGTCCGTGCATCCCTTATTATGCCATTGAAAAGTATTGTTCTTTCCTGTGAAATTCCGGTCTGGCTGAATCCAAAAATACTGTTAATCATGACCATAATCAGTATAAGCCGGAACTTCTTCATTCTGAAGTATTTATTATATCTTTAAAATCAATTCGTCAAGCGGTCTCTTTGGAACATGATGGTTCTGCTTGTCATCACGCCAGTATTTCACATCATCGTTCCTTATTTCGTCAATAATGATATTCTCTGCAGGCTTGCCCAGGGCCAGAATAAGAACTATTTCGAATTTTTCGGGAATCCTTAAATCATTCCTCAATGCTTCCCGTTTTATCGATGCTATCATGCATCCTCCAAACCCGGCTTCAGTAGCACCAAGCATAATACTCTGGGCAGCAATTCCCGGATCGAAATTAAAGGATTCTGCAATTGATTTATCACCAAGGATAATTACATATGCTGATGGCCTTTCGCCAGGTGCCGGCCCATACCAGTCTTTAAGGTATGCAGCCCATGCAACTGATGGAAATATCTTCTGGCAGTACTCCGGAGTATTATAAAGCAGGTACTTCAGCGGCTGTCTGTTGGCAGCCGACGCTGACATTCTGGCAAGGTCAACCAACCCTTCGAGTACCTTAAGATCAATACGTTGCGATTCTTCAAACCGTCTGTATGAACGTGTTTTAAAAACCAGATCCCTTAGACTCATTGTGTTCTTATTAATCAACAATTATATTTCCCTATTTCCCTATTTCCCTATTTCCCTTATTTCCTTTCTTCCTCCAGATATAATCCTTTCCTTGAAAGAAGGTGATCCAGGTTTGCAAGACCATAAACCACCACTGCCGTAACAATTGATGTATGCTCCTGGTATTCAGGGATGCTTTTTGTATAGAGATCATTTTCAGTATGCCATATCTCCTGGTAGTTGAAGTCATAACCTTTGGAATCAGGTGCATCAAAGGCAATAGTGGGCACACCATTCAGTGCAAAATGTGCATGATCAGATCCTCCGGCTGTTGTTGGCCGTGGACGGGGAGGATTTGTATTCTTAGTAAGCCTGAACGGGAAATCAGGATTAATGCTGTTTAACGGTCTGCATATCTTCTCAAAATCATCGTACATTGCTTCAGGCACCGAGAGCCCTGAAGCAACTGTCGGACCACCATCGCGGTTAAAATAGTTTGATATCCCGGGAAGCTTATCCTTATTGGCTTCGACCCAGTGTTTTGACCCAAGCAGTCCAAATTCCTCGCCTGCCCATAAACAAACCAGAATAGTACGTTTCGGCTTGCCGCCGGCTGCCATGATAAGGCGGGCAGCTTCCATGGCGGGAGTAATTCCTGATCCATCATCAACTCCACCTGTTGCCACATCGTAGGCATCGAGGTGTCCGCCCATCATAACATATTCATTCGGAAACTGGGTACCTTTTATAACTCCTATCACGTTATTGTATTTTACCGGGCCCGGATGGAAATGGTTACGGATGTCGAACTCAAGAAGGAAATACCTGCGTTCCTTCACCATTTTTTCTATAACTGCATATTGCTTCTCGTCAAGCTTTATATCGCAAACCACCGGTAAAGTCTCAAATGTCATTTTGTCAATGTTTTTCCGGTCATAGAGTGCTCTTATCGGTACTTCAGCTGACTGGATTACACCCAGAATTCCTGCTTCGCACATTTCCCGGTAAAAAAGAGCCGGTTCTTCTTTCAAAGGAAGCAGTTCCTTCTGAGGTTTGTCGCGATTGGCATAGTTTTCTCTCATTATCTCGCGGTTCAGCGCGGCAACTGAATCATTATGAACCATTATCCCTGCTCTTGCAGAATCGGCTTTGGCTGACCAGTCGACAGGAAAGCCGGTGTTTTTACCTCCGATAAGCACCCATGCACCTTTCAGAGCTCCTTTTACGCGGTTAAATTCGTCGCGGCTTTTTGGTTCAATCAGAACAGGACCTCTCTGCACACCTCTTGTCCCTGATGTATAGGATGGAGTGGCAAAATGGAGTACCATTCCATTATCAGAGAGCATTCGTCCGAACCAGGGTCCCCGGTCAAAACCAACAGGGACCGAGCCGGCTTCATCCATTATGACATCCATGCCCCATTTACGAAACTCTGAAGCACACCATAAGGAAGCATTCTCATAAGCATCTGAACCAACCAGCCTTCCTCCAAAACGATTTGTTATGACATCAAGATGATGCATGGTCCGGTTATCGGTTTTACCAAGTTCAATTATACGGTCGGTTACCTTATTCTGCTGTGAATTTATTACCGGCGAAAGTGCCAGGAGGGCTGCTAAAATGACTGAATATTTCTTCATTGCGACTATTTGTAACGTTTCTCAATTATGTCCCAGTCGATTATTTCCCAGAATGCTTTAATATAATCAGGACGCCTGTTCCTGTAATCTATGTAATATGCATGCTCCCATACATCGCAGGTAAGAAGAGGTTTAAGGCCTTTTTTCAGCGGATTACCGGCATTTGACTCCTGAAGGATCTGCAGTGTGCCATCATCTTTTAAAGCAAGCCAAGCCCATCCTGAACCAAAAAGAGTTGCAGCGGATTTTGTGAAAAGTTCTTTAAAGGATTCAAAGCTGCCAAAGTATTTGTCAATCGCATCAGAAAGAGAGCCTGCCGGCATCTTCTTTCCACCTTTTGAAAATGACTCAAAATAGAAAGTATGGTTCCATATCTGGGCAGCATTATTAAATACCGGACCTTCAGCCTTTTTAATAATTGACTCAAGACCGGAGTTTTCAAATTCAGTTCCGGGAACCAGTCCATTCAGATTATTCACATAAGCCTGGTGATGCTTGCCATAATGAAATTCAATAGTTTCAGCACTTATATGCGGAGAAAGTGCATCGGGCTTGTAAGGAAGCTTTGGTAATTCAAATGTCATGGCTTTAATTTTAAATATTAATTGATATAAAGATATTTTAAAAACTTTAGTTCAAAATTAATCATTCCGGACCTCATTATTTATGAAGTCATGTGAGAAAAATACGCCCGGGCAATGCAGGAGTTATACCTTTTTCATGGGATATCCTGAAAAGCTCTTTAATAGCCCTTTTCCCTTCTGTTCCCAGAGAAATCGAAAATTGATTTACAAACAGTTCTATATGACTGTTCATCACTGTGCTTTCCATCTCCCTGGCATTTGAAGCAACAAAATCATAAGAGGCCAGTGCGTTCTCTCCTGCATATTCAATACTTCTGCGCAGGATCCGGTTAAACTTAATTGCAATATCTTCAGGTATACGCCTGTGAATAACAATTGATCCGAGTGGAATGGGTAACCCGGTAAGTTTTTCCCAGAATTCTCCCATATCAGCAATTTTGTAGAGTCCTTTTCTCTGGTAGGTAAATCGTGTTTCGTGAATTATAAGACCCGCATCAGCTTCCTCTCTCAATAAAACTTCTTCAATATCCGAAAAAAGATATTCTGTCTTATTCAATGCTTCTGGCCAGGCTATGCTAAAAAGAAGGTTTGCTGTTGTGTATTTCCCCGGAATAGCAATCCTGACATCCTTCAGTTTATCAGGTTCAACAGGATTCTTACAAATCAAAAGGGGGCCATTCCCAAAGCCAAGGGCCCCTCCCGTATCGAGAATAAGATAGTCAGCTGCTACATACGCATATGCGTGACAGCTTATCTTTGTAATGTCGACCTCGGAAGTGAAAGCTTTGCGGTTCAGTTCCTCAACATCGGCAAGGAAGTAATCGAACTCAAGACCTTCAGTATCAATTCTGCCGTTCACAATAGCATCAAAAATGTATGTATCATTCGGGCAGGGTGAAAATCCAAGTGTCAGTTTCATCTTCTTATTCAAATGACAATAATAATTCTCCCAGTTTTTCCGAAAGGTTTTCAAGGGCCAGCGGAATATTCCATTTATCCCTGTTGCGTGGTTCGACCCTGTTGGATACTGCCCTTAAAGCCAGAAAAGGAATTTCCTCCCTGCTGCAAACATAAAAGAACGCAGCACCTTCCATAGTTTCGATATCATTATGATATCTTTCTGATATCTTTTTGATATTATCCTGGCTTCCGGTCGATGTATTTACAGTTATTGCATTTACAGGACGTAACAACCTGACAGCAGCAGAAACAAATCTGTTTTCTGATACAAGCTTACCTGATTTGAATGGGAATGCATCTGGATCAACCAAACCTGCCTCGGCAAGTGTAAGAAAGCCTGTGGCGGTTCCAATACCCGCATCGGCAAAGCAATCAGATACTGGTACTACAACTTCCCCGACAGGAATATCATCCCTGAAACTTCCGGCTATTCCTATGTTAATTGCAAGATCAGCTTCTGAGCCAGAAGATATAAACTTAGTCATCGCCCATGCCGTAGCCACTGATCCTACCCCTGTAACAACAGGAGTGATCACATTACCTTCGTAAAGATATGTGCCGGAGGTGACTTGTATTCCGGGTACTTTTTTCAAAGTATCGGCCTCAGAAGAAGTGGCAGCAACCAGGACAATTTTAAGTGGCATGCAGTTCAGAAAATATAACTTTATAAAATGACCGTATAAATATATTGTTTTCAGAATAAAAGATCAACTTATTTGGTTAATATTGCAGCGTTAATTGCTTGTTTATGATCTACATTACAAGAAAAGAGCAGTTTAGCGCCGCCCACAGGATGTATAGGGAAGAATGGTCGGATGAAGAAAATCTGAGGGTGTTCGGAAAATGCTCAAATCCAAACTGGCATGGACATAACTATATCCTATATGTTACTGTAAAAGGAGAAATCTCAGAAAAACTGGGCTTGTTTATAAACCTTACCTCGCTGAAACAGATTATCAAAGAGAAGATCATAGATAAGGTTGATCATAAGAACTTAAATGTTGAAGTCGGTTTTATGCATGGGAAGGTTGCAACTACTGAGAACCTTGCAATATCGATTTGGAATGAACTTAAACCTGCTGTTGAAAAAGAAGGTGCATTTCTTCACTGCATAAGAATAAGCGAAACTGAAAATAACACTATAGAATATTATGGTTAAGAAAATTGAATCGGTCAATAATGGAAGCGGAATATCCCCAAAAGGTTATAACAAGGTTGAATCATGGGATGCTGAGAATATTAACGAACTTGCATCGATTTATTACAAAGTCCTTGGGCTTCTTGGTGAAGATCCTGACCGTGAAGGACTGAAAGGAACACCTGTCAGAGTTGCCAAAGCACTCAATTTCATGACAATGGGATATAACCAGAATCCATGTGAAATAATAAACTCCGCTAAATTCAAAGAGGATTATAAACAGATGGTGATCGTTAAGGATATAGAACTCTATTCGATGTGCGAGCACCATATGCTTCCGTTTTTCGGAAAAGCTCATGTTGCTTATATTCCGAATGGCCACATAACCGGACTTAGTAAAATTGCAAGGGTCGTTGATGCATTTGCAAGGCGGCTGCAGGTCCAGGAAAGACTTACGGTACAGATAAGGGACTGCATTCAGGATTGTCTGAACCCGATGGGGGCAGCTGTTGTTATTGAGGCCCAGCATATGTGCATGCAGATAAGAGGAGTACAGAAACAGCATTCGGTTACTACCACCTCAGCCTTTACCGGAATTTTCCTTGATAATCTGAATACACGCGAAGAATTTGTTCATCTTATCGGAACAAACCTTCATTAGAAAATATTATATGAAAGCTTATGTATTCCCCGGTCAGGGGGCCCAGTACCCCGGAATGGGTTATGATCTTTATAACAAATCCCTTCCGGCGAAGGAGTTGTTTGAGAAGGCAAACTCGTTGCTTGGATTCAGGATAACCGACCTCATGTTCAATGGGACTGAAGAGGACCTTAAGCAAACCAGGGTGACCCAGCCGGCGATTTTTCTGCATTCAGTAATTCTTGCGGTTCACCTGGCTGATTCTTTTCAACCTGAGATGGCTGCAGGACATTCACTTGGGGAATTCTCAGCTCTTGCTGCCAGCAAGGCTCTTTCATTTGAGGACGGACTTATCCTTGTTTCAAAAAGAGCACATGCCATGCAAAAAGCCTGCGAGGCAACTCCATCCTCAATGGCTGCGATTATAGGACTTGACGACAAAATTGTTGAAGAAACATGTGCTGAAATAAGGGAGATGGTTGTTCCTGCAAATTACAATTGTCCAGGCCAGATAGTTATTTCTGGCTCCTCTGAGGGAGTTGATAAAGCAATGGAGATACTTAAAGCCAAAGGTGCAAAAATGGTGGTCAAACTTGCTGTGGGAGGGGCATTTCATTCTCCATTGATGGAACCTGCAAGAATTGAGCTTGAGGAAGCCATCCATAATACTATTTTCAGGAAACCTGTTTGTCCGGTATACCAGAACTTCACAGGTAGTAAATCATCTGAACCTTCTGAAATAAAAGCTAACCTTATTTCTCAGCTTACATCACCGGTAAGATGGACCCAGACCATTAAGAATATGATTTCTGACGGAGCGGAATCATTTACAGAGGTGGGACCAGGGAAAGTACTCCAGGGTCTGATAAAGAAGATAAGCAGGGAAACAGTTACTGGTTCAGCTTTATCATGAATGAATGAGTGAATGAATTGTTCAGAATATCAGTTTCACATTCTGATATACCGATTCATTCAGTGACAGGGCAATCGGGCAGGATTTTACACAATACTCAAGTATTTTTTTCTGTTTGTCAGTGTATTCATTCCCGGTAAAATCAAAATCTATCCTAATCTCGCCTATTTTTCTCGGCTTTTCCGTCATAATTTTAGTGATCCTGCATGAAGTTCCATCGATTGAGAATCCGTGTTCTCTTGCAGCAATACCCATTATCGTAAAGATGCAGCTTCCAAGTGCAGATGCCACCAGGTCGGTGGGGGAAAAATATTCCCCTTTGCCTTTGTTATCTACAGGTGCATCGGTTGTAATGACACTTCCTGATCTGAGATGGATCATCTCAGTTCTTAAATCTCCAATATATTTTGTAGCTGCCGTCTCCATGATAATTCTTTGATATTATGCAATTAGTCTGTCAAATCTTTTAACTTAAAACTCTAGGCACTCTAGTCATTTTTAACTGGTTTCATAATAACACCCTTGTGACTCTTCCCGTCGACCATGATCTCCAGGGGTTTTATGAATCTGATATGCCGGAGGTGCTCGTCTTCGTATAAGGCATCTATTTTGTCGAGATATTCCACATCATACGCTCCTTCCCTGATGTAAGGGTTTATCGTAAAGTATCCGATCCGGAAGGATGTCAGATTCTGAAAGAAGTGAGTACCCTGGCTTGGATCTATCCTGTATGTTTTAAGACCTGATTCAATAATAATCCTTGCTGCCGATATCTGAGGCCATCGCACAGGAATTCCAAGCCAATGGTCCGTTGAACCCCATCTGCCCGGGCCAATAAGTACATAACCTGTGCCCTGCTTAACAAATTCCCGGTTGATCCGCTCGATATCAAGTGCAATATCCTTGTTTTTGGCAGGATTAAATGAATCTGGTTTCACATAAACAATATCGCAGATTCCTTTGAAGAATCCGTTGCCCAAAGCTGATTCAGAAATAATTATGGTCTGTTCAGGTTTGATATTTGTCAGGTTTATTACCGATGTCTCATCTGTGTGAACAATAGGCCGGATCTGCAGAAAATTGAAGATCTTAGGGGCTCCCGGAGGCGTCTCAAGGTTTGCAGCAAACTCGATTTCAATGGGATTGTTCATTTCATATTGTCCAAGATCGAGCAATGTATTCAGTATATCGGCGAGGGGAAATAATTTGTGCTGAAGTATGTTGGCAAATGTTATAATCCTTTTTCCGGGATGATTTGTTCCGTCGCGGAGAATATTATTGTTGTAATCAAATGTTGAAGCAACGTATTTCATTGCTGCTTCATTGTTGATATCATTTATACCGATTTTCAGAATATTCACCCCATCATCGGTTGAAGGGACGAAACTGTCGATATTAAGATCAAGGGCGCGAAACTCTTTCTGTGTATCCCTGAGCGCCGTTTCAATTGAGGAAAGCTGAAGGATTTTTTTGTGATGCCTGGGTGAAAACCTGAGCGACAATCCACCTTCTACAATAAGTTTTCCAAGTCCAAAAGCTATATTCGCTATTCCATCTTCAGCTTTTTCTGACCCGATAGGATAATAATTTATCGATTGCGCAACGCCCGATAAAGTCGGGTAGAAAATATCTCCATGCCTGTTTCCGCATACTTCCTGAAGAATAATACCCATTTTCTCTTCATCAATAACATTGGAAGTAGCTGTCATATATGCCTTGCTGCCCTTGTAATAAACTGAAGCATATACTTCTTTAATTGCATCCGAAATCATTTTCACCATCACCTTATTATCAGTGTGCCTGGGAATCATATAGGTCGAGTAAATCCCGGCAAACGGCTGATAATGTGAATCTTCCAGTTTACTTGATGATCTTACGGCGATAGGATGGTTCCTTGAAACTGTAAGAAACGCATAGAAATCCTGGTAAACCCTTCCCGGAAGCTCTGCACTCAGGAATCTGCTGAGTATTTCTTCATCCGGAAGATCAGAAAGAGCTACCGTATAAAGATTATTATGATCCATGAACTCATCAAAGATATCGGTGCTCAGAACCACTGTCCGTGGTATTGTTATCAGAACATCAGGAAACTTATTAAAGAGTTTATGGGTTTTAATTATCCTGTTTATGAATGCCAGCCCCCGAGCCTTGCCTCCGATTGAGGCTTCCCCTATCCTTGAGAATACCTGGTATTCATCATAACTTGTCTTGTCAAATTTGGCGATGACACCTCTGCCTTTTCCAAGTCTGAAGCTTGAAATAGCAATATACAGGAATCGTCTCATCTCATCCATCGTCTCAAAATCTTCCTTCCGGATGTATTTGAACATCTGAGCAACTGGAAACAGAGCTCTTGCATTCAGCCATTTGGAAAAATGGTTCCTGGTTGCGTGGAACTCAAGTGTTTTATCAGGAATTGTAAGGAGCTTCTGCTGCAAACTCTGAAGATCGGTTGCAATTGCAATGGGCTCCATCGTATCGGGATTTTTGAAAATAAATGGCCCGAAGGCGAGGTTCTGAATAATAAAGTTCCGGAGTTCAAGTGACAGAGATTTGGAATACTTGTTTATGAAACCTGCACCAAGTTCTTCAGCTATTTTCTTATGCACCTGGCTTGAGGACTGCAAAAGGAAAGGAACCTTGTCATCATCAGCCATAACCGCTTTGCACAATTCGATACCGGCATTTTCATCATTTACATTATCCTTCCTGTAGCTTATATCTGAAATTACTCCAAGTACATTGTATTTATACTTTTTATAGAGATCCAGGGCATCATTATAGTTATTTGCAAGAAGGATCTTGGGTCTTCCCCGCATTTTAAGCATCCGCTGATGTTCGTTTAGTGCTTCCCGCTGAAAATCGATCGATTGTAAAAGGACTATTCTGTAGATATTTGGAAGGTATGACGAAATATACCTTATCGAATTTTCAACGAGGATAATTGCCTGAACTCCTATGTTTTCAATGTCATAATCGGCATTCATTTTGTCTTCAATCAGCTTGATGATAGCCAGGATCAATGAAGCATCGCCAAGCCAGCAGAAAACATAATCTATTGCGCTGAGATCCTCTCCTTCAAGACGAAGTGAGACTTCTCTCGAGAAGTAGGTGAGAACGACTATCGGGATATGTCCGTATTGCGCTTTGATAATCTTAGCCAGGGCAAACACATCAGAACCCCTGAGGCTCAGCATTGAGATTACCAGGTCGACATTCCCCTTCTGCAATATCTTAAATGCATCCTCAGCATTATCGGTCTGGACAAATGTCGGGGGATAACGCAGGTTAAGCGAGACATATTCATTAAAAATCTGTTCATCAATTCTTCCGTCCTCCTCGAGCATGTAATTGTCATAATTACTGCAAATTATCAGGACACGATGAATTCGTTTCTGCATCAGAAGGTCAAATGATGTATCAGTGAAATCGTATTTCTGCAGATCAAGAATACCTTCGATGATCGTCATAGGTCACAAATATTTATTTATTCATTGATATCACGGCAATTCCTTTTTTACCATCCATCCGTACCACCAACGGTTTATCGAACCTGGCATGCCTTAAAAACTCTCCTTTTCCTATCATCTGCTGGTTCCTTATCATTTCCCAGTTTACCATGTCCTGATCTGAATCCTGGTTAACCGAAAAATAACCCACATTCATCGATGTTACATTATGAAAGAAATGGGAGCCAAGCGAAGCATCAGGGTGGAAATCAGGAAGAGAGACCTCTACGATTACTTTTGCAAATGATATCTGGGGCCAGGTAACAGGTATTCCAAGAAATTTATCACGGCTTCCCCATCTGCCAGGTCCGATAAGAATATATTTCCTGTTTTCTTTAACCATTTTTTCATTTGTTGCTGCAATTTCATCAGCCATTTCAAGGGTCAGTTTATTGTCAAATTTTTCAGGCTCAATGAATATAATGTCTGTAATTCTGTCTATCAACCCGTTGCCCATGCTCTTCCTTGTAAGGAGAATCAGATCGTTCTCATTAATAGTTTCCTTATCAATGTTATAACCAGCTCCGGTACCAAGAAGAGGCTTAATCTGAAGAAGATAAAATGAAGCATTCCCCGATTCGTCCCTGTTAAGGTCAACTGCAAATTCTAATTCTACCGGGGTGCCGCATGCTTCTGTAACTACATCAAGCACCGTTTTGAGGGTCGGAGCCAGGGGCACAAAATTGTATTTCAGGATATCTGCAAAATTAATGACTCTGGGACCGGGCGATTCAAGACCAGGACTGATTGTATCATTATCAGGATTCAATACTGATGCTATATGATTCAGGGTACCATGCTTTTCAGCATCACTTATATCAAGCATTTTAAGTCCAGCATTTTCTCCATCCAGAAGGTTCAGATCTTTTATTGACATATCGACAGCATAAAACCTAACCTGAGAGTTTTTGTACTGGTCCTTCTGTGATATGATTTCAAGTGAAGGATATACCGGTGAAAACCTGTGTGCCAGGTTACCCTCCATAACATACTGACCCAAACCCAGGGCAGCGACAGCAAATCCGTCTTTCGGTTTCATGTGGGATACAGGGTAGAAGTTGAATGACTGGGCTGACCCGCTTATATGAGGATAGAAAGCATCATCATACATGTTTCCGACAACTTCCTGAATCACAACTGCCATTTTCTCAAGCTCAATCTTATAATTGATAGCTTCAAAATATGCACGGGAATTTTTTGAATAAATGGAAGCAAATACCAGTTTGATGGCATCAGAAAGCTGCTTAAACCTTATCTCCGGATCAGGATTGTTATTCGGCAGAAGATATGTTCCGAAAATCCCGGAGAACGGCTGACTCATTGAATCCTCGAACAGGCTGGATGATCTGACAGCAAGAGGTTTTGCAATCTTCTTCAGGAAGATCCTGATTTTCTTTTCAAACGTATAGCTCAGGCTGCCTTCCATAAAGGCTTTCTGGATCAGATCAAAGTCTTTTTCTTCCTTGACCATGCTCCATAGATGGTTCCGATCCATGAAAAGATCAAACTCATCTGTCCCGACAATTGCGGTTACAGGGGTTTTGATATTAATCCCGGAAATCAGTTTGCCAAGTTCAAAACTATAGATCAGTGTGTTAATAAATGCGAGTCCTCTTCCTTTACCTCCCAGTGATCCGGAAGAAAGACTGACAACGTTAGTTTCATCAATAACTGCAGACTCTTCAAAATTTATTACCCTGCCTTTATGTAACTCCTGCCTTCTTTTCCTGATTATATCCAGAAGGAACTCCCTGAGTTCCTTCAGGCTTTTAAAATCAGTTACTTTAATAGGATTTATCAGTTTTGCGATCTTCACCTCTCCTCTTGCCATCAGCCATAGGGAGAAATGGTTTTTCATGGCATGATAGGCAAGAGAATCTTCAGGTACAGTCTGAAGGTAAGCCTCAAACTCCTTCATTGATTTGGCGACTGCAATCTGTCTTCCGCTATTGTCCCTGTACACGAAATGACCAAAGCCCAGGTAATAATTTATAAATGATTTAAGATCCTGAAGAAGGCTTTCAGAATTCTTGTTTATGAAATTTGATTTCAGATTAAAAGCAAATCTTGCATTTTCAGGATCGGACGACTGCAGAACAGTGGGAAGATTCGGCAGGTGTGTTTTTATATATTGTATCAGTTCAAATCCGGCTTTTTCATTCATGATTCCGTTCTTCGGGAAAGCCATATCCGAAATCACGCATAAAAGGTTGTTCCGGTAATTATTAAAAATAACAATAGCACTTTCCCAGTCAGAGGCAAGAAGTATTTTTGGTCTGGCCCTGAGTTTCAAAACCTTATATAACTCATCCGTTGAAACATCCTGAATAAGGTTCCTTGTCTGGTCCATGACAAGATTGTACAGCATAGGAAGGTAACTCGAATAATAATCAGCTGAATCCTCGACCAGCAGGATAACACCGGTCAGTCCCTTCTGGGTATCATTTTCTACATTTACCCTGTCTTCAAGCTGCGACACCATAGCAAAAAAGACCTTTGACTCACCGGTCCAGACAAAATAATTGTCAAATGGTACGTTTTTGTCCTTCTGTCTTTTTACGTAATCCATATCCGAAGGATTATTCAGGAGAAGGTAGGTTGGCAGGTAGGGATATTTGTCCTTAATTTTCCTGCACATCTCCATAGGGCTTTCCTTATCCACTCCGATCATGATAATGACCATATCGTAATGCCTGGCTTTAAGCCTTTTGAATGCCTCTTCTTCGCTTGATACTCCGGTTACCCTTGGTATGGAGGTAAGACTCATCTGGTAATATTCCCCAAGTATATGGTCAGCAAACCGGCCCTCGCCTTCAATCGAATAGGCATCATATAAGTTTGCAACAAGCAGTATCTCTTTTACTTTGAATGGCTGAAGATCATGGAATACATCCCTTTCTGCATTGTGTCGGTCAAGAAATCTCTGGAGGAGCTTCTTGCTGGGAATATTTGAAAGATCTTCCTCTTCTTCCTTTTTTGGAGTATTTGCTGTCCGGATGATATCCCTGGCTTTATAGCTGTTGATATAACCTGTGATCAGGCTGGCTATATTCTGGATAAGATCTCTTTCTTCCTTCAGGAAAGGCCCCTCCTGTTCTTCCCTGAACTCCTTTGTATAGTATATTTCAATAGTTCCGGTCTCTTCATCGATGGTACTGAATTCCTGAACCATTTTCCAGTTTGTCTCCCGGAATTCAAGTGATTCGAAATCTTTTTTCATGAAGGATATTCTGGAAACAGTATACTCAGGGTATTGCCATGCAGCAGGCAGAAGAAGCGCTATCTGCTGCAGCGTTTCCTCGATAGGTTTCCCCTCCTTAAGGATATATGTAGTCTGATTTATGCAGCCAAGCTCCTTTAATCTTTCCCGTTGTTCATGTACTAACCGGCTGTATTCCGGACTTATATTGGCCTTGGCATCCATTTTGCATTAACCTAATCAACTTTCCAGACGGATCCGCTGTTCAGCAGATCATCCATATTCTTTATTTTTGATATTTTCCCGACTTCAGCAATCTGATTTTCGAGATCATTTTCATAAGCAGGACCCGGAACTGCTCTTATAACTCCCAGTGCCACCGGATATTCAGGATATCGCATATTTGCAAGCATGTACTGGATACCAGGGTTTGGTTCAGCAGCATCGTGAACAAGGATATTTTTCTCGGTGACACCATTTGTGCCAAGGCTTACCACTCTGAGTTTCAGACCGTCAAGAATGAGACCTTTGTCATGCCCTTTTCCAAAAAGCATCGGTTCACCATGCTTAAGGATTATTGTCCTGTCATCCCTGACCTCTTTTCCTGTTGTTGTATCGTGAATTCCATCATTGAAAATCACACAGTTCTGCAAAACTTCCACAACAGAGGTACCCTTATGTTTTGCAGCATCTGTGTAAATCTGTGTTGAAAGTGAAACATTCGAATCGAGTGTTCTTGCAAAGAATTTACCTTTTGCTCCAATGACAAGTTCACCTACCGAAAAAGGTTCCTCGACAGTTCCATATGGGGAGGTTTTTGTGATCAGCCCTCTCTCGGATGTAGGTGAGTACTGACCTTTCGTCAGTCCATAAATCTCATTATTAAAGAGGATCAGATTAATATCTATATTTCTCCGAACTACATGAATGAAATGATTACCTCCGATTGCAAGAGCATCTCCGTCTCCCGTTATTTGCCATACCGAGAGTTCAGGATTTGCTATTTTCACACCGCTTGCGATTGCAGACGCTCGTCCATGGATACCATGAAATCCATATGTATTCATATAGTATGGGAACCTTGACGAACAGCCGATACCTGAAACAAACGCGACTTTCTCTTTTGGCACTCCCAGCTCGGCGAGAGCCCTCTGTACTGAGCTAAGCACTGCATGGTCGCCGCATCCCGGGCACCAGCGGACTTCCTGATCGCTTTTAAAATCCTTGGGACTTGTCTGATTTACCTGAGATACTTCCATATTATTTTTCCTCCAGTATTTTAATGCATTGTTCTTTTATTTCCCTGACAGTGAAGGGTAAACCCTGGATCTTGTTAATCTGTTCATACCTGAATTCCTGATGTTTCATCCGCAGGTAATTTGCAAACTGACCTGAATTAAGTTCACAGACCACTATTTTTCTGAAACTCGCGAAGGTTTCACCCGTATTCTTTGGCAGAGGGTTGATATAGTTAAAATTTACAAGGCTTACATTATATCCCTCCTGTTGCAGCTCTCGTGCAGCTGTAATAAGATATCCGTAAGAACCTCCCCATCCGACAATAAGAAGGTCATTTGATTCAGGACCAAAAACAGTCAGATCAGGGATCTCATTGGCAACCTTTTCGACTTTCTCAGCTCGCAGGCTTACCATAAGTTCATGATTTTCGGGC
>DOTV01000105.1 GCA_003520925.1 Bacteroidales bacterium | reverse complement strand
TATGAAAAAAGTCATGGCTGGTTCAGGCAGGTATATGACCCTGAATATGGTGTGGGATATGTCTTTTTAGCCAACCTTATTGGCAGCATATCAACTCTTTTAATGCTTCTGCCATTTATTATTATTAAGAAGCCGGTTTTTGACAGGGTGATATGGACAAAGCTGATGAATTATTCCTTTCCTCTTCTTATTACGGGATTGAGCGGATCAATAAATGATACTCTCGACAAGGTAATTCTCAGAAGAATGACCGGAGAGGAAAACGGACTCGCGACTGTAGGGGAATATGGTGCAGGTTATAAGATTGCAGTTCTGATGGCATTATTTATTCAGATGTTCAGGTTTGCGGCAGAACCTTTCTTCTTTGAAAGAGCCAAATATGAAAATGCAAAAGAAACATATGCGTACGTTATGAAGTATTTCATTATTATAATGCTATTAGTTTACCTGGCTATCAATTTATATATATCAGGCTTTCAGCTGATAATAGACAAGGATATGAGGGGAGCAATAACAGTGGTACCCATAGTGGCTATGGGATATCTCTTCTATGGGATTTACATAAACCATAGCATCTGGTACAAGCTTAACGACCTGACAAGATTTGGAATTTATATTACACTTATTGGTGCCGTGATAACTATTCTAATAAATGTTATTTTCATTCCTGTCTACGGTTACATGGCTTCTGCCTGGGCACATGTTGCGTCGTACGGTTCAATGATTATTTTATCATTTATGTTTGCAGAAACAAGGTACAAGGTTACTTATGACATGAAACAATATATTCCGTATTTCATTTTGGCTCTAATTATGGTTTCATTCGCCGGGTACTTTAAATATCCGGGGCTAGCGGCAGAACTTGTCATTAATACAGTTTTAATTCTTATTTTTATCGGCTACGCTCAGTACAAAGACCAGCTTCTGAGTGTATTTCTCAGCAGGAAAAGGAAATGAAGAAAACAATAATGTTGTTACTGATGGTTACTGCTGCTTTGTTACAGCAATCATGCAGTAAAAAGCTTATTCCCGGATTGAAAACAGGCAGGGAATATGATATTTCAGCGTTTAATTACCTGTATGTAGAGGCTATAAGGATGAAGCTTATGGGAAATCTTGGCGATGCTCTGGAGGAATTTGAACAATGCCTGGTTCTCAATCCAGAAAGCGATGCAACATACTACCAGATGGCACAGATCATGCTAACTAAAGGGGATATTGCAAACGGAAAAAAATACATCAGAAAAGCCAGTGAGATACAACCGGGCAATCTTTGGTACAATATGCTTCTGGCGAGCATATATCATCAGCAGAACAATCTGGATAGCGCAATCATATGTTACGAAAGGTCGGTGAAGGCTTATCCGGAAAAAGAGGACCTGCAGGTTAACCTTGCTAAATTGTATTCTCAGAACAGGAATTATGAAAAGGCCAGAAACCTTCTGAACAGGCTAGACGATAAATACGGCGTCAACGAAAACACAACCCTTTCACTTGTTGATAATCTAATAGCTGAAGGAAAATTCAGGGAAGCCAGTGAAAAGGTCAGACAACTTCTTGCAATTGACAGGGATAATATAGCTTACAATGGCTATATGGCGGCAATCTACAGGCATGAAAGCAAGCCAGAAATGGCAAGGGAGGTTTATAACCAGCTGATAGAAAGGAATCCCGGCAATCCGGCAATTCAATTATCTCTATGTGAATTTTTGCTGACGGAAAAAGATTATGATGAATTGTTTGATCTTCTAAGCACAATATTAATCAACAATAGTATAACAAAGGAGGAGAAAGTTTCACTTACAGCCGAACTAATAGATAATAAGGATATTATAAAAGATCACGGGAAGAAAATGGAACTTGCTGTTATGGTTCTTGAGGCTGCTTACAAGGATGATGATCTTGTAATGCTCCTCAGACCTGACTTCCTTCAGAAAGAAGGTAAGCTTAATGAAGCAGCCGCAAGGCTTGAAGAGATTATAAAACTTAATCCAGAAAATTACTATGCCTGGGAAAAGCTTCTTCTTGTTTATTATGATCTCAAAGACTTTGAAAAGCTTCAGAAAAAAGGAGAAATCACCGCAACTAAATTTAACCGGTCAATAATTGCAAAAATGCTTTATGCAACCGGAGCAATGGAAAACGAAAAATATGATATTGCTCTCGAAGAGCTGCGCAAAGCCGATATACTGGCAGGCGATAACAAACAACTTAAACTACAGGTTCTTACGATGCGGGCCGATGTTAATTACAGGATGAAAAACTTTACCGAAGCATTTAAAGCTTATGATGAGGCTATGAAAATGGATAACAGCGATCTGACTGTTATGAACAATTATGCCTATTACCTGGCGGAACAGAACATGCAGCTGAAAGAAGCCGAACAAATGGCAAAAACTGTTATCGAAAAGGACAAAACCAACGATACCTATCTCGATACATACGCATGGGTCCTGTATAAACGGGGCAAAGTACGGGCAGCAGCAAGAATAATGGAAAAGATTATCAGTACAGAAGAAAAAGGAGATGCTGAATACTACGAACACTATGGATATATTCTCAGGAAATTAAGAAAATGCGATGAAGCTGTTAAAAACTGGGAAGCCGCAATAATACTCGACAGAACAAAAACTAACCTGCGAAAGGAAGTAGAAAATTGCAAAAAATAGGGTACATATTGTTGATCATTTCTTCTCTGCTTGCAGGTTGTTCCGCAACCAGGAAGGCAGCAAGCAATGATAGTGGAAATATCTCTGGAAACACTCTGGAATCAGTTTTCCGGAATAACCTATCAAATAATGACTTTTATATACAAAAGGCTGAGATAAATTTTTTCCAGGATAATATTTCAGTCAGGGTTGTGGCAGATATGAAATTCAAAAGGCCTGACTCGGTAATGATTACAGTGAGATCGAGGACCGGAATAGAAGCTGGAAGGGCATTTATTACTAAGGACACCCTCATTATCAAGGACAGGTTCAACAAAAAGCTGCTTATTGGAAAGCCTGAGGTACTGGCAAAAAAATACGGGATCGATCCATCTTTTTTGTTCACGGTTATTGGAGATATCGTGGTTGAGGAGAAAGACAGGGATCTATTTCTGGAATGTTCGAAAGGAGAATACAGGAGGGAATTTTATGTTCATGGAAAGAAAGTGCAATATATTATTGATTGTCAGCGGAAAAAGCTCAAGCAAGCTTATTTTGAAGGAGAAATTAATTCTGGAAATGTTACGATAAGCTTAAAGGAGTTTGATAATGAAGGAAAGACCGTTTTTCCCGGATTGATAGAAATAAATGATGATCTTAAGTCGGTGGGAATAATTATTGAAATAAGAAAGATTGAGAGCCCATGGAATGGGAGGCTTGGATCTGTTTCGGGACAAGGATATAAGGTGGTAAAGATCAGATGAGAAGAGTTTACATATGTGGTTTATTGATTTTAGGTGTAGTTTCTGCTGCATTTGGTCAGTCAAAGAAGGAACTGGAAGAGCAAAGGAAAAAGACAATGGAGGAGATTTCTTATGTTGACAATTTGCTTAAGGAAACTGAGAAAGAAAAAAAGGCAAGTCTGAATGAATTAAAAATTATCGGTAAGAAGCTTAACTTGAGAGAATCTGTTGTAAAGGGACTTCAGGAAGAGATTTTGCTACTGGGTGACAGGATCGATCTTAACAATCTTGCTATAAGTATGATGGAGGAGGATCTAAAAGTTTTGAAAAAGGATTATGAAAGGACTGTATTAAGTTCATTCAGGTCATCAAAAGGGAATTCGGAATTAGGTTACATACTTTCAGCCAAAGATTTCAACCAGGGATATAAAAGAATGAAATATCTTCAACAGATAACAAAATTCAGACGACAGGAATCAGAAATAATACAGGAACTCAAGACTGAAATAGAGGTTTCAAAAAGGAAGATGGAAGATGACCTTTCCAGAGTGTCAGAATTAAAAACACGGGAAGAGCAACAGAAAATTCTTCTGCAGGGAGAGCAAAATAAGAAACAATCTATAGTCAAATCTCTTAGCAGTAAAGAGTCACAGCTCCAGAGAGACCTGGAGGAAAAGAAAAGGGTCGCTAAGAGGATCGAGAGGGAAATCAGCAGAATTATAGATGAGGAAAGAAAGAAAAATGTGACTGCCGATATTACTCCGGAACAAAAACTTATCAGCAATGATTTTTATGAAAACAAGGGACGGTTACCCTGGCCGGTCGAGAAAGGTGTAATTACGAGCCATTATGGTGTACAGAAACACGCTGTTTTAAAATATGTGACAGAAGACAATATAGATATAGAAATTACAAGTTCAGGGTCAACACCTGTAAGGAGTGTTTTCAGAGGCGAAGTCAAACAGGTGTTTTCAATACGTGGTGAAAATATGGCAGTAATGATAAGTCACGGCAAGTATTTTACTGTTTATCTGAATATAGTTAATGTAAAAGTAAAAAAAGGAGATAAAGTCATGACAAAGCAGGAGATAGGAAAGGTTTTCAATGATTCGGAAAATGGTGATAAGGCAATATTGAAATTTATGGTATTTGAGGATAAGGTTAAATTGGATCCGGAATTGTGGATATCGAAAAAAAATTAGAAATTGCATAACTTTTGCAGATGAAATAGAAAATTGCACCGGAATGGCCAAAATGTACAAAAGAATAAAGGTAGAATCCAGGATGAGCAACCTGCGTATTATAGAGAATGCGATAGACGAAATGACAGGATCGATCGGAATAAATCAGGATAACTATGGAAAGATCCTGGTAGCTGCCCTGGAGGCTGTAAATAATGCAATAAAACACGGAAATAAAGATAATCCTAACAAACTGGTGGACGTTGAAATTGAATATGACAATGATGAATTAAGAATAACAGTTACCGATGAAGGGAGTGGATTTAATCCGTCAAGGATTCCTGATCCTACATTACCGGAAAATATTGAAGAACTCAGTGGAAGAGGAGTTTTCCTTATGACAAAGCTTTCTGATTCGATTAAATTCAACGAAAAAGGTAATAGTGTGACAATGAGCTTTAAGGAGGTATCTGATTGAGCATAAAGATTTATTATGATAATATAAAGTACAGGATTCATAAAACTGCAGAAATCAAAAAGTTTCTGGAAAAGGTCATCACGGACGAGAACAAAAAACCGGGTGACCTTGTTTTTATTCTGACAGGGGATAAGAGTCTGCTGAAAATAAACAGGCAATTCCTGAACCATGATTATTTTACCGATGTAATTTCTTTTGATTACTCGGAAGAGGTAACCGTGAATGGAGAAATATATATAAGCATCGATACTATCAGGAGAAATGCAGGAAGATATAAAACAGAGATAGAGAAAGAGCTGTTGAGAGTAATGATTCACGGAGTTCTACATTTGTGCGGATACAGAGATGATTCCAGCAAGGAAAGGAGAAAGATGTTCAGAAGGCAGGAGATGAGGTTGAAAGAATTTGAAGTCTGACAGAGATGAGTTTCAATTACGATATTATAGTGGTTGGCGGGGGCCATGCCGGATGTGAAGCCGCTCACGCAGCTGCAAAGATGGGGGCTGAAACCTTGTTAATAACAATGGACATGACAAAACTTGCGCAAATGTCATGCAATCCAGCCATGGGTGGAATTGCGAAAGGACAGATAATCAGGGAAATAGATGCTCTGGGAGGCATGAGCGGAATTGTGACGGACCGGAGTATGATTCAATTCAGAATGCTGAACAGATCAAAAGGACCTGCGATGTGGAGCCCGCGGGCCCAGTGTGACCGGCAGAGATTCAGTGTTGAATGGAGAAAAGTGCTCGAGAGGACCGATAATCTCCATATATGGCAGGAGCAGGCAATCAAGATCCTGATCGAGGACAACAGGGCAGCCGGGGTGGAAACAAGTTTTGGAACACGATTTCACGGGAAAGCGGTTATACTTACAAACGGCACATTTCTTAATGGATTGATGCACGTGGGGTTTAAAAACATCAGAGGCGGAAGATCAGGCGATGATGCTTCAACAGGGCTGAGCGAGCAGCTTAAAGAATTAGGATTTTCTGTTGAGCGCCTTAAAACGGGAACAAGTGCAAGAATTGACGGAAGAACAATAGATTTTTCGTTGATGACCGAGCAAAAAGGGGATGAGGAAGGAAGAACCTTTTCATATCTGAAAAGAGATAAGCCTGATGCCGGACAAATGAGTTGTTATATTACTCATACAAATGAAGCAGTACATGAAGAACTAAGAAAGGGACTTGAATACAGCCCGCTTTTTACCGGAAGAATAAAGGGAAGAGGTCCGCGATATTGTCCTAGTATTGAAGACAAAATCGTCACATTTAAAGAGAAGGAAGCACATCAGTTGTTTCTAGAGCCGGAAGGCAGGGAAACAGGTGAATATTATATCAACGGATTCTCCAGCAGTCTTCCAATGGAAGTTCAGTTGAAAGCATTAAGAAAAGTAAAAGGTCTTGAAAACGTCGAGATATTCAGGCCCGGTTATGCTATTGAGTATGATTTCTTCCAGCCGACACAGCTTAAACATACTCTTGAAACGAAAAAGATTAATAACTTATACTTTGCAGGACAAATAAATGGTACAACTGGATATGAAGAAGCAGACGCCCAGGGATTGATGGCAGGGATAAATGCTGTGCTAAAATTGAAAGGGAAAGAAGCCCTTGTTCTGGGAAGGGATGAATCCTATATCGGAGTTTTAATAGATGATCTGGTTACAAAGGGTATCGATGAACCATACCGGATGTTTACTGCAAGGGCGGAATACAGGATTTTGCTAAGACAGGATAATGCTGATGAACGTCTGACAGGAAAAGGTTTTGATATAGGATTGGCAGAAAAGCTGAGAGTAGACAAATTGGAACAAAAGAAGAAACTGGTCGAAAATGTTTTGAAATATCTTGAAGAAACTAGTCTGGAACCTGAGAGAATAAATAAGCTTCTCAATGAAGCAGGAACGAGTAATGTAAAGCAGAAAGTAAAGTCAATGGCAATTGCTTTGCGTCCGCAGATAGGATTGAAGGAATTGTTGGCTGAGATTGGTGAAGGCATTTTGACAGAACTAAAGGAAAGCGGTATGATTGAAGAGGTACTTGAATCCGCTGAAATTAAAATCAAATATGAAGGTTATATTCAAAGAGAAAAGATAGTTGCAGAGAAAATTCAGAGGCTTGATAAGGTTAATATTCCGGGAGACATTAATTATGAAGAGCTGTTATCAATATCTACGGAAGCACGGCAGAAACTGACAAAGATTATGCCAACAAATATTGGTCAGGCGGGAAGGATAAGCGGAGTATCTCCATCGGATATCAATATACTTCTAATGTACCTAGGAAGATAAATGTTCCACGTGGAACATTTATTAATATAATGAATTCAGTTTATATAGTAATTAAGTACTATAAAAAAAGTAAAATAACAGCAGCGTAATTGCGAGAATCCGACAACTGGCAGAGACAAAGCAATCCGTTGCAATGGTAAATGAAAAAGGATTAAGGTTACTGGTTCAGGACAGGGATTGCTTCG
>DOTV01000029.1 GCA_003520925.1 Bacteroidales bacterium | reverse complement strand
TATCACAATCAGTTTGTGGGTACTTTCCGGGAGCTGAAACGACTTCTGAAAACCGGTGTGATTGGTGAGCTGGTCCATTTTACAGGGGAAGCTTACGGGAACGTCATTACAAGCGACAAGGGAGGAACCTGGCGGTCTGATCCCCAGGAGGGGGGAGGATGTCTGCTCGATTATGCCTCGCATGTAATTAACCTTATTCAGGAGATAATAGGCAGACCGGTTAAGGCTGACGGTTCTGTCAGGAAAAATATTTTTTCGTTTACTGTTGAGGATGCAGTCTATTCAATGCTGATTCTTGAAAACGGACTGAGCGGTGTATTGTCAGTCAACTGGTGCGATGAAACGTACCGTAAGATGTCGACAACTCTGAATGTACAGGGGAAAAAAGGAAAAATTATATGTGATGCAACAGAGATCAGAATTTACCTGAATGAGTCAAATGCAAAAGAAAAACTTGATAAAGGGTGGACAATAAAATATATTACTGAACTGGCAATCCCTGTCGACTTTTACTTAAGGGGTGAAGAATACAGTGCTCAGATTGACCATTTCATCAGGTGTGTCATTGATAAGAAACAGACAGAGATAAATTCATTCGAGCAGGCTTTATATACCGATAAGGTGATAGAATTAATAATTGAAGATTCAAAAAAGTGAAAATGATGGATAAAGTATTATTCGGTGATAATCAGTTTTTCGCCGTTAGTCATATGTCTGATGAGAAATCGAGGGAACAGTCAATCCGGTTTAAGGATGATGCCTCAATAATCCGTGTTCTTGATCAGGCAATGGAGGTAGGAATAAATACATTTATGTGCACTACCCACGACAGGATATCAAATGTATGTGATCATTTCCGGAGTCATCCTGAAAAATACAGTGGATTTAAGTTTTACCCCTGTATGCCTTATGCTCACAAATATGCAAATGCAGTTACAGAACATGGTTATTTAGGGACAATTAAGAAATATGTTCCGGGTAATCTGTTTGGAACTTTTGCCAAAGGAGGTCTGGCTTATGTGACAAAGGATTTCATAAGCCTTATGGAGCTGCTGGTAGATGCTGAAATGAAAATGTTCAAAGGAGTCGAAACACCTGTAATATTTATCCAGAATGTGCTGGTCGATCTTATACTAGGTCTGAAAATGTTTGAAGTGTTCAGGGAATATGATCTGTACATCAGAAGAAAATACAACGCTGAACCAGGATATATTACAATGAACCTGCCTGCCATGTATGATGCCCTGGAGTCGGTTGGAATTAAGAATCCGATAATCTGCAGCTCAATAAACAAAATCGGATTTCGGATGTCAGGTGGGAAAGAGCTTTATGAGAAATATCTGACTGAAAAAACTTTCCGTCCGATTGCAATGCAGGTACTTGCAGCAGGAGCGCTCCGGCCGAAAGAAGCCATTGAATACCTCAGCCGGTTCCATAAAATTGAATCTGTGCTTTTTGGCGCCTCATCCAAAACACATATACTGGAGACAAAGGAGCTTATTGAGTCCCTGATGAGCAATAACTGACAATGTGTTGAGAATACCGAAAGCCTTTAGATAAGGCGTCGATCAGCTTGCTACATTTCAGAACCTGATAATTCCTAAGGGATTATCAGGTTTTTTATTTAATTTTGAACCACAGCAATTTGTTTTCAGCAGATTGTATTTTGTTAATTAGCAGAACACATTCTATAAGGGACCTTTCATTATGAATTATCTTAAAAGAGTCTGGGAAAGCATATATAAAATTCTTATGCTCAAAGCCAGCGATGAGAAAAGAATAAAATATCTGAGAAAGCTCGGAGTAAAGATCGGCAAGCGATGCAGGATCAGAACCATGTCATTTTCAACTGAACCTTACCTCATCGAGATAGGTGATCATACAGCAGTTGCCGCGGGAACCCAGTTCATAACTCATGACGGCGCAACCTGGGTATTTGAGGATGATGTAGACGGTGGAGGTATTTTTGGAAAGATTGTGATCGGCAATAATGTTTTTATTGGTATAAATTGTATCATTCTTTCAAACACAACGATCGGTGACAATTGTATTGTTGGTGCCGGAAGCGTAGTAAGGGGAAATTTTCCTGAAAATTCGGTTATTGCAGGTAACCCTGCTCAGATAGTGTCGAAAACAGCCATACAAAGGATGCTCTCAAAACAAAATCCGGGGCTCCTTAAGACGCGTAATTTTACAATGTCTCAGAAAGACAAGCTTGTCAGGGAACATTTCGGTATCAAGCCCCGGAATTAAAATTTGTTAATAAATATTTTTCTTTTGATTAACGGTCAGTTTATTGTTATAAACAGCCCGAATTCATTGACGTACATGCAAAATCCGGGGATAAATGCATTTCTTGCGGTGGCATGCTTCATATAAAAATGATTCCGCCAGTTGACTTAAAGGCTATTTAGTCATATTTTTACCCGGATAGAATTCAACTCTAAATGAGATCTCTGCTTGTAAATAGTATGCTAGTCCTTATTCTCCTGATTTCAGGAGTTACATCTGCTGAAGCTCAGGGAACCAGGGTTGATTTCAGTACAATTCCTAAAAGTGGTACTATACTTATCTATTCGCATATGGATGACGATCTGATATGGATGCTACCTTTCTGGAGAATATCAGAGAAATTTATTGGCGGAGCAATGCCGGCAACACCCTCATTCAGGACTATAGTCAGCCAGCAGCAGAGTTTCATGAATAGCAATGGATATAATATTGAATATCAGGCGAACTGGTATACCCCATGGGATGATATAAGTGACAAGGAATACACAGACTATTACTGGGGTGCCAATACATCTTATAATTATCTCCTGAACGACCACCTGGAAACCCGCCTGTATAACAATGCAACCGAGCTTTCGCGGTACGAGATCAATAAAATAAAGGCAAAGCTCGAACAATATTTTGCCGATCCGTCAATGAGAAGGGTTATTTCCCATAACAACTGGGGAGAATACGGGCACCAGCATCACATAGCTGTCAATAAGGCTGTCAGAGAACTGGCCGTAAAATATCGGAAGGATGTATGGATGCTTGGCTGTGATAACGGAAGCTTCGTTGACGTTAACGTGCCTAACGGTATCACTTATACATACGGAAGTTTCAACACACCATCGCTCTACACTGGAATCAGGACAATATATACTAACAATGGACGCTGGTCATGGTATACTGACAGGGTCCCTTCGGGTGACCATAAATTTATCAGGATTGTTGAAGCCGGGAATGATAAATCTAATATTCTCAAAGGTGATCCTATAACCTATCCGGGTCCGGCACAGCAGGCATCCGGTGCATATATTTTTGACGGAGATGATGATTATCTGACCCTTAAGGGTAATAATAATTCATCCTTTACAATATCTATGAGGGTTATGCCTGACCAGATCAGGGATATGGATATCGCTGCCATGTCAGAATATCCGGCTTCCGGGAAAAATGACAGGAATCTTTATCTTAATAGTGAAGGCCGTGTCATTGCCCGTGTCTATGACGGAAGCTCAAAAATCGCTACCTCATCGGCAAGAATTTCAGCCGCCACATGGACACAAATTGCTATTTCCGGAAACGGCAGCAACCTTAAACTTTATATAAACGGGACCCTCGACAGAACCATAGCAGCAGGAACTGCAATTACAAATTACTCTACACCAGAATTTATTCTGGGCCAGGCCACTCTGACCGGAACTTACTTTAAGGGACAGATCAATGATGTAAGGATGTATAACCGTGTACTTACCGATAGCGAAATTGCCCAGTTAAGCGGTAAGGGATATACTGTAACGTCGAGTGCCGGGACAGGAGGAACAATAACCCCTTCTGGATCAATTGCTGTTAGCGCAGGTTCATCCATTTCATTCAGCATAAGACCAAATTCGGGATACCGTATAGCTGATGTCAGAACAGATAATACTTCAAGAGGGGCAATAACTTCCTATGAATTCAGAGATATCTCAGGTGATCACACAATCACCGCATCATTTCAGCGGATTGCATTTACAATTTCAGCCGTTGCCGGTTCAGGCGGCAAAATTGAGCCTGGTGGGAAAATTTCAGCTGACTACGGATCCAATCGGTTGTTTGCGGTTAAACCCGATAAAGGGTACATGATATCAGATGTCCTTGTCGATAACGTATCAGCTGGACATGTTTCAGAATATGTATTTGAAAATATTACAGCAGATCATAGTATTTCAGCGGCTTTTATCCCGCTTAGATTTAATATAGAAAGCATTGCCGGACAGGGTGGTACTATTAATCCTTCGGGAATGACAGGTTTGCAATATGGAAATAATCAGAGTTATTCAATCACCCCGGCCAAAAATTATCTGGTAGAAGATGTTATTGTAGATAATGTTTCAGTGGGTGCAGTCACCAGCTATTCTTTTAGAAATGTTACCTCTGACCATTCTATCTTTGTCAGGTTCCGTCCGACAACTTTCATTGTTAAAGCCATTTCAGGGGAGGGCGGATCAATCAGTCCTGAAGGCGACTCCAGGGTCGAGTATGGTAAAGGACAATCTTATACTATAGTACCGGAATACGGTTATAGAATCAATAACGTTATAGTCGATTTTAATCCGGTCAGCATAACGTCAAATGAGTTCTCATTCAGAAACATTACAGATAATCATACTATTTTTGTGAACTTTGCAAAGCTGAATAAATATTCAATAAATATCGGATATCTCAGGAACGGCTCTGTTTCACCCTCAGGTGACACAACAGTTTTTGAAGGAACAGATCAGACATATAAATTTATTCCGGCTCCGGGGTACAGGGTCTCGATGGTATTTATTGATACAATGCTTGTAGGTCCGGTGAACGAATATACATTCAGCAGTATCTCATCAGACCACACAATCTCTGCTACTTTTTCATCTTCGGTCCAGCCGGAAATATATCCTAACCCATTCAAACAGGGATTTAGCTTAAATATAAGATCCCCTTATGATTTACTTTATGAAATTAAAATTATTACCCTTGGGAACAAAGTCGTTTACCAGAACAGTGAAATACAATCGAATACACCAGTTTATCTGACACCAGCGATTTCACGGGGATTTTACATAATTAACGTTTATCTTAAAGGCAAAAAGGTCGCATTTGTGAGGATGGTCAAGAACTAGACTCCTCCGATTGTCTCTGCTCTTTCGTCGGTATCTATCAGCTCAATATTCAATCCGTAACGGGCAAGCAGAAATGCTATATTATGGTTATTGAATGCTTCTCCGGGCTGAGGTGGGACAAGTGTAATCAATCCCTTTTCCTTTAATTCCTTGAGTCCTTCATTAATATTGTCGCACTTGAAGCATATATGATGGAATCCGCCTCCGCGGCTGACGAAATTCACAAGCGACACATTCTCAATAAGGGGTTCAATGATCTTAATTGTAAGACTGTCTTCTTTTTTCAGAAAAGCCACCTTTACTTTCTGAAGGGAATTTACAACGATACCGGTCATCTGTTTATAACCAAATACCCTTTCCCAATAACCTATTCCCTCTTCGATCTCCTTTACAGCAATACAGATATGATCAATTACCATTTCAGAGCTTACCTTTTATTTTTTTCCCGGTCGCACTTATAACAAGCTGTTCCTTTAATTCAAATAACTGCGGGACTTTATAAAGTGCAAGATGCCTGGAACAATGTTGCTTAATTTTATCCACCATCATTTCCTTCCCATTATCCGTCCTGATAACTACAGTGGCTTTCAGGGCCTCACCGAGAAGTTCATCCTCAACACCTTCTATAGTACAATCTACCACTTCGGGAAGTTCAAGAATTACAGCCTCGATCTCCTTTGGACTTATCCTTTTGCCTCCCACCTTAATTATCTCTTTCTTTCTTGCAGTAAGAAAAATATAGCCGTCTTTATCAACAGTTCCGAGATCTCCCGTATAGAGCCATCCATCCCTAATCGCATTTTTGGTACCCTCTTCATCCTTAAAGTATCCGATCATCACGTTGTCGCCCTTTGCTATTACTTCACCAACCTCACCGGGTTTTATCTTTTCTCCCTTCTCATCTATTACTCTTAATTCCACACCCGGGATACCCTTTCCCATCGAGCCTTTCTTGGCTTCATACAGATCCGGCGGTAAGTAAGACAACCTGGCAGTAGCTTCTGTTTGTCCGTACATAACAATAAATGTTATCTCAGGATGGCTGTTTCTGAATTCATCGATAAATATAGGTGCAAGTTTTCCTCCCGCCTGCGTAACGTATCTGAGATCAGGAAATTTTGTGGTTTTGAAATTGTCTGATTTTCTGAGCAGGATCTGAAAATGACTGGGCACTCCTGCAAATCCGGTGCATTTGTATTCAAGGAGATTGTTAATAATACTTCCCAGAAAGATAAATGAATTGTTTAAAACGATAGAACCTCCCACTCGTAAATGAGTATGCAACAGTGATAACCCGTAACAGTAATAGAATGGAAGAACAACAAGCATCCTGTCATTCTGATTCAGCTTAAGATATGTCACTATGGAATCAGTATTGGTAATCAGGTTCTTGTGTGAGATCATCACTCCTTTGGGAATACCTGTCGATCCGGATGTGAAAATAATTTCAGCACAGGCTTCTCTGTCAAAGTTTTCTTCCTTCCCTGATAATGGTCCGCTGAACTCATCCTGTCCGATAGTGTCAGGGAAGATGCATTTAACAGTACCGGCTGAAATTTTCTTCTCAATGTCCCTTGTCATGAATATCAGTACAGGATTTGTCAGCCCGGTAATATATTCCAGGTTTTCCTTCTCAATGTTCGGATCGAGAGGAATGCAGACATTTCCTGATTTTATAATTGCAAAATAGGCTGTGAGAAAAAACCTGTTATTCACCGACAGGAGAAGAATGTTCTTATTTGTACCATATTCTTTTCTGAGCCATGAGGCAAGACGTGATGAAGAAATGTAAAGTTCTTTAAAGGAAAGGTTATCCTTCCCAACCAGAAAGAACTTCTCCATAGCTGATGTCTTCTCAAAAAAATAATCAAAGGCATTCATTATTTTAAGTCTTAGTTAGATTCCGAAATAATCCCTGACAGGAGGCATTCTTAAGTACTCTGTAGTTTTACGTTTCCTCTCGAAGTTTCTGAACAGCGCATCAACCCTTTCCTCAGTATCCCCCATCACACTTGCAACCTCTTTGGCAGTGTAGCCATTCTCAAATCCGTACCAGAATATATCCATAAGCCTGAACGGAAGCTGGTAAAAGAACTCCTCCTGGGTCTGTGCTGCTGAATAGGTGTCGGTTGTCGGTGTTCTCTCAATTATTCTGTGCGGAACACCAAGATGTTCAGCAAGCTGGTATACCTGGGTTTTATAAAGGTTTCCTATCGGCATAACATCACCGGCACCGTCTCCGTGCTTAACAAAGAATCCCTGTTCCTGTTCATGCTTGTTGGGAGTTCCTACTACTGCATAATGCAGGGCCTCGGCATGATAATAAAGTATAGACATCCTTGACCGCTGTTTAAAATTTGAAGCAGCGACAATCTGAAGATATTCCCGGGCATGGAGCATTTTATCCTGCTGTATACCTTTCTCATCAATTATACTCAGTGTAAAAAGCGGCGGCAGATTATTGTAGAGTCCGCTCTGCCTTATTCCAATCTTCATCTTGTACGTTCCGGGATCATATTCAGGAAAAACCCGTTTAACTGCTTCATCCCGCCTGCTGTAACACCCGAATCCATCAAGTGCACCTGTTATTACTTCCTTGATAGTTCTTATCCCGAACTTTCCGGCCAGTTCAAGTGCTAATTCCTCGCTGTCGGGACTTGAATCCTTCTCTGGCATAATAATTCCCACTACTTTGTCGGCTCCGAAAGCTTTTACAGAGAGTGCCATGCAGACTGATGAGTCAATACCGCCGCTTATGCCTATCACTGCACCATTCCTTTTAAAATTGATCAGAATATCCTGCTGAAGCTTCCCGGTTATCCTGCTGACTGCCTCTTCGATGTTTTCAAGAAGGATCATCTCCTTGGAAAAAGGTTTTCGTGTATCCATTTATTTTTCTATATCTCGTTTATTATTTTCAAATTATTTAATTTCCCTGTCCTGAAATCTTCATTATTCCTGTCAATAAACTGACTATGAAGAAGATGTGTCGATATTACGGAGGCAAGAACCATATCTTCCACCTCTGATGAACTGCCTGTCTTCTCTATTTTCTGAAGCAGAACAGAAATCGAATTAAAGTTGAAGACTCCAGCTTTGCTGAATGCACCAGGAGCAAGCATTTCCTTAACATATTCAGGAGGCTTATTCAGAAAAAATGCACTTTTAACAGGTGCCCTGTAGGCTTGTTTTGAACGTCTGATTATTGATCCCGGAATCTTATTCTGCATAAGCTTTTTAAGAAGGAATTTCTCATCGAGGCCATGAAGCTTTAAATCGCCTGGCAGCTTGTTGCAAAATTCAATTACCCGGTAGTCGAGAAACGGATATCGTCCCTCTACTGAATTAGCCATGGCCATTCGGTCGCCCTGCGAGGATAGAAGATAGCCCGACATGAAGATGGTCGTCTCGAGCCACTGTGATTTTTCAAGATAATCCCATTTATCGAAATCTTCCGGAAGTTTCTCCTCCAGGTTTTCAAGCGGAGAATAGCTATTAAGTTCTGACTTTATCTGATCAGAGAAATGTTTCTTTATGTGATTTGAGTTATTCCATCTTAAAAGATGAGAATAAAATGGATTGTCTGTTTCTTCAAGCTTATAGCCGTAAAACATTTTAAGGATTGCTGGGTTGGCTTGTTTCATCTGAGGCAGATATGGATAAAGTTTTGTAAGCAGCCTCGGGCGGATTGCTGAATCAGGCTGTTTAGCCCAGAATCTTCTGATTTTTGCCTCCTTGAAAATATCATAACCCGCCAGCATTTCGTCGGCTCCTTCTCCGGTGATAACCACCTTTATGTCGTTTTGCCTTACCAGCCTTGATAACAGGAACATTGGTGCAGGGGCAGTTCTGGTGACCGGTGTTTCGGTATGCCAGATAACCCTTGGAAAGCATCCGGATATCTCCTCAGAAGTGCAGACTATTGATTTGTGCCTGGTATCAAGGAATTTGACAGCCTCATTCTGAAAACCGGTTTCATCGAAATTGACATCATCAAAACCTATTGAAAAAGTATTGAGTATACCAGGTTCAATTTTCTTAATATATGCAACAGTAGAAGTCGAATCGAGGCCGCCGCTTAAGTAAGCAGCAACTTCCACATCGGCCCTTAACCTGATTTTAACCGCATCGCTGAACAACTCATTGAACTGTTCAAGCGCTTCTGTGAATTTAATATCCTTAAAACTATTGTTAAACTGAAGATCCCAGTATCGATTGATTGTGATTCCTTTTCTGTTGTAAATAAGATAATGTCCGGGAGACAGTTCATAAATATCCTTAAATGCTGTTCCGGGGGTAATTGCCGTCCAGAATGTATAAATCTGCGATAGGTTTTTATGAGAGAATTCAGGAGATATTTCTTTCTGGACAAAAAGTGATTTAATTTCTGAGGCAAAAGAAAGGCCTCTTTCAGAATAATGATAGAACAGCGGACGTATGCCGATCCGGTCGCGGGCAATGAAAACCTCTTCTTTCAGCTTATCCCAGATAGCAAAAGCAAACTGGCCGTTAAGCATCGACAGGCATTCCTTCCCAAAGACGGCATACAATTGTACAAGGACCTCTGTATCTGACTGCGTTTGAAATGAATGCCCCTGCTTCAGCAGCAACTCCCTGAGTTCAGGATAATTGAAGATCTCCCCGTTGAAAACTATCCAGTAGCGTCCGGAGGGATCTGATAAGGGCTGCTGGCCCGTCGAAAGGTCAACTATGCTTAACCGGACATTTCCGATCGCAGCACAGGGAGAAAGGTAAATGCCGCTTTCATCAGGGCCACGGTAATTTATGGCGCAGAGCATCGCTTCGATTACAGGTTTGCTTGCCGCTTTGCCTTTGTAATCTATTATTCCCGCGACTCCGCACATGACTAATTGCCGTTTTTTCGAATTACGAAATCGGTAATGGCATTTATTGATTCGAAATTCTCCTCAACCAGATCTGAATCAGTGGTCTTGATTCCAAAATTCTCTTCGAGATATGTAATCAGGACAACAAACCCCATGGAATCAAAATATCCTTCTTTGAATATCAGGGAATCATCCCTGATCTTGTCCCTGTCCACAAAAGTTGCCTGCTGTATATAATCCTTGACTTTTCCTTTAATTGCAACTGCGTCGGTGCTCATAACTAATTGGTTGAATAAAAAATATAAAATAAAAAAATAATGATTTAATTTTTAATGTAATAGTTGCTGTAATGACGGTACGAACTTTTATGGAGGTTCAGGTCGTTGTATACAATGTCATAATTAGTAAGCTTATTTGATTTAAGGTTATTGATGACATTTGCAAATATGTCCTTTCTCGTGTAGTTGTTCCTTATAACCATCAGGACCTTCGAAGCATACTTCATCATAAGTATGGCATCGGCAACGATTCCAACAGGTGTTGTATCAATAATTATGTAATCATATTTTGTTTTCAGGTAGTTTATTAAGTTGTCAAGTATTCCCGATTCCATTAGCTCTGAAGGATTCGGAATAACAGGACCTGCTGAAATAAAATCGAGATTGGTGATAGCTGTATTCCTTATGATTTCATCAGCAGTAGCCTTTTTAATCATAAAATTCGAAATTCCCTTAGCATTGTCTTCCTTAAGCTTAATATGAAGCGTTGGTCGTCTTAAATCACAGTCGATAAGCACTGTCTTATAGCCGACGGAGGCAATGGATGATGAAAGATTGAGTGAAACAAAACTTTTCCCATCCTGAGGCTGAGAGGAGGTTATAAGGATGACTTTAGATTTTTCATGATCCGATTTTAGGAAAAGGCTGCTCCTGAGATTCCTGAAAGACTCGGAGATAGCTGATTTTGGAAATTCTGCGACAACTGCTTCACTCTTAAGATTGTTGCTGTAGATCACACTCATTACAGAACGGTGGAGCATGTACTCTGCATCATTTATACTTCTTATCTTATCATCGAAAAAGTCTCTTATCATCAGATAAAGTGTTGGCAGAAGCAGTCCAAAGAACAGGGCCATCATGTAATTTATAGCACTCTTGGGCGCAACAATTCTGGAAGTAATAGTCCTGGCTGGCTCAACAATCTCATAATCAGGACGTGTGGATGCAAGTGAAATCTGAGCTTCAGATCTTTTTTGAAGAAGGAAGGTATATATTTCATCATTCAGGTCGAACTTCCTTTTCATACTTACCATATTCATTTCTGTTCTGGGCAGACTAGAAGCTTCCTTTGAGAGCTTGTTCTGACGGTAATCAAGCTCATTCAATGACAGTGTAAGGGTGTTAAGATTATTTGTGAAGTTTTCAAGAATTATCTGCTTCTGAAAATCTATTTTGGAGTCTATCTGTCCTATAAAAATGTTCTTTTGAGGATTGCTTCCGGCAATAATCGTTGATCTCTGGGCGTTGAGATCATTCAGATTGGTTATCATCTGATTTATAATCGGATCGCTGACATTCATGGCCGACGGAGGTGCAAGACCAGAAACATCGGCATTCATTTTAAAATAGTTGATAACATAATTATAGTATCTTTCCTGAACTTTCAGGTTGGCCCGTTCATTATCGATATCAGTCATCTGTTCATATACACGCTGACCCTGAAAACTGAGATCCATAACCTGATTTGCTGACCTGTAGTTTTTAAGGGCAGATTCAGATCTTACAAGCGAGTCGGCCATATCAGATACCTGGGAGTCAATGAAATTTACAGTTTTCGAGGCCATATTGTTCTTCTTGGCCAGGTTACCTTCAAGGAATGTGCTCAGATAACGGTTCAGAAAGTTTATGGTTTTGTCGAGGTTGTTTTCTGAGAACCTGACATTTATAATAGATGCAAGCGGTGAGGCTTTTTCAATTTCCAGCTGCTTCAGATAGCCCTTGGCGAGATAGTCCAGATGATTGAATTTAAAATAATAACGGCTTTTGTCTTCAGTTTTCTTTAAAGGAAAATCTTTGTTCAGGGCAACAGAAAATCTTACTACCTTGTTGCTGATCGTTTCATTGAATTTGCAGATCGTATCAATTTCAAAGAAATTATCTTCACTTATTATCTGGTTGTCGACATAATTATAGTACGAAACCTTTTTTTGTGACGCTGTCAGCCTGAATGATGATTCATCAAGAATCGAAACATAGATATTTGCCCCGATTGGCTGAATATGCGATTTGTCTATGCTTACCGTAAAGGGAGTTGTCCCGAATAATTCATTTGTCTGTTTAAGGAGCTTTTTGCTTTCACTGAAATAGCTCACTTCAAGATTCATGCTGTTAACAGTAGAATATACAAGCTCAAATGAACTGAGATTTTTTATATCATTTTCTATATTACGCAATGATTCAAGCGATTGTATTCCGCTGAAGAGTTCATTTGATTTGAGTAAGGATGAAGTTTTATCCTCGACCGGACTTAATGAGGCTGAAGCTTCATAAACTTTTTTCGAAAAATGGTTGTAAAAGAATGCAATTGCTAGACATAAGACTATTAAAGCCATGTAAAGATACTTTAATGAAGCTACCTTTAAGATAAAGTACTTGAGAGGGGCAATTGATGAATCAGGTTCTATTGTCTTTAACATCGTCTTAGATTTATTGAATGCTTAGGCCTGCAAACAACATCACTGCAATCAACGTGGTAATTGAGGATAATATTGTTGTGTAGGTTATGTTTGAATAACTGGTTGATATTGATTTCAATGGTTCAACAACTATAACATCATTTGGATTTACATAGTAGTAGTCCTTGCTTGCGATTTTTGAATCCGAAAGATTCAGCTTGTGATGCATTATTTTATCTCCTTCCTGCCTTATAAGGATCACATTCCGCCGGTTACCGTAACGTGTCAGTCCGCCTCCCAGAGCCAGAGCTTCATATATATTCAGCTTATCCTGCGAAAATGAATAGACCCCCTGTTGCTGGACCTCTCCAAGAATTGAGACCTGGTTATCGATGAATTTTACAATAATAGTAGTATTTGCAACATATTCACCAAGTGCTTTCTGGATTTTATCTCCTGCATCTTTCAGTGTTAAAGATCCTACATTTATTTTACCGACAAACGGGAAATCGATGTTCCCCGATTCATCAACAAGATAGCCCACCATGCTGTTTGATGAACTTGAATAACGGACTTCGTCAGGGAAATCAAATATGAGTCTCGTCTGGGGATCTATACTTAATATTCTTATATACAATCGGTCGAATGGAAGGATTACTTTCTGGGTTTTAGGATTGACAACAGGTTTTTCCAGCTGATCGATATCATTAAAATAGCTTAATTGCTTTGTGGGTACACAAGAACTGATGAATACCATCAGAAGGATGGCAAGAGATATCCTGCCGCCATTGGAAGTTACTTTTTTCATAAATAGGCTTAATAAGATTTATACTCCTGTTCTTTGAAAAACAGTTTTTATTGTTTTAAGCAAAATTACAAAATCCAAACGAGGTGACCAATTGTCAATGTATGCCAGATCCATTTCCATCCATTTTTCAAATTTAACATTGTTACGGTCAGGGATGATCTGCCAGAAACATGACAATCCGGGTTTTACTGATAAACGTCTTAACTGCCACCTTTTGTATTGCTCTGTCTCACTTTTTAATGGCGGACGGGGTCCTATCAGCGACATTTCCCCCTTCAGAACATTTAGAAGCTGGGGCAATTCGTCAAACCCAGTTTTCCTTAGAAATCTTCCTATTGGTGTTACCCTGGGATCATCCTTAATTTTAAATACAGGGCCGTCCATCTCATTCTTTGATTCCAGATCTTCACGAATCTTATCTGCGTTGATAACCATTGTCCTGAATTTGTAAAGGTCGAACTGCCTTCCGCGTAATCCAACTCTTGCCTGTCGGTATATAACAGGCCCCTTTGAGGTAAACTTAACCAGCAAAGCTATTAAAATCATAAGTGGAGACAGGATGAGCAGCAGGATAATTGATCCGGTAATGTCCATAAATTTTTTTGAGGCCAGGGCAGCCGGTTTGTATGGCACATTAATAAATGTAAGGAACTTCTCATTCCCTATTACCGAAGTAAATGCATTAGTAAGATTAAGCTGTATATCGCGGTATTTCAATCTGAAAACAACCCCGAGCTCTTCGCACGATCTCATCGTTTTCCTGACTTCTGAAGGATTCACCTCCCTCTTAATGTAAATTACCTCATCGATTGTATCAACTTCCATGAGGTCATTAATTACCATTTTCGATTTTTCAGGTAATATCCTGTAGGTTTTGCCATATTTCTCAATCAGGAGATCGGAGCTTGAAAAAATAAAAGTTATGCGGTATCCCCAGTCTACATTCAGCCGGAGATCTTCAATAAAAGGAATTGATGTATCATCGGCGATAAGCACAAGATTTACATAATTAAATCCCCTGGCTCTGTATATTTTGAAAACCTTGTATTCAAATGTTCTTGCAAATAGTAAGAACAGGAATCCAAGAAAGGCAAATTCAACCAGAAACAACCTTGACAGATAACCCAGCTTGAAAACAAAATAAAACAAAAGCAGGATCGCACTTACTGCACCGGCCGACTGAATATATTCAAAAAACAATGTCCGGTACCTTTTAGTTCTCGGTATCTCGGTAGCATTAATTATATATAAGGTGATAAGCCATATGGGAAGGATCACCAGAAATATCCTGGTAAGGTCCTTTCTTTCGAAAAAGAAGAAATCTCCCTCCCCGTAATAGTTGAGTAAAAATGCGATCTGGAAAGCAAAAGCTATAGCAAGGATATCAATTGTTCCCAGGATAAGGTTTGCAAGCTTCCATCTCTCCAGAAACGGAATTATTTTGAGGCGGATCAGGTTATTAAATACATCCATAATTTATGATCTGACATTTCAGATACTCGCTTTTACAAATATCTTACCAAAAACTTACATTTAGTATTAGTTCTCCTTAATGTTGAAAACTAATTGTTTTGACTTTTATTATTCACACTGCCTTCTCAGACTCTGGGCACAGAAATAGGTCATACCATTAATGTCGGTGAAATCATTTACTTTAAATCCGTGCTCTTCAAGCAATTTTGTAACACTATTCTTTGACATACTCCTTTCAGTCCGTGAATCAAAAATTCCGGCAAGATTTGTGAAGAATCGGGCTGGCATCTGAAATCCTGTACCGGAACCATAACGGTCATTTTTCCTGAAGCAGCCAATAAAATATGATCCTGAAGGCAATATCCTGTAAAGAGTATGCAGGAAGCTTTCAATATGTCTGACCTGGTTAAGTCTTTTAAGGTTAATAAGTGTCCTGATCCCTTGCAGGTCGTTGTGGTCATAATAGTAATGATGCATTGAAGAGAGGACCATCAGATTAGGTTCCTTAGCAAGCCCTGTCCAGTTAAGGTATTGAAAGAAATCATCACCTCCTTCGGAAAGGATATTTTCCATGATCGGATTTGCTGCCTGCCTGTCAGATGAAAGAAATTTCTCATCGAGATAATGTACTGTGAGTCTATCACTGACATCTATTTTTCCCATGACTGAAATCTGCTCCATTTATTTTGATTTTGTTACGAGGTAAAAGTATAGAATCAGAAGATTGACGTCAAGTGGTAAAAGCCCGGCTGACGGGCATATCCGCAGTTTTTAGACTACGCTGGTCTTTGCTAATCTCTAAATCATCCATTCACACCAGCCGTTAACATATAAAATATCGACCTATGTCAAATCGACGGCTTAATTTATAAGGTATTCCGGATGAAATTTTGGAGAAGCGTAATGTCTGAAATTAGAAGCAGCTTATAATCAGTATGTTAAGCTATTTAATGTTAGCATGCTTATGTTTTGGGAATGCCATTTGAATTTTGACAAATGCCTTTAAAATTTAGATTAAGAAACAGGGTTCTTTAGACTTTCTGCACAAAAGTAGGTTATGTTGCTTATTTCGGTCATATCAATTATTCTGAAATCGTGCGCTTCAAGTAGTTTGATAACATCCTTCCTGGTCATAAATCTGTCAGTTTTGGAATCGATCATATTTATGAGACCGTTAAGGAATTTGAATGACTGGTAAAATGGAACTGAGATACCCCCGCGAATCTTGTTGTCCTTAAAGCAACCTACAAAACTGGCTTTCTTTGGAAGCACACGGAATATATTTGCCAGAAAAGTGTCAATGTGGTTTATCTCGTTGAGCTTCTTAAGATTGATAAGTGTTTTAACTCCTTTAAGGTCGTTGAAATCATAATAATAATGATGAATTGAAGACAAGATCATCAGATTCAGATCCTTACCCAGACCAAGCCAGTTAATATAATGATAGAAGTTTTCACCGCCTTCTGCCAGCAGACTCTCAAAAACCGGATTGTGCTGATTATCCTCCATAGATACCTCTTTATCGCCCCTAATAACGCTAACGGGTTGATAATTAATTATTTCGTTTTTATATTTAGCATCAGACTTTTCCATCAACCGGATCTCTTAAATCCGATCATAAATTTAGCAATAAAGAGCCATGCGGGCAAACATTTGTTATACTCTTAACCCTATTGATGCGTATAAAAACATCATTATTTTGAAAAAACGCAAGATTAGTCAATAAAAAAATTATGTTGGTCAGTTAAAACCGCAATTCTGTCAAAATGTTTATAAAATTTACTAACCGTTTTAACTAAAATTAACATTTCAGATATTTTACTGAATCTAATACTCATAAAATCAATTATATATATCAATCTGACGCAATTATGATCATATAAACATCATATATCATCATTTTGACCAACAGTTGGTTTCATATGATGAAAAATAAATCCCGGCAGGTGAACCGGGATTTATTGTTACCCTATTTCTTTGAGATTATTTCAGCCTGGGAATTTCGACAATATCAAAGATCTTGTTTCTGTCCCATTCAAGCCAGTATTTCAATGCATTATGACGGATGAGCTTCCAATAGCCATCGTCCATTAAACCAAATTTCAGGATACCTTCATTAATATCTTTATCGACTTGTTCGAGATATTCCTTTTTAAGAGTTATCCTTATTGAACGGTTTTGATATGTAAATATGGCCGATGGTTCAACCTTGTTATCCACAGCCAGCTGAATCGTTCCCATCCCTAAAGTAGCACCTGTGCTTACCTGGATCCCGTCAGTCAGACAACTGTAAGGTGGTTTACTACCTGCATATGTCACTACTTCAAGCATGTCAGCACCAACTCCGAATATTTCACGTGCCCTGATGCCCATTTTCGCACCGACAATTGAAAATACCCCCAGATGCCCATGAAACTCGTCAGTCATAACATTGGCTTTCCATTCTTCATACCCGTATTTGGCAATCGCAGAATCAATTATGGGTCTGACATCATAATTGAACAGTTCTCGGTTAACCGGGAAACTGTTAAAAA
>DOTV01000051.1 GCA_003520925.1 Bacteroidales bacterium | reverse complement strand
CCTGAGAAAATCGGAAGCGGAGAGAGGATCCAGACCTTTATGTTTCCTGTGTTCATTAACGGCTGCCTTCATAAAATTGACCATGCTGACACCCGGGATCTCTATCGGATACTGAAACCCAAGGAATATACCCTCTTTGGAACGATCTTCCGGTGACATTTCAAGAAGATTCTTTCCGAAATATGTTACAGTACCTTCAGTCACCTCGACAAATTCCCTTCCGGCAAGAACTGCCGCAAGAGTACTTTTACCCGATCCGTTGGGACCCATTATGGCATGTATCTCCCCCGCCTTCACCTCAAGGCTTATTCCTTTCAGTATAGTCTTTCCGTCAATTCCGGCTTTTAAGTTTTTAATGCTAAGCATGATAAAGTATAATCTTTTATTAAGTTCTAACCTACACTCCCTTCGAGACTTATCTGAAGAAGCTTCTGGGCTTCAACAGCGAATTCCATTGGAAGCTTATTTATTACCTCCCTTGCGTATCCATTAACAATAAGCGCTATCGCATCCTCAGTTGAAATGCCTCTCTGGTTGCAATAGAAAATCTGGTCCTCCCCGATCTTTGAAGTTGTCGCCTCGTGTTCCACGACTGAGGTCTGATTATCGACTTCAATATAAGGGAAAGTGTGCGCTCCGCATTTATCACCCAGAAGCAAAGAATCGCACTGGGAGAAATTACGCGCATTCGAGGCGTTCCTGAGCACTTTGACAAGTCCCCTGTAACTGTTCTGCCCAAACCCTGCAGAAATACCTTTCGAAACAATTGTGCTCTTTGTATTTTTTCCGATATGGGTCATTTTTGTTCCGGTATCGGCCTGCTGATGATTGTTTGTCACTGCAACTGAATAAAACTCCCCGGTCGAATTATCCCCTCTCAGGATGCATGACGGGTATTTCCATGTTATTGCCGAACCGGTTTCGATCTGTGTCCATGAAATCTTGGAATTCTCTCCCCTGCATAACCCTCTCTTTGTGACAAAATTGAATATCCCTCCTTTACCTTCCTTATCGCCGGGATACCAGTTCTGTACTGTTGAATACTTCACTTCTGCATTTTTTTCTGCAATTATTTCCACGATTGCCGCATGAAGCTGATTCTCATCCCTCATTGGAGCTGTACAACCCTCGAGATAACTTACATAAGCCTCTTCATCTGCTACAAGCAGGGTACGCTCGAACTGACCCGTATTAGCGGAGTTTATCCTGAAATAAGTTGAGAGCTCCATCGGGCATCTTACTCCCTTTGGAATATAGCAGAAAGATCCGTCGCTGAAGACTGCTGAATTAAGTGATGCAAAGAAGTTATCTGTATAAGGAACAACTGTTCCCATATATCTTTTTACGAGATCGGGGTACTCCTTTACAGCTTCGCTGAATGAACAGAAAATTATTCCGAGCTCAGCAAGTGTCTCCTTAAATGTCGTTTTAACTGAAACACTGTCCATTACAGCATCGACAGCGACACCTGAAAGATGTTTCTGTTCCTCAAGAGGTATACCAAGCTTGTCAAAAGTCCTTTTCAGTTCAGGATCGATATCATCAAGGCTCTCAATAGAAGGTTTTTGTTTCGGAGCAGCATAAAATATTATGTCCTGATAGTTGATAACCGGGATTTTCAGGTTTGCCCATGCCGGCATTTTCATTGTCAGCCACTGACGGTATGATTTAAGCCTGAACTCAAGAAGCCATTCGGGTTCATTTTTCTTTTTTGAAATAAGCCGTACAACATCCTCACTTAATCCCTTGGGGATCTTTTCAGTCTCGATATCTGAATAAAAGCCGTACTTATATTCACCCGTAGTTACATCTTTTATTATCTTATCCTGATCTTTCTCCATCTTATCGGTTTAAATCTTTCAAGCCTTATACAACTAACAATCCGAATCATCAATTGTTAATTCTTAAGATGAAATGATAGCAATTTTTCTTAATTATATTTAATCTAAATAAACACGCAAAAATATCAAAAAAACAGGATTCCATAAAGATTTCTTATTGAAAAATATTCCTAATTTGGCGGCTTGTTAAATAAATAACAATCCTCTTCCTAAAACCTGATGTATGAACAGCAATACGATGTCTTTCTTCTCTAAAAATCATAAAAAACTTTTTCTTCTGGTATTTATCCTGCTGACACCTTTGTGCACATTTGCTGCCGGTGGCAAGGTTCCGTCAATCGGCCCTGTACGTATAGAATTTATAATATTCGGACTCATACTTCTCGGTGTGGCTCTGTTTCACAAACATACGTTCTGGGTGGCGGTGACCGGACTGGCTGTTCTGCTGACATTTAAACTTACCCTTGATCCGGAGTTTCACCTTTTTGAACATTTCTTCGGTACAACTCCTTTTGGAGAGCAGATCATGGACAAGGGATTACGCCAGGGCGAATGGGGAATCATTCTGAACCTCCTTGGATTACTCCTTGGATTCGCTGTTCTTTCAAAGATATTTGAGGAATCTAAAGTACCCGAAGTGCTTCCAAGGTTCCTTCCGGATGACTGGAAAGGGCCATTCTTACTTCTTATTTTTGTATTCATCCTGTCATCATTTCTCGATAATATTGCTGCTGCACTTATTGGCGGAACAATTGCCCTTGTAGTATTCAAAAACCGGGTTCACATAGGATATATAGCTGCACTTGTTGCAGCCAGCAATGCCGGGGGTTCGGGAAGTGTTGTGGGAGATACTACAACCACAATGATGTGGATCGATGGTGTATCGGCATTGAATGTATTGCATGCTTATGTCGCAGCTGGAATAGCTCTCATCTTTTTTTCCTGGTTTGCTGCTCATCAGCAGGATAAATACCAGCCTATCCAGAAAGACGCTGATACGAATATTAAGATCGATTGGGTAAAAATATTTAATGTTGCTATTATCCTTGCAGGAGCAATTATCTCAAATATCCTGTACGATATGCCTGCACTTGGTGTATGGATTGCAATAGTATTGGGAGCATTTCTCCGGAAGGTTCCATGGAAAGAGGTACCCGGCGCAATCAAAGGTACAATCTTTCTTCTCTGCCTCGTAACATGCGCATCCATGATGCCTGTCGAAGAGCTTCCGAATGCCTCCTGGGTAACAGCATTTGCTCTGGGATTCCTCTCTGCAGTCTTCGATAATATCCCGCTTACAAAGCTTTGCCTCGATCAGGGTCATTACGACTGGGGAATGCTGGCATATACAGTCGGATTCGGTGGATCAATGATATGGTTCGGATCATCAGCAGGCGTTGCAATAACCAACAAGTTTCCTGAAGGCCGCAATGTAGTCCTCTGGATAAAAAAAGGCTGGCATGTTGCCGCTGCCTATATTATTGGATTCTTTACACTTTACCTGATCATGGGCTGGGAACCTGCTGATAATAACGAACATAAAATAATCAATTGTCCGGTGCCTGGCTGCCCCATGGCAGGACAGGGAGGCGAGGAAGCGGGAAATGGAGGTATCGGATATTTTGAGGTAATTAAATAAAGCTCTTATCTGCTCTCTCTGTACTCCTTCAGCAACGACTGAAAAACCTCTTTCACCGACGAGATCTTTGTTGCCCTGAAGGCATTTGCCCCGGCAAAAGCATAGCCATTTTCGAAATTCCCCTTCAGTGCATTTATAAGCGCAATGATAATACAGTAGGGACTCTTGCTTATATCACATGTTTTAATACACTTGAAAGGACATGTTTTCGGCTGCTTCTTACCTGCTTTTACTTTTTCAATAAAATTGCTCAGAATTGCACGTCCCGGCATACCTACAGGACTCTTTATTATCTCGATATCATTTTCGCTGGCATTGATATATGATTGCTTGAAAGCATCAGACGCGTCACATTCATCGGTGGTGACAAATATTGTCCCCATCTGCACTCCTGAAGCCCCAAGCTTCATAATATTATTTATATCCTGGCCGGTGTAGATCCCTCCGGCAGCAATCAGAGGTATTGGCTGGTTAAATTTATCTTCAAAGAGCTTTAATTCAGTGACTATTTCCGGAACCAGCTTTTCAAGCTTGTAATCATTATCTGTTATCTGTTCCTCCTTAAACCCGAGATGACCTCCGGCTTTAGGTCCTTCAACAATTACTGCATCAGGAAGGTAATCATAGTTGGTCTTCCACTTTTCACAAATTATTTTCGCAGCTCTTGCCGAGGATACAATCGGAATAAGCTTCGTAAGCGAATCCTTTTTAAGGAAAGAAGGTAAATCAAGAGGAAGCCCGGCACCTGCGATAATGACATCGACTTTCTCAGCAATTGACGTTCTTATCATGTCGGCAAAGTTCGACATTGCAACCATTACATTAACTCCAATCACGCCAAGTGTTTTTTCCCTGGCTTTCCGTATCTCCTCCCTGAGCCCGTGAATACTTGCTTCAAGGAAATTCCCCTTGAAATCATTATAAAGAAGCCCCAGACCTGCACTTGAAATAACCCCTATTCCTCCTTCGTTGGCAACGGCTGCTGCCAGTCCTGACAATGAAATTCCAACACCCATTCCACCCTGTACGATCGGAACAGCCACTGTCAGATTACCAATCTTCAATCCATTCATCTTTTAAAAATTTGGTCAAATGTAGTTATTAAACAGCACCATCATTTGAAAAACGCATAATTAACATATATTAAGACAAATTATCGGCCCCAAATTTGCTGGCCTAAAGTCTTTCAGAAAATCTTATCTTTATGTTTTTAAAATTAATTGTATGAAAAGTCTGATTTTAACCTTTTTAATCATCGTGACCGCATCATTTAACCTGTCCGCTGATACCGAGAAAGAAATAAAAGCCGCTATTAGACATGTAACTGTTTATCCCGACAGAGCCCAGGTAACACATGAAGCTGCTGCTGATCTGCCTCCAGGAAATACTATCCTGAAACTCACCGGCCTTTCGCCCTATATCGATGCCCAGAGCATCCAGGTAAAGGGATATGGCGATTTCATAATACTTTCAGTAAATCAGCGCAATAATTATCTGGAGAATCTTGAGGAATTGCCTGAGGTCAAAAGTATCAGGGGCCAGATTGAAGCACTTCAGCTGAAAGTTGAGGATGAAACAGCTGCAATAAATGTTCTGAAGGAGAAAGAGGCTTTCCTTGTTGCCAACAGGGGTATTCTTGGTGAGAAGACTACCTTCTCGGTTGAACAAATGAAAAGTGTGATGGAGCTTTATACAAACAATATGGACCAGGTTACAAATTCAGTGCTCAGGAAAAACAGGCTGATAAAGGATTACCAGAATCAGATAGCGGCTCTTCAGAAACAGATATCGGACAAATTTGGGAAACAGCAGCTCCCTTCAGGTGAAATTCTGGTATCAGTGAGTAGCGAAAAACCTGTTTCGGGCAAGCTGTCATTCAGCTATGTTGTGAGCAACGCCGGCTGGTATCCTTCGTATGATATCAGGGTAGACAATATAGCAAAACCTGTTACAATATTTTACAAGGCAAATGTTTTTCAGAATACAGGAGTTGTCTGGAAAGATGTCAGGTTAAGCTTCTCAAATGCGACTCCCTGGATTTCAGGAGATGTTCCTGAACTCAATCCCTGGTTCATAGACTACTACTATCCTCAGCCCCCCATAATGATAAGGGGAGTGGCCTCAGGCGTAAAAAGGGCAAACAAGGTGGAGGTCTCTGAAATGGCTGTCTCTGATGCTGCAATTGAAGATAAGGTTATGGAAGCTGCCCCCGTACAGGTCGAAAAACAGGTAGGAGAAACAACAGTCTCATTTGACATATCAATTCCTTATACGATTGCATCTGACGGCAAGGTTCAGACAATTGAAATTCAGCGGACCACCACTCCCGCCGATTATAAATATGTCACAGTTCCTAAATTATCTCCCATGGCATATCTTACAGGCAACATTACAGATTGGGCTGAACAAAACCTTATCGGAGGCGAGGCAACCCTTTATTTTGAAAATACATTTGTCGGAAAATCATATCTTAATGTAAACCAGTTGAAAGACACACTTACTGTCTCCCTCGGTAACGACAACAGCATCCTTGTGAAAAGGGAAAAACGGCAGGATTTTACGACCAGAAGAGTCCTTGGATCAAATAAGACTGAAACATATTCATTCCTCATAACTGTCAGAAATAACAAGACAAATCCCATAAGGATTACCGTCAATGACCAGATCCCGATATCATCAAACAGCGGAATTGAAGTCAGTGCTGTTGAGCTGTCAGGAGGGAAACATAACTCACAAACAGGGACAGTCAAATGGGATCTTGAAATAAAACCCCAGGAAACCAGGCAACTGATCCTTACATATTCAGTCAAATACCCCAAGGAAAAAACAATTATTCTCGAGTAAACGTCAAAAAATTATGAAAATCCTTGGTAACCTTATCTGGCTGATATTCGGAGGTATAATAATAGCAGTTGAGTACTTCATCGGGAGTCTGATTCTGATGATAACAATTATCGGGATCCCTTTCGGCCTCCAGACTCTCAAGATGGGATGGCTTGCTCTCTGGCCCTTTGGACGCACAAGCAGGGTGGAACCCAGGGCATCAGGCTGCCTTTATGTTATCATGAATGTCCTGTGGCTTTTATGCGGAGGGATATGGATCGCAATAACACATGCATTTTTTGGCGTTATCCTTTATATAACAATAATAGGGATCCCTTTCGGAAACCAGCATTTCAAACTTACCGAAACAGCTATCAATCCCTTCGGAAGAAGAATAATGCATACATGAGGAATTATGTTGTTTCAGGCGATAAGGTGTGACGGCATTAAGGCATAAAGGCTTAATTGATCAACAAGTTAAAACAATAGAGATAAATAAATTCCCCTATAGGGGGTTACGGGGATGTAAATATGAATGAATCTGAAAACAATAGAACTCCAATCGGAAGTTTCGGGAAGTTCGGACTTATAACCCATCTGACAGAAAAAACTGTTTTGAGAAACAGTACCACCGTTTCAGGGATTGGCGATGATTCAGCCATAATTGATTCAGGAGAAGGCCTTACCCTGGTTTCAACAGATCTTCTGCTTGAAGGCATTCATTTCAACCTTGTTTATACTCCCCTGAAACATCTCGGTTATAAAGCTGTAATCAGGGCCATTTCAGATATTTATGCGATGAACGGGACCCCCGGACAGGTACTTATTGGATTGGGGATAAGCTCGAGATTTTCAGTGGAACAGATTGATGACCTGTATGAAGGAATTAACCTTGCATGCACCAAATACAAAGTCGATCTTGCCGGCGGTGATATTACAAGTTCACTGACTGGACTCACAATAGGTGCGACTGGTATCGGAAAGGCTGAAAAGGGGAGTATTGTCAGAAGGAACAGCGCTAAACCAAACGACCTGATATGCGTTACAGGTAATTTCGGTGCTTCATTCATGGGACTTCAGGTGCTTGAGAGAGAAAGAAAACTTTTTGATAAAGACAAAGCCTTTAAACCCGACCTGTCAGGTTATGAATATATTATCGAAAGGCAGCTTAAACCTGAGCTCCCCGAAGATTTATTCGCCAGGTTAAAAGATGCCAATATCCTCCCCTCATCAATGATCGATGTTTCTGACGGTCTTGCGTCAGATCTTCTTCATGTATGCAGGTTGTCGGGGACGGGATGCAGAATATACAGCAGCAAGATCCCGATAGATTCAGAAACATGCAAAGCATCTGAGGAATTTAATCTTGATCCTCTTATACCTGCTCTGAACGGAGGTGAAGATTATGAGTTTTTATTTACTGTGCCACTCGAAAATGCCGAAAAGATTAGGAGCATTCCTGATGTCACACTTATTGGTCATATGACAACCATCGACCTGGGAAATTATCTGGTAAGTGAGGAGGAAACTGAAATTGAGCTTAAAGCACAGGGGTGGGAAAAAGCCTGAGGCAGATCATCTGGGTCCGCGTATTATTCCTCTTTCTGATTTATGTATGAATTCAAGAATATAGTCCCTGTCGGCTGACTGGCTGATTTCTTTCTCAATAAATTCAACAGCTTGTGACAAATTCATTCCATTCTGATAGATCGCCCTGTAAATATTATGGATCAGATCGATCCTTTCTTTTTCAAAACCCCGCCTGGTAAGCCCGACTGTATTCAGACCCAGGTATGTTAACGGATCCCTGTCGGCTTTTATGAACGGAGGTACATCTGTCCTGACTTTTGATCCTCCGCCGATCATAACGTGTCCCCCGATCCTTGAAAACTGATGAACAAGAGTACCTGCACTCAGGATGGCCCAGTCGTCAATCTTGACTTCTCCTGCAAGACCTGTTCCGTTTCCAAGAATGCAGTTATTGCCAATGAGGCAATCGTGGCCCACATGAGCATATGCCATAATCAGGCAATTCATACCGATAATTGTTCTGTTTACTGAAGCTGTTCCCCTGTTTATGGTAGCTCCTTCACGTATTGTAGTTCCATCCCCGATCTCAGCGGTTGTTTCCTCACCCCTGAATTTAAGATCCTGTGGTATCCCTGATATTACTGCTGAAGGGAAAATCCTGCAATTTTTACCTATTCTGGCTCCGGGGAGTATGGTCGAATGGGGAGCAATCCAGGTTCCTTCTCCTATTTCAACATTTTCAGCAATATAGGCGAATGGCTCCACAGTAATATTATCAGCAAGAATTGCCCCGGGGTGAACATATGCCAGATTTGAGATCATATGCCGCTTATTTATTTTTAACTACCTGTGCAGTCATCTCTCCTTCAGCAACAAGATGATTTCCGACAAATGCCTGTCCGAACATCATGACAATTCCCCTTCTCATCGGTTCAATGAGTTCCATCCTCAGGATGACGGTATCGCCCGGAACAACCTTATGCTTAAATTTAAGCTTATCGATCTTAAGAAAATATGTTGAATATTTTTCGGGCTCTTCTACAGTGCTGAGTATAAGAAGACCGCCGCACTGGGCAAGCGATTCCACAAGCAGCACACCCGGCATAATTGGTTCATTCGGGAAGTGGCCCTGAAAGAAAGGCTCATCGAATGTTACATTTTTTATCCCCACTACAGTTGTATCATCGAGGAAGATAACCTTATCAACCAGCAGAAAAGGATATCGGTGCGGAAGTCTCTTTTTAATATCCTCCAGATAATATACCGGTGGTTCCGATGGATCATAAACAGGGATATTTCCCTTGGAATGTGCCTTTTTGATTTCCTGTCTTATAAGCTTTGCCAGCCGCGTATTGGCATAGTGCCCTGGACGTGTGGCAACCACTTTTCCCTTTATGGGCTGTCCCACCAGCGCGAGATCTCCCATCAGATCAAGAAGCTTATGTCTCGCAGGTTCATTGGGATATCTTAATTCGGTATTATTAAGGATCCCGGCTGTATGTTTCGTTATACCCGGCCTGTTAAAAAGAGTGGCAATCCTGTCAATCTCTTCCTGTTCAACCTCTTTTTCAAGAATTACAACTGCATTATCCAGGTCTCCACCTTTTATAAGTCCCATCCGGTGAAGGGGTTCAAGCTCATGAAAGAATACGAATGTCCGGCTTTTGCAGATTTCTTTTTCAAAATTATCGATTGAATCAAGTATGGCATATTGATTTCCTAGTATCCTCGAATTGTAATCAATTAGAACATTAATGCTCAGATGGTCATCAGGATAAACTATGAGGTCCACTCCATGTTCCTCATCAGAGAAAACTATTTTCTGCTTCACGGTAAAATAGTTCCGGTCCTCTTTTAATTCGATAAATCCGGCCTGGTTGAGAGATTCCGTAAATTTCCAGGCAGCTCCCCCCATTATAGGAGCCTCTGGTCCGTTAAGTTCTATAATTGCATTATCAACCCTCAATCCGTGCAAAGCCGCAAGAGCATGCTCGATTGTTGAGACTGAAGCACCGTTCTGGGTAAGTGTAGTACCCCTCGAAGTATCAGTAACATTTTCAGCCAGAGCATCGATCACCGGTTTTCCGGGAAGATCCGTCCTGCAGAACTTGTATCCGTGGTTCGCAGGAGCCGGTTTAAATGTGATTGTGACATTTATCCCGGTATGCAATCCTTTCCCGTTCAGGCTAACCTCTTTTGCAAGTGTTCTTTGTTTCTCACTCATTTGCAAGCATAAATTTTCAAATCGGTTACAAAAAAATCAAAAAAAACCGAACATTCAAAGAATTATAACCTGATGATTCAATGTTTCAATATAAATAAGCAGCTAATTTATGCTTTTTTAAGAAGTTCGACCAGTTTTGCAAGATCATCAATCTTTCTTTTTAATTCCGGGAGCTGTCTAAAGATAATAGAGGATCTGAGAAAATCCCTGTGATCAATTGCCGGGTATCCGAGAAGAACAGAATTATCTTTTTTCACATCAGATGGAATACCTGACTGGGCTCCTATCTTAGTCCCATCAGCTACCCTGAGATGGCCGGATATCCCAACCTGACCCCCAAACATACAGTTCTTACCAATCTTCGATGATCCTGCCACTCCTGTTTGTCCGGCCATTACAGTATTTTCACCTATTTCAACATTATGTCCGATCTGGATCAGGTTGTCGAGCTTAACCCCTTTCCTGATGATTGTTGAACCCATTGTTGCACGGTCGATTGCAACATTGGCTCCGATTTCAACATTATCTTCAATAATCACATTGCCAATCTGGGGGATTTTCATAAACTCACTGTCCGACTGTGGTGCAAACCCGAAACCATCGCTTCCTATAACTGTACCTGCATGAACAACGCAGTTTTCTCCCACTATACAATCGTGATAAATCCTTACCCCCGGATTCAGGGTGCATTTTCTGCCAAGGCGGGTATTGTCGCCCAGATATACATTCGGGTATAATGAACATTCATCTCCAACAAAGCAATTTTCGCCAACATAAACGAACGGTCCGATAAAGACATCCCTGCCTATAACCGCCGTCGGTTCTATAACAGCTGATGGATGAATCCCTTTTTTCCTCGGTCTCGCCCGATCAACAAGATGAAGAAGTGCTGCAAAGGATTCATAGGCATTTTCAACCCTGATAAGTGTTGCTTCGACTTTTCCCGAGGGAACTAGGCTCCTGTTTACAAGAACAACCGATGATTTTGTAGTATACAGATAGTGCTCATATTTGGGATTTGCAAGAAATGAGAGGGCGCCGGGGTGTCCCTCTTCAATTTTAGCGAAAGTATTAACCGTTATTTCAGGATCCCCGACTACTTCACCCTTCAGGAATCCGGCAATTGTGGCAGCATTAAATTCCATAATATCTTTAGTTTTTTATATTATTTCCTTTGGATAGCATAAAAAGTATTTTGTAACCCTTTCAGATAACAATTTGTGTTCAAACATATCTGAAACTTCAGTTATATCTGCTATTGTCCCGTTTTTCAGCAGTATCCTCACTTCAGGGGCATTGGGAGTATATGTCAGATTTGAGATGCTGCCTGTATACACAAAATAATCAATCATTTCCCGGCCGATCCTCATCTTTTCAACAGCCCTGTCTCTCAGTTCATTAAGCTTTCCTTCAGAAAAAGGTTCATTCTGCAGTTCGACAGAAAGCAGATTCCTGTTTATCAGCCTGGCCGACAGATTTGATAGAACGGGATCCTGACTGTCGGCCCAGTATTTGGCCGAAGCAAGGATATCCGAATCATCCAGACGGGTGAAATTAGCTGCAATGATTCCGGGGGTGAACAACGAAGAGGGGCCGATATCTTCAGGTCGAATCTTGTTGTAAAGAAAGAATCTGAGGGCCGGTGTTGCGAAAAGGTCAATTTCCTGAAGGGCCAGTTCCTTTGCACGTTTCAGTACATTGCCAAGAAGACTTTCGGACGAAAGCACAGTTTTGTGCATATAAACCTGCCAGTACATAAGCCTCCGGGCTATCAGGAACTTCTCAAGTGAATAGATCCCCTTTTCATCAATAACAAGGACGTCACTGACTACATTAAGCATCCTTATGATCCTGTCGGACCCTACTGATCCCTCAATGACACCGGTAAAAAATGAATCTCTCCTGAGATAATCAAGGCGGTCCATATCCATCTGGCCTGCAATAAGCTCGTGAAGAAACTGCCGTTTATAGCTCCCTGAGAAAACCCTAATTGCCAGATCAAGACTCCCCGAATAGGTTTCATTTAGTTTACGCATCAGGAGAAGAGAAAGATCTTCATGAGTGATGCCGGTAATTAATGAATTTTCAAGTGCATGTGAAAATGGACCATGACCTATATCATGCAGAAGAATTGCGATCATGGCTGCCTCTTCTTCTTCGGGAGTGATTCTGACCCCCTTGCTTTTAAGGGTCTGAAGAGCCGATTCCATAAGATGCAAAGCTCCAAGACAGTGCTGGAACCGGCTGTGGGTAGCACCGGGATAAACAAAGCTTGTAAGCCCGAGTTGCCTAATATTTCTCAGCCGCTGAAACCATGGGTGTTCAATAATATCATAAATCAGATCACCCGGGATGCTTATAAATCCATACACCGGATCATTTATGATTTTTCTTTTGTTAATTTTGTATGCCACCCCTCAAAGTCTTTGGCCAACAAAATTATACAAAAAAAATGCCTTTCTCTTGTAACAATTGAAATTTTAGCCGTCTTTTATACGTCAAAACGGAGATAGGGAAATCCTATCTGTAACTAACCTTACCAATTAATGAAGATTGAGATTCAGGGTCTGAATAAAATTTACCCTAATGGCAATCATGCCCTTAAGGATATTAACCTTGAATTCGGTACCGGGATGTTCGGTCTTCTGGGTCCCAATGGTGCGGGTAAATCAAGTCTGATGCGTATCCTCGTTACCCTCATGAAACCAACTTCGGGAATAGTCCTGGTCGAAGGCTGGGATATCCAGAAACACAGGAAAGAATTAAGAAGCATGCTTGGCTATCTGCCTCAGGATTTCCGTTTTTTCACATCACTTAAAACCTGGGAATTCCTCGATTATTCAGGGTCACTTGCCGGGATGAAAAACAAAAAGCTCAGGATTGCAGAGGTCGACAGGCTGCTTGATCAGGTCGGACTTCTCGAGGTTCGCGACCGACAGGCAAACAGGCTTTCAGGAGGGATGAAAAGACGACTTGGCATTGCACAAGCCCTGATAGGTAATCCAAGGATCATTGTCGTTGACGAGCCGACAACCGGCCTCGATCCAGATGAAAGAATAAGATTCAGGAACATCCTCTCACATCTGAGCCAGCACGAGGTTACAATAATTCTTTCAACTCATATCGTAGGCGACATATCATCAACATGCCAGGGAATGGCTTTGCTGAACCGTGGTGAGCTGGTTTTTGCAGGTGCGCCTGAGAATCTTGTAAAACAGGCTGAAGGCCATGTATTTAAGTTGAATCTGACACCTTCTGAATATGAAGTTGTTAAGGAACGCTACAATGTTATTTCAACGATTCCGGTTGAGGATGGATGGGAAGTGCAGATAGTTTCCGACGATGTTCCGGATTACAGTTATTCTCAGATTACCCCAAATATCGAAGATGCTTATGTATATTATATGGAGCACAAATTACAGGCAGACATCAGTGAATAAAGACTTGACAACCTATGGTATTCCTGCATAATATAAGAACTGTCGCCAAATATGAAGCGAAAACACTCCGGAGAAGCTGGTTCTTCAGACTGTTTTCAACAGGGGCCCTCTTCATATTCACTTTTTTAAATATCGGCTTTTTTTCCCCGGTGGGAGATCAGCCATGGGCTTTCATATCCATTCCGTCTTCGGTTCCCCTTTTTAACCTTTATCTTCTGAATATCGGTCAGGCCATCGTTGTAATATTTCTGGCATCCGATTTCCTTA
>DOTV01000023.1 GCA_003520925.1 Bacteroidales bacterium | reverse complement strand
AATACTAAAGAAGCCTTTGCAAGATGGCTCTATTCAGTGGAATTATCGAGTGTGGAATTCAACAAAAAGAATGGTTTCTCGGTTCGTTGCATTAAAGATTAGATCCGGTTGATGATAAAGGATACTCCGATTCTGACTGCAAACAGCATTTGTAAATCATTTGGCGGGAAGGCTGTACTAAAAGGTATTAATATTGAACTTTTCCGGGGTAAATTTTATGGCCTGGTCGGAGAAAACGGAAGCGGAAAGACTACAATGCTGAATATTCTTGCCGGATTCTGGAAAGCAAATACAGGTACCGTTGAAATCAATTGCAGAACGGGCTTCTGTCCGCAGGAACCATATTTATTTTCAAACCTTACTGTCGCCGAAAATATTACCCTGTTCTCACTAGCCTACGGGTTAAACAGGAAAGAGTACCTGCAAAAATATGAGGAGCATAGAAAAATTCTGCTTGAAACATTTAACCTTAAAGGCTACGAAAAAAGCATTTGCTCAAAACTGAGCGAAGGTACAAGGCAAAAGCTCAATCTTGTAATCTCATTATTGCATGATCCTGACCTTTTACTGCTTGATGAACCGTATTCATCTCTCGACTGGGACACTTATTTAAGGTTCTGGGATTATTCAGGAAAACTAAAGCAAAAGGGAAAAACTCTGTTAATTGTTTCACATTTTATTTATGATAAATCCAGAATGGATAAAATATGGGAATTAAGCAACGGGGATCTGTTATGAGAATTCATAAAGTAACATATAATTTGTTATTTATAATAAAAGAGACATTCAGAAACAGAATTACCTTATTGCTTCTGTTATTGATTCCCGCAATTTTTTATTTTATAGCATTTTACACGACAAGTGATATTCCAATACTGATAAAGATTGCCTCCGCTCCAAAAGAAGCTGTGATATTGATGAAGCCAAAAGATCTTGGGTTGATTTACATCGGCCTTGCCGCAGCAGGTTTTATAACTTCTTTTCTGGCACTGAACATTATGCAAAAAAATACCCAAGCCAGCAAAAGGCAAAAACTTTGCGGTTACAGTGCTATTGAATTATCCCTTACAAAATTAGTATTTGTAATCAGTGTTGTTGTAGTACTAGGGGTGTATACAGGCGGACTCGGGTTAATGCTTATGACACCAAAACATTTTTCCGGAGTGATTCTGGGTTATGTTCTCTGCGGGTTTGTCTATGGTTCATTTGGCCTCTTCATCGGAGCAATTTTTAAAAAGGAACTTGAAGGAATTCTGGTTATTGTCCTGCTTGCTAACCTCGACATTGGCTGGCTTCAGAATCCAATATACTATTCAGCAGCTCCCAGTAAATTCATCATAAGACTCCTGCCTGGCTTTAATCCTTCACAGGTCGCTGTTATATCTTCATTCAGCGATTATTCGATAAGCTCTCAGGTAATATACAGCTTAATTTACGGTTCAGTTTTTTTGATATTATCCATGATAATATTAGGGATCAGAATGAAAACCTATGGCTCAGCGATAACACATTTAGACTCACCTGATAAACAGGATAACAACATTTCAGATTAGAAATTAAAGCTGAAACTCAACATATTCGTCTACAAACCTCTCCCTTTCCAGTCTATAGGTTTCATTGAGTATTCGGATATCAATATTTGCCTCAGCGCTGAATTTAATTCCGTGCGGATTCCGTGAAATCCACCGGATTAGACTTGTAGCCACCTTCCCGTATTCATTTCTGTAATCCATGAAATCATTTATTATCATTTCCTCATGATCACTGACTTCTATTGTGATCATAAGATCACCGGAAGTGCCTTGAATAATATATCTATCAGCAAAAATGAGATCCATCGATGTACTTTTCCTGTACTGAATTATTTTAAAGGTGAAACCATCTAAAATGTAAACGCGACCAGCTGCGTTCAGGTACAATCTTGATGTTTCATGGATTGAATTGCGATCCCTCATAAATGAATATGAAATGTTAATCTTAGCATTATTTGTGCGTCCCCAGTAAAGCTGACTGACCGGAACTTTCCATGGGAGAATAGTTGAAATTACCTCATCACAATAACCCCGTGCATCAATAAATGTCTTCAGTCCGTCCCGGGTATTTATGCTGCCTGAGACATTACCTCCGGGTATTAAAGGTTTCCATTCAATAGTACCATTTTTCTTTTTATCGTAATAGACAGAATTTTCAGGCCAGAAGATCTTGTCAGAACTATACAACAGATTGACCTTAAACTCCTCAAATTCCAGTTTGATCGAACAGTTACTATTGTCAAACCGGATATCTCCTTCATAAAAAAGCAATACTCTGTCATCACTCCCTTTCTGCCTAAGGCTTCTGATGCAAGAAATATAAGGTGTAAATGACTGACCAGGGTCTCTTTTGGAACCATGCATCTGGAAATAAATACGGTAGTTCCTCCCCAGTTTAATCCTTGTTAAAAAAAGAATAATGTAATCGTCACTCCCCCGTGCAATGTCAAAAAACCATTTTCTAAACTCATAAAATCTCATAGAATTCTTTTAATTATC
>DOTV01000244.1:2996-9183 GCA_003520925.1 Bacteroidales bacterium | reverse complement strand
AACTAATTGTTAATAACTTTACTAAATTGTTACTTAGTCTCCGAAAACTTTAGAATTCCTGTTTCTAACTTTGATCCTGGCCAGCACCCATTCACACTTTCCTGCTCTGGAAATTGTATTTGACTAACATAATTGATTAATGCTGATAAAACGGGGTGCTGGCTTTCTTTATTATCCCGGAAAGAATACCACTTCAACATCATCATTTTCTGTTGAAAAAAAGCATAACTAATTGAAAACAAAGGGACCGTCCCATTAGCCCTTATAAAGCCCCCAAACCCCCTGAAGGGGGTTAAGTAACTACTTGTTTCTTAATAAGTCCCCTTTAGGGGATTTAGGGGCAAAAAGAAAGAGGGTGCACTTTTGATACACCCTCTTTGTATAAGATCTGTCCAGGAAAGAATCCGCCAGTGTCAAGGGAATTACTTAGAATTTAAGAGCAATACCAAGATTGAGATATGCGACACCATAGCCAAGTTCAAGCATTGCTGCAAAATTCTCTTTGAAATAATACCTGCCGCCAACGAACCATGCCCATTGCAACCCGCTTGATGAACCGCTGTAATCCTCATCACCATAAATACCAAAATACTTATGACTCAATATCGAATAACCAAGAAGCAGACCGGTATAGGTATCAAGTTTTTCCACAAGTGGATAATGGAAGTTTCCTCTTGCACCCACAATAATATTTGATGTTTTCCATCCCGAATTAGAGTACTCGTATTTGTACGAGGAGAATCCAAGATAACCGCCCACCCCGATAACTCCTTTTTCAAGGATATTATCAGCAACGCCAACTTCAAGGGAGGCCGATACAGGAGGAACCGATGCTTTGTAGTAGGTTCCTGAATACAAAGTTGAACCCAGACCGATACCCAGGTTAAGAGCTTTATCCCCCTTCACAAAGGTTGGTTCCTGGGCCTTAAGTTGTACAAGAGAAAAGCTCAATACAACAAGCAGCAGTAAAATTTTTTTCATAGCAATAGATTTTTAATCAATAATTAGATATAAATCTATAACAATCTATACAAAGCTTTGTTTAACTTTTTGTAAATAAATTACAAATCTGAAATTTTCTTTCAGGATCCTCCAAAGAGAAGGAACATTACCGCAGCACATGTCGCACCCAGCAGCGGTCCCAGGATCGGAACCCATGAATAGCTCCAGTCACTGTTCCTTTTGTTTGGAATCGGAAGAAGAAAATGCATGATACGGGGTCCCAGATCACGTGCAGGATTAATAGCATAACCTGTGGGTCCACCGAGGGAGAGTCCTATCCCAAGAACAACAAGTGCCACTGGCAGGGCATTCAGCGCACCGAGTCCAACTTCAGGTTCAGCCATATAAAGTACAGCCAGCGAGAGTACATAGGTTCCTATCACCTCGGTCAGCACATTATACCAGTAGCTCCTTATATTAGGTGCTGTGCAGAATACTGCAAGTTTGGCATCCCTGTCATCAGTAGCATCAAAATGCTTCTTATAAGCGAGCCAGACAAGACCTGCTCCAAACATAGCTCCCAGCACCTGTGCACAGACATAAACAGGGACTGATGCCCAGGAGAACTTATGTGCTATTGCCAGTGCCAGCGTGACAGCAGGATTCAGATGAGCCCCGCTGAAGGGTGCTGATATCAGAACCCCGGTAAAAACACCAACGGCCCACCCGAATGTGATTACAATCCAGCCGCTGTTGTTTCCCTTTGTCTTATTCAGAAGGACATTTGATACTACCCCACCGCCGAAAACAATTATGATGGCGGTACCGAAAAATTCTGCAAAAAATGGACTCATGGTTTATTATGATTAGTAATTGGTTATTTGTTTCTTGTTGCTGGTTGCTGGTTTCTGGTTAGTTTAAACAATATGCAGGGTCATTGCGAGTCCCGGGCACCAGGGACGAAGCAATCCTTTTCAATCTAGTCCGATCCATCCGCCCACGCCTCAGCAGCCTTCACAGCCCGTTTCCATCCTTTTAGAAGCGATTCTGTTTTTTCAGTTGCCATTACAGGAACAAAAGTCTTATCGATCTGCCATTGTTTCGCTATCTCCCCGATGTTTTCCCAGTAGCCGGTTGCCAGTCCTGCAAGATATGCTGCGCCAAGGGCTGTCGTCTCTGTTATTTTCGGCCTGATGACACTTGCTTGCAAAAGATCGGACTGAAATTGCATGAGATTGTTATTGACAGTAGCACCTCCGTCAACACGCAGCTCTTTTATTTCAATTCCTGAATCCTTTTCCATTGCCAGAAGCACTTCCAGTGTCTGAAAGGCTATACTGTCGAGTGCCGCACGGGCAATGTTGGCAGAGGTCGATCCTCGGGTGATACCTACAATAGTTCCCCGGGCATGCTGATTCCAGTAAGGAGCGCCAAGACCCGCGAATGCCGGAACAAAGTAGACTCCGCCGCTGTCCGTTACCTGCGAGGCAAGAGCCTCAACATCACCCGATTTTGCTATTATCCCCAATCCGTCGCGAAGCCATTGAACAACTGCACCGGCAATGAATATACTTCCTTCAAGGGCATAACGGGTTTCATTCCCGATTTTCCAGGCAATTGTGGTCAGAAGCCTGCTTTTTGATGCAATAGGTTTGCTGCCGATATTCATCATCATGAAACAGCCTGTTCCATAAGTATTTTTTACCATGCCCGGCTCAATGCACATCTGACCAAAGAGAGCCGCCTGCTGATCACCGGCAATACCTGCTACCGGTATCTCTGATGAAAACTGTCCGACTGTATTTCCATAAATATCACTGGATGATCTGACATCCGGCAGCATGCTTTCAGGAATATCAAATATCCCGAGCAGCTCCTTATCCCATTCGAGAGTATTTATGTTGTACAACATAGTCCGGGATGCATTTGAGACATCAGTAATATGCAGCTTGCCGCGGGTGAGGTTCCATACAAGCCATGAGTCGACCGTGCCAAATGCAAGCTGACCCTTCTCAGCAAGCTGCCTGGCACCTTTAACATTCCCGAGAATCCATCGGACCTTTGTCGCTGAAAAATACGCGTCAACTATCAATCCGGTCTTTTCCAGAATTGTCCGGTTGGTTCCTTCTGACTTCAGTCTGTCACAGTAATCAGCCGTCCTCCTGTCCTGCCAGACAATTGCATTATGGACAGGTTTCCCGGTCAGCTTGTCCCATACAATCGTTGTTTCACGCTGGTTCGTTATCCCTATACCGGCGATATCGGTACTCTTCAGTCCTGCTTTTGCCAGGACCTCCGTTGCAACACCAATCTGAGTCGACCAGATCTCCTCGGGGTTATGCTCCACCCACCCCGGTTTGGGATAGATCTGCGTAAATTCTTTTTGTGCAGAGGCAACAGGAAGACCGGAATGGTCAAATACTATTGCACGGGAACTGGTGGTTCCCTGGTCCAGAGCCAGAATAAATTGATCCATATATTAATGTACTATGTATTGTGTATTATGTATTATGTGTAGTTAATTGCCAGGTTATTAAATCGCGAAATCTCACTTTCCTGCCATGAGCTGCTTAAACCAAGCTCTTTTGCCATCAGTTCTGCCACGACCGGAGCTGCTTCAGCACTGGCACGGGCGTCAAGGAAAAGAGCCCTTGTTCTCCGTGCAAGCATATCCTCGAGCGTTAAAGGCATCTCACTCCTGCATATCCATAGAATTTCCGCCTTTGTATAGGGAAGCTTCTGATGGACCAATTCCCCCAGATCAGGTCTTTCTTTTATAAGCTTCTCGATTTCAAAAGCCTGGTTCCCATATATCTTCAGACGACCGGCTTCAAGTGGCATGCCGTTTGAATAAAAGCTGAAATTCCTGGTAATACATTTCCTCTTTTCAATAATTCCGGCTTTTATTCCTTTGTCAATTGTCTCTTCAGCCATTCGTCTGTATGATGTCCATTTCCCGCCTATTATTGAAAGAAGTCCAGATGGTGAAAGTGTTATCTTATGCCTTCTCGATACCTCTTTGGTTGCCTCCGGATTTTCAGGATTTGCAGCCAAAGGCCTCAATCCGGCAAAAATGCACTTTACATCTTCTCTTTTCGGGGGTAATGTTAGGTATCTCCCTGCAGTTCTGAGAATAAAATCAATTTCCTGATCAAGGGCTTTGGGCTCCAGAGTGATTCCATCAAGAGGGGTATCTGTAGTTCCGACAACAACTCTACCGTACCATGGGATTGCAAAAAGAACGCGCCCGTCATCAGTTTTTGGTATCATTATGGCTGAGCTGCTCTTCAGAAATGAATGGTCGAGGACTATATGCACCCCCTGGCTTGGCCGGATAGTTGGCTTTGATAAAGGGTCATCCATTTTATGAATCTCATCAGCAAAGACCCCGGTTGCATTAACTACAAGCCTGCCGTTGATTGAATACTCCCTTTCCGATTCAAGATCCCTGGCTTTAACGCCGGTGATTTTACCATTTTCGGCTTTAAGAAGAGTATCCACCCTGAAGTAATTTAATACTGTGCCACCATTTTCAACACAGGCAGATGCGAGAGCAACAGCCATCCTGGAATCATCGAACTGACCGTCGTGGTAAACAATTCCCCCTTTCAGTCTTTCTGCTTTCAGAAGCGGCAGTCTTTTAACGGCCTCAGGGCGGTTTATGAAATATGATTTACCCATACTCAACCTTCCCGAAAGGAGATCATAAAACTTTAAACCTACAGTGTACAGGAAGACATCCCACAAGGTGTAAACCGGAATTACAAATTCCTGGTTGGCTGTAAGATGCGAAGCGTTTTTCAGCATCAGGCCCCGTTCGTGAAGCGCTTCTATGACCAGCAGTATATCCCCCTGTGCCATATAGCGTACCCCGCCATGAACCAGTTTGGTGCTTCTTGATGATGTCCCTTTTGCAAAATCAGATTGCTCGAGTAAAAGCGTTTTATAACCACGGGTTACAGCATCGAGGGCAACTCCCAGACCCGTTGCACCGCCGCCGATCACAATAATGTCCCATTGCTTCTGCGGTTCATCCAGCAGAGTCTGGATTAATATTATCCGGTTCATCCCAGAAGAATTTTTCAGTTAATAATGTTACGAAAAAATTTTAATAGAATTTCAGACAGACCGGCATTTTTACCTTTGCAGAATCAATGGCGGTGGAAGGCAACCCTGTTTTTGAGTCGATCCTGAAAACCGAGATAAATCCAGACTTCTGGTTACCGACAAGGAGAAAATTTCCAGTAGGATCGATAACAAAGTTCCTCGGCCAATTGCCTCCGCATGTTGTATGACCTGCCAGGCTAAGGAGTCCGTCACTACCCACTTTAAATGTTACGATTGTATTTTCCCCTCGATTGGAACCGTACAGATATTTACCATCCTTTGCAAGGTGTATATCTGCGCAGGAGTTACTCTCCTTAAAACCCTCCCTGGTCGTCGGTAAAGTCTGCAGCAGGTTAAGTCCTTGTTTGTCATCCACATTGAACACTGATAAAGTGGAGCCAAGCTCATTTATTACATAGAGCTTAGTGCCATCGGAATTAAAAGTAAAATGTCGCGGACCTGACCTACGTGGAAAAGATGTAATTCCATTTTCAAGCTGATTAAGCTTCCCGCTTTCAGAGTCGAAGTCATAGGCTACGATCCTGTCAAGCCCAAGGTCTGTCACATAAACTTGTTTTCCCGAAGGATCGTGGAGTATCATGTGTGCATGTGACCTGGAGGGCTCTTCCCGGACATATAATATTGTATCTGTTACAGTTTCAGGTATTCCATCCTTATCGAGCTTCACAACAGTTACTGATCCGTTTGTGTAATTTGCAGTAAAAAGGTATCCGCTGTCAGGCGACATCGAAATATAGCATGGCCCTCCATTTGGGATAACCTTCTCATTCTTCTTCTCAAACTGGCTGGTCCTTTCATCGTATTTCATTGTAGTCAGCCCGCCGCCGGACTTTCCTTTGAATTCCATCACTTCATTAATTACGTAGAACATTTTATTTTTCTCCGAATAACAAAAATATGAGGGGCTTTGACCCACATCAGATTCTGTAATGAGATTCAGTTTACCATTTCCGGCATTGAAATTAAAAACCGACATGCCTTTTTCACCTTCTTTTGTTGTATAGCCTCCAACAAAGAGCTTGAATTCTTTCTTACAACCGGTAAGGAATATCCCGATGAATATTACTACTAAAGTAAACTGATTAATATTTTTAATCATAATGAGTAATTTGTTTTG
>DOTV01000244.1:0-2652 GCA_003520925.1 Bacteroidales bacterium | reverse complement strand
TGTTTAATGTTTTTTAACCTTTTTATCCAATTCCTCCATTTTAAATCGGATACTTATAATGTATGGCTCCTTGTCTTTTTCCCAATGCCCGTATGTTGTTACAACGAAAGTCCCGTCAGGAAGAAGTTCAACACCAGGATAACAGCAATCCCAGTCATGCAAGTTATCCTTGAATCTGATTCTGTACTGCCCGGGCCTTCCCTTCAGCAGATCCCTCCATTCCCCTACCCAGCCAACCCAGTCGCCCTCGGTGGGGCTTCCAGGTCGGGTTTTTTCATTTCTGAAGCTCACAGGACTGACATCCCTGAAAACAACCAGCAACCGGCCGTCGGGTGTATACTTAAGGACATGCCTGTCGCCATTTAGTTCATTTGGAAGGGGTTTTGGGCTGGTCCATGTTATTCCTTCATCTTTTGAAAAAATGATTTGAGAATTAGCTTTCCGCGAGTTTTCCCTCAAAAATATTGCAAGTCTCTTTCCGTCAGGGGATCTTATCATTCCGGGTTCACACAGATTAAGGTCTCTTCTGCTGATGATTGGTTCAGGTTTTGACCAGGTGAGGCCACCATCATATGAGAATGTTTTAGAGAGAGTAAACAGCATCTGTTCATTTTTTTTTCTGTCTTCCCTGAATTTTTCCTGCCCGTCAGCTGTCATAAACCTCAGGTCGTCGTGGAAAAGAGCCATATAATGTCCCATTCCGGTATTCAGGGCAGTAATTGAAGCCATAACTACGATCCCGCCCCAGTCGCCGGCAGGAACAAGTTCGCTCCATGTCAATCCGTCATCCTCAGAATGTGCGAGCCGGGCAGGATAAAGACCTGAAAAAAGTAACAGGTGCTTTTTACCACCAGGATCAATTGTCCTGAATATTGTAGGAACCTCCAGGGATGTTTTCCAGCTATCAGGGGTTTTCAGCCTTTCGCTCCATGTCAGGCCCCCGTCGGTACTCCTTTTATAAACTATCTCACCCTTCCCATGACCTTTAGGATAAACTGCCAGAATCGTCTTTCCGTCTTCGAGCAGAACTGTTGTAGGGTGACCCAGGTACTGGCCGTCCTCCCTGTCAACAATTACTTGGCGGGAGGTTTCTTTGTCAAGATCGATTATGGGAACTGATAGATAAGGTTTCGGGTTCTTTCGCTGAGAAAAAGAACTAAGAGATAAACCAAAAAACAGCACTAATAAGATAAAATTCTTCATCAAAAGAAGGGATTTAGTTTACCACGGATTTACACGGGGTAACACTGAGTAAAAACATGGAGTTAAATTTTGTATTGGTTAAACAGTGCAACTCCGTTTAAACTCTGTGAAACTCCGTGGTAAAAGTAAATCAAAATAATAAAAAAGAGGCTGATTCCCCAGCCTCCCCTATTTATTATACTTCAAAGCTATCGCATTCACGGTAAGCCTGAATAACCCGTGCTTCACCCTCTTTTGTGCCTCTTTGGCTCATCCCGTGTTCCATACAGATTGTACCGTCATATTTTTTGTTGTAGAGGTACTTAAAGATATTCTTATAATTTATCTCACCTGTTGTAGGTTCATTCCTTCCGGGATTATCGCCGCAATGGAAAGCGGCGATCTCACTCCAGGCAGCTTCAATGTTGGGGATCAGATTTCCTTCACTTACCTGCTGATGGTAGATATCATTTACAATCTTGCAGGAAGGCCTGTTCACTGCCCTGCATATGGCGTATGCCTGTGGGATTCCGGTAAGAAACAGACCCGGATGATTAGTGTAGTGATTCAATGGTTCCAGGACAATTGTCACACCGGCGGGTTCCATTATATCACAACAATACCTAAGGTTATCGATTGCGTTTGCTGTCTGGTAATCCATATGAAGTTTCATGTCATATCTGCCAAGGACAACCAGTGCCTGTTTTGCACCTGTTCTTTTGGATACTTCGACACCTTCCTTCATTTGGGCTTCGAGCATATCACGGACTTCCTGGGTTTTAAGCACAAAATCCTGCTTACCCGAATCAGCCCTTAGAACAAAAGGACCGAAATCCATTCCAAGGCGTTTCAGCTCACCCATTATTTTTTCCTGGAGTTCAGGCGTCTTTCTCATCAGCCCGTTATCAAATACCGCCCTGAATCCCTGATCGTGACAGAATTTGATGTTATCAATAGGATCTTCACCTGCACTCTGCCGAAACATTCCCAGGCCGGGAGCATATTTCAGCTTGAATGGAGTTATGGCATCAGCGGGTTTCTTTTGACCGAAGGTCCCGGATGATCCAATAATGGCAGGTGCTGCCATTATAGCAGCACCTGTCGTTGCCTTTTTTATAAATTCTCTTCTTGAGCTATTCATAAAAACAATCTTTAAGTTTATTTTTTAGCTGCAGCTGCTGCGGCTTGAGCGGCTTCTCTTTCAGCCCTTCTTTTAGCCTGCTCTGCGAGCTGTTCTGGTGTCGGAGGAACATAAGCTTCTCCCGCAATCGGAACGTCCTTTGGAATATCAACAGGACCAAATGCAAATACTGTTGGACCGAGCTTAAGGTCAGAGTTCATCATCTCTTCATAAGTGGTCTCTTTCCCGGTATAAGCGGATATACGTCCCATGATTCCGATCATTGTCGATACGGCTGTTGCCTCAAGTTCGTTGAATGGCTTTCCTGTGCGGATAGCAGTAACCAGGTC
>DOTV01000117.1:23701-32415 GCA_003520925.1 Bacteroidales bacterium | reverse complement strand
TTCTGAGGCTAATCAGTGATCTAAGCTGTACAAGAAGCTCCTCCCTGTTGAATGGTTTTGCCAGATAAGCATCTGCCCCAAACTCAATACCTTCTATCCTGGATGCTATATCAGCCTTTGCTGTCAGCATTACGACCGGAATGTGGCTCGTCCGTAAATCACTCTTGACAATTTTCATCATTTCAATTCCATCCAGTACCGGCATCATGATATCGCTTAGGATAATATCAGGGATGAATTCAATTGCTTTATTAATACCTTCTTCACCATTGGCCGCAATAATTATATTATATTCTTTTTCCAGGAAGGAAACCAGGTAGCTGACTACATCTTTGTTATCCTCCACAACAAGAAGCAAAGGTTTTGTGTCGTGAAGGCAATCGCTAAAACTCGAAAAAGTATCCTTTTTTGTTGTAGGAGAGAAATTTTCAGTTATTCTGTTTTTAAGCTCATTAAACTCAGGAGCCTCCCGCTCAGGTGCATTAACTGTTACAGGTAGCTCAACGGTAAATTCTGTTCCCTCACCATAAATACTCTCTACGGTTAAGCTTCCATTCATCAGATTCACAAGTTCCCTGGTGAGGGCCAGTCCGAGTCCCGATCCGGTACTATTCCCATTCCCCCTGTAGAAACGGTCGAAAATAAATTGCAGTTGATCTTCAGGAATTCCAGGGCCGTTGTCACTAACACGTATTATATACTTTCTTTTGTCTTTCCCGGCAATTTCGACAATAACCCTTCCATCTTTCTGTGTGAACTTAAGTGCATTGGTAAGGAGATTCGAAACGATCTGCAATGTCTTTTCCGGGTCGTAATCGAGGATCATATCCTGATCACCCGGAATAAAGTTAAGCTCTATCCTCTTTTGTTCAGCAGTCGAACGAAATAATCCGACAATATATTCAATGTAGTGATTAATATCCGCCTTTATCATCTTTACAGGCATTGCCCCTGCTTCAAGTTTTGAAAGATCAAGCATCTGGTTCACCAGGTTAAGAAGGATTCCGGAGTTAATGTTAATTTTTTCACAACCCTCATCCAGCCATTTATCAGGTTCTTCCTTTATCAGGTTAATCATTCCCGTAATTATTGTCAGGGGTGTCCTGAACTCATGAGTTATGTTTGTAAAGAGCTTCGTCTTTGCTTCATCCATTTCTTTCAGACGACTGGCTTCAAGTGTTTCCAACCTGACCCGTAGAGAAATAAAGTTCATCACAAAGATTATAGCAAATCCCGAAATCCAAAGCAAATTTATGACGAACAATGAAATATTAACATCAGAAGTCATCTCATCCGGAACAGAAAGGTAGGGGTGCAGAACTCCAGCTGAGATAAGCGTAATCACATAAATACCAAAGATCAGCAAAGAGTGAATCTTCCTTTTGAAATTGAGAGAAAAAAACACAAGGGCAAGGCCGACGATGATCAACCCTCCTGAGTTTGGAATTCCTCCCAATTTAAGAATACAATAAAATGTGGCCAAAGCCACCAGTGTCTGGTTTATAAACATGGGCCATACTTTCCTGGCATCATAACCACGACGGAAAATTAATGGATAAACGACCCCCTGAAGGAATATTAGACCGATGAACAGTCCATAGTAAATGAGGATTTTTAACTGCGGGAAAATGAAATGATATGTCAGAGTCAGACAGAAAATCATTGATGTAACAGCAACGGTTGCTAACCAGTACATCTTTTTCTGACGCAGTGTATCCTCGTTAATACCAGGATAACCCAGGATCTTTTCTATCCACTTGTCAACTTTACTAAAGCTTTTAATATTCAAGGCAAGAGGTTAAGAAAGTGACTTAATTGTAATACAATTTACAATTAAATAAAATTATTTAAAAACAAGTTTTGGACAAATTGAATAGCAAACAGGTGTTTAATTAAATGGCCCGCAATTTGATACCTTTGTACCAAACATTAGACTATTGAGATTTCTACTTTCAATATTGGTATCCCTGATTTTTCTGGCTGATCTATCCGGGCAGAATGATACTGTCAAACAATTAAATGACACTTTGCCGGAAAATTATTATCGTCTTCATTCTGTCGAAAGAGAAGGGTTAAGCCTTCCTGAAATAAATATTAAGGAGGTTGTGATCATTGGCCGTCCGTCAACTGGAAGAAAATTCCCGTTTTACAGATATCAGCGCCTGATTTATAATCTGAAAAAGGTCTATCCCTATGCACTCGTGGTAAGAGCAAGGTTAGGGGCGATAAATGAGGGACTAGAAAATATCACTGACGAAAGGGAAAGAAAAAAATATCTAAGACAAGCCGAAAAAGATATTTTCGGTGAATATGAGGATGATGTACGGGATATGACAATAACCCAGGGGAGATTGCTAATTAAGCTTATCGACAGGGAGACACGGAATACTTCCTATGAGCTTATCCGCCAGTACCGCGGTAGTTTTTCAGCTGCTTTCTGGCAGGGCATTGCACGTATTTTCGGTACAGACCTTAAGGCGCAATATGATCCGTTTGGAGAAGATGCCGTAATGGAAATAATTCTGAAGGAACTGGAAGCGGGCAATCTTTAGCTTTCACATTAATTTTTGTTTAATGAAAAGAATATTTATTGCGGTTAAAGTGAATCCGGAAGGTGAACTACTGAGAATGTTCTCAACTTTAAAAGCAACATTGGATTCAGAAAAAATCAAATGGGTCGATACGGCAAATATTCACCTGACCCTATCATTCCTGGGAGATATTGAGGAAAAGAGGATCGGAATATTAAGCAGGATTTTAAGCGACAGTTGTTCGTGGTTCGGTGATTTTGATATTAATCTGACAGGAACAGGGATTTTTAAGAATTTGAGGGATCCAAAAGTTTTATGGGTTGGCATAAGATCTGCGGAAAAGCTTATTCAGCTCAATGAAATTATATCGGAAGGGCTAAAAATAAATGGATTTAAAATTGAAGAACGGAAATTTATTCCTCACCTGACACTTGGACGTGTAAAGTCAGTCAGTAATACAGAAAATTTAAAGTTGGTGCTTGAAAAATACCGGGATCAGCAGCTGCAGATAGTACATGTCAATGAGGTGATCCTTTTCGAAAGCATCCTGATGCAATCAGGACCACTCTATAAAGCACTTGGTAGATTTGATCTGTCCTGATTGGAGAGTATGCGGTTGCTGGGTACTACTATTACTCAACCACTGATAACGCAGATTATCACTGACTTACAATGATATGAAATCCGGTTTCTACTCCGTTTAACTCCGTGCAACCCCGTGGTAAAATGGTTTTCATATCAATTATTTTTGCCATCTTTGCGCGTTCAATCTATCTGACTTCTGATGACAGACACATTTTTAGCCAAAGGGAAACGGAAACTACTGGTTGAGGAACTGAAACGCAAAGGTATATCCGACGAAGAGGTCCTCAGGGCGATTAATACCGTGCCGCGACATGATTTCATGGACCCTGCCTTTCTCAACCATGCATATATCGACAAGGCTTTCCCCATTTCATCGGGTCAGACAATTTCACAACCATACACTGTTGCAGTGCAGACCGAGCTTCTCAGGGTAAAAAGAAGAGATAAGATCCTGGAAATAGGGACCGGTTCTGGATATCAATGTGCCATTCTTGCTGAGATGGGGGCAAAGGTCTATACAATAGAACGTTACAGAGAGCTGCACCTCAGAGCCCAGAGGACACTGGCATCGCTCGGATATACAGCTGACTTTTTCTTCGGCGATGGTTACGAAGGAAAGCCCCAGTACGGACCCTTCGATGCCATAGTTATTACTGCTGCTACAAAGGAGATCCCCGAAAAACTGCCTCCCCAGCTTAAAATAGGCGGAAGAATGGTTGTTCCCCTCGGTGACTCAAATTCACAGGTGATGACCCTTGTAATCCGGAAAGGTGAAAATGACTTTGAGTATTCATCACACGGCAGCTTTATTTTTGTACCAATGCTGAAGGGAACTGCCAGCGAATAATTGATTTAATATGGAGATATTCAGGCTTGTTTTTAATCCTATCGATGTAAATACATACATACTTGCTGATGCGTCAGGTGATTGTGCCATAATTGATTGCGGATGCTATGACATGGAGGAATTCAACATACTGATTGACCTGATCGATGAAAAACGACTCAAACCGGTTTTGCTGCTAAATACTCACTGCCACCTCGACCATATTTTCGGTGACCGTTTCATGCTTGAAAAATACAGTACCCGGGCCTTCTGCCATAAGGATGATCTTTATAACAGGAAAAAGGCAACTGGCCATGCACTTATGTTTGGCCTGGCTATGGAAAATCCCCCTGAACCAGCCGGATTCTTAACTGATGGTCAGAAAATCTCATTTGGACAAACCGGGCTTGCTGCAATCCATGTTCCGGGTCATGCAGCTGGCAGTCTTGCATTCTACAGCGATATTGACAAATCAGTTTTTACGGGTGATGCTCTTTTTGCTGGAAGCATAGGAAGAACTGACCTTCCGGGAGGGAATTATGAAACACTTATTAACAGCATAACAAAAAAACTATTCACCCTTCCGGCTGAAACCATCGTATATCCCGGACATGGAGAAAGCACAACAATCGAAAATGAGGTCAGGTCAAATCCTTATTTTATCCACAACTGACCCTTTACTTTTTTTAAATAATTAGTATTTGTTATTTTCACGGCTTCCGGATTACTGAAGCTATAATCTGTAAACAATTTAATTTCATATATATGTCATTAGATATTTTTGCCAGCCGGCACATTGGCCCCAGGAAAACCGATTTGCCGGTTATGCTTAATACTGTTGGTGTGGATTCCCTCGACGATCTGATCAGTAAAACTGTTCCACACGGTATCAGACTCAGCAAACCTCTGCGACTTCCCGAAGCTATGAGTGAGATTGAATACCTTGCTCATATCCGGAAGATCGGTGCTAGAAACAAGCAGTTCAGATCCTTTATAGGACAGGGCTACTACGGTGTGGCTCCATTATCGGTGGTAATAAGGAACGTTCTGGAGAATCCTTCATGGTACACTTCATATACACCTTATCAGGCCGAGATTTCGCAGGGAAGGCTTGAAGCTCTTCTGAATTTTCAGACAATGATAATCGAACTAACAGGTATGCAGATTGCAAATGCATCCCTGCTCGATGAGTCGACAGCTGCAGCCGAAGCCATGATAATGATGTTCAACGCAAGGTCGAGAGCTGCTGTTAAGGCAGGAGCTGTAAAATTCTTTGTTGATGAAGATATATTCCTTCAGACTCTCGATGTGATTGTTACAAGATCAGAACCATTGGGTATCCGCCTCGTTAAGGGGAAATTCAGTGAAGTCGTTCTGGATGAATCCTTTTTCGGGGCCTTTGTGCAATATCCAGCAGCCTCGGGTCAGATAAGAGATTATAAGGAATTCACTGATAAGGCTCACTCCACCGGATTGCTTGTTGGTGCTGCAGCCGATCTTATGAGTCTCACGCTTCTTACGCCGCCTGGTGAATGGGGTGCCGACATTGTTGTCGGGTCAAACCAGAGATTCGGTCTGCCTATGAGCTTCGGAGGTCCTCATGCCGGTTTCTTTGCCACGCGCGAGGAGCTTAAAAGAAACATGCCGGGAAGGATTATTGGCGTTTCGGTTGATGCTCAGGGTAATCAGGCTCTGAGAATGGCTCTGCAGACAAGGGAACAGCACATCAAAAGAGAAAGAGCAACATCAAATATCTGCACAGCCCAGGCCCTTCTGGCAACCATGTCAGGTATGTATGCACAGTACCATGGTCCCGAAGGACTCAGAAGTATTGCCACGCACATTCAAAATACGGCATGCACAATAAGCTGTGCCCTGAATGAGCTTGGATACAAACAGGTTAACAGCCAGTTCTTCGATACATTGCAGGTTGAACTTCCGGCAGGTATTTCATCTGAGGACATCAGAAATCTGGCGTGCGAGACGGAAGTAAATTTCTTTTATCCTGACAGGAACTCTGTCAGATTAAGCACCGACGAGGTGACAACCTTAAGAGAGATTAATATCATTGCGGCAATATTTGCAAGAGCTTGTGGTAAAAAAGCAGAACCAATTGAATCGCTTTGCGACTGCAGATTTACAGAAGAGATATTTATCAGAAAATCAGTTTTCCTGAAAGCAGCCTCTTTTAACAGGTATCACAGTGAAACTGAGATGATGAGGTATATCAAAATGCTTGAAAGAAAAGATTTTTCCCTGACTCATTGCATGATATCGCTTGGCTCCTGTACAATGAAACTTAATCCTGCCACATCAATGTTTGCAATGAGCTGGCCGGAATTTGGCAATATCCACCCATTTGTTCCAAAAGATCAGGCTGAGGGTTATTACCAGCTTATGGATGAACTCGGGGAAGCTCTAAAAGAGATAACCGGTTTCCCTGCAGTCTCTTTTCAGCCAAATTCGGGAGCTGCAGGTGAATATTCAGGTCTGATGGTTATCAGGGAATTTCATAAAAGCAGAGGAGAGGAGAATAGGAATGTTGTCTTAATTCCTTCATCAGCGCATGGCACTAACCCCGCAAGTGCAGCAATGGCTGGAATGCACGTAATTGTTGTGGAGTGCGATGAGAATGGAAACATTAATGTTGAGGATCTTCGGAAGAAGGCAGAAGAAAACAAAGCTGACCTGGCAGGCTTCATGATCACATATCCATCGACACATGGTGTTTTTGAAGCTGCAGTCACAGACATGATAAATATTATTCATGCGAACGGGGGACTGGTTTATATGGATGGTGCAAATATGAACGCCCAGGTTGGGTTAACCAGTCCGGGTAAGATAGGCGCCGACTTATGTCATCTTAACCTGCATAAGACGTTTGCAATACCTCATGGAGGTGGTGGCCCTGGTATGGGACCCATCCTGGTATCTGACAAGCTGGCTGAGTTCCTGCCATCACATCCGGTTGTTAAAACCGGCGGAAGCAATGGAATAACGGCAGTTGCAGGAGCACCCTTCGGCAGTGGGCAGGTACTTACAATTTCACATTCGTATATTCTCATGATGGGACCTGACGGCCTCACAGAGGCAACAAAATATGCTATCCTTAATGCAAACTACATTTCAGCTTCACTAAAAGACTGGTATAAAACACTTTACACCGGAACAACCGGATTCGTTGCCCATGAACTGATTCTTGATTGCAGGAATTTCAAGAATGAAGCAGGCATAACTGAATCAGATATTGCAAAAAGACTAATGGATTACGGGTTTCATGCTCCCACTCTCTCTTTTCCGGTTCATGGAACACTTATGGTCGAACCCACGGAATCTGAATCGTTTCAGGAGCTTGATAAATTCATCGACGCCCTGAAATCGGTCTGGCATGAGATAAATGAGATAAAAGAAGGAAAAGCAGACAAAGAAGACAATGTTCTGCACAACGCTCCGCATACGGCCAGAGTTGTGACTGCAAATGAATGGACGCACAGTTATGACCGTCAGAAGGCGGGGTTTCCTCTGAAATGGATATCAGAGAATAAGTTCTGGCCGTCAGTGGGCCGTATTGATGATGGCTATGGTGATCGCAACCTTATATGCACATGCGATCCGATAGATACTTACCGGAATGAGATACTCAAAATGCAATAAATTTTTTTCTGTAAAAATAAATTCTCAAATTTAGGTCTGAAGTTTGTCTTTATAACCTGATGCTTTAATGCGAAATTCTTCATGGAACGATCTGCTGGAATTGATTGACGGTAAGAAACTTAATTACCGGCCGGTCGGGTTTATAGTTGATAGTCCGTGGATACCCGGATGGTACGGGATTCCTGTTATTGACTATTATGCTTCCGGTGAACTATGGTTAAAGTCAAACCTGAAGGCAATAACCACCTTCCCTGACGTCTGGTTCATGCCGGGTTTCTGGTCAGAATACGGTATGTGCACTGAACCTTCAGCTTTTGGATCGAGGATGATTTTCCTCGAAAATAACCTCCCGCATGCAGAAAAGATCCTTGCAGACATTTCTGATGCTGACAGGCTTCCCCAGCCTAATGTCAAGACTGACGGACTGCTTCCATTTATGATTAACAGGCTGAAACACAGTGAGACCGCAATCAGGGAAGCAGATCACCAGATACGATTCGCTGTCGCACGGGGACCTCTGAATATTGCGAGTTTTCTTATGGGAACCACCGAATTCATGATGGCCCTTGCCCTCGATCCTGAAGGATCTCACAGATTACTCAGGAAGATTACAGGATTTATATGCGACTGGCTTGCCTGGCAGAAAGAATGTTTCCCGTCAATAAACGGTGTTCTTCTTCTCGACGATATTATCGGTTTTGTAGGCGATATTGAATTCAATGAGTTCGTGCTTCCTTATTTCAGGAAGATATTCTCGAGCACAGGGGCAAAGGTCAGGTTCCTGCATAATGATGCAGAAGGGCTGATTACTGCCAGCCACCTGAACGAAATGGGAGTTAATATCTTCAATTTTTCATTCAATCATTCCCTGGGAGAGATCCGGAAACTTGCCGGTGAAGAAGTTATTCTGGTAGGTAATGTGCCGCCAAGGGATGTTCTCGCTGCAGGAAATACAGATCAGGTGCTCACAGCCGTCAGAAAGGCTTCGCAGGAGATTGGAAATCACGAAAGGATTATATGGTCAGCCGGAGGGGGAATGCCCCCGGATGTCAGAAATGAAAATATAGAAGCTTTTATAAAGGCTGTAAAGGAGATTTGTTAACCAAAGTTACTTGTTC
>DOTV01000117.1:16153-23334 GCA_003520925.1 Bacteroidales bacterium | reverse complement strand
TTGATTGCGACTTCATGCGGATCGGGTGGAAGTACAAAACAGACATCTGAAAAAAAAACTGATTCAATGGAAAATAATTACCAGGTAAGACTGCTTACTGTTGACCCGGGCCACTTCCATGCTGCTCTTGTACAAAAGATAATGTATCCGCAGGTCTCTCCGGATGTTCATGTATATGCCCCTGAAGGGCCGGATGTTCAGCAGCATCTTAACAGAATAGGATCATATAACAGCAGGACAGATGATCCGACTGCATGGAATGAGATAGTATATAAAGGCAATGATTTTTTTGAAAAGATGCTTTCTGAGAAAGCCGGTAATGTAGTCGTTTTATCCGGAAACAACAGGAAAAAAGCAGAATATATAACCAGGTCGGTGAATGCGGGATTAAATGTCCTTGCTGATAAACCGATGATAATTTCTCCTGATGATTTTCCAAAACTTGAAGAGGCTTTCACCGCTGCAAAGGAAAAGGGTGTATTGCTTTATGACATAATGACTGAAAGATTTGAGACCACCACTATTCTTCAGAAGCTATTATCGCTTGATGAATCGGTTTTCGGCAAACTTGAAACCGGAAGTAAAAGCGAGCCGGCTGTAACCAAAGTTAGCGTTCATCATTTCTCAAAGATCGTATCGGGGACTCCGCTTCAGCGACCTGCATGGTTTTTTGATGTTGATCAGCAGGGTGAAGGTATCGTAGATGTTACTACCCATCTTGTTGACCTGGTTCAGTGGGAGTGCTTCCCTGAACAGATATTAAGTCCTTCAGATATAACGATATCATCTGCAAAAAGATGGCCGACGATAATTTCAAAAGATGAATTTAAAGGAGTTACAGGATTTGACGAATTCCCCGGATTTCTGCAGAAGGATGTAAAGAATGGTAAGCTGAATGTTTTTTCAAACGGTGAGATTACCTACCAGATTAAAGGGATATGGGCAAAAGTGTCAGTAACCTGGAACTATATGCCTCCTGCCGGGGGCGGTGATACTCATTATTCTGTAATGCGCGGCACAAAATGCGACCTCGTTATCAAACAGGGTGCAGATGAGAAATATCTGCCGACTCTTTATATAGAAAAGATAAAAGGATCATCCTTATCCGATTTTACCACGAATCTCAATGAAGCCCTTGGAAGGTTACCTTATGATAGTCTGCAGGTCGATGTTGTTGATGGCAAATCGCTGAAAATAATCATGCCGAAAAAATACAGGGTCTCTCATGAAGAACATTTCGGACAGGTAACCGCCAGGTTCCTGGAGTATCTGAAAAATGGAAAACTACCCGATTGGGAAGTACCGGGGATGATAACAAAGTACTATACCACAACCAGCGCTCTGAAATTGGCAAAGAAATAAGGCTTGAAGGCATTAAGGCATCAAGGCTTGACGAAAAGTCGGGAACTCCCCATAACAATAACGTTTTTGCCGTTACACCTTTACGCCGTCATCCCTTTATACCGTTATACAAAGAGGTCCTCAATCACCATCGAGTAAAGCTCGGCCAGATCAATTCCTGCTGCTTCTGCCTGTTTCGGTATCAGGCTCTCTCCAGTCATTCCGGGAACCGTATTGATCTCGAGAAAATATGGTTTCGATTTTACAACTATGAAGTCGACCCTTACAATACCTTTACAATTAAGAATATCATAGACCTGCGAGCTTAGATCCTGGATTTCATTTGTAATTTCCGAAGGCATATCAGCAGGTGTCACCTCATCAGACTTACCCGGTGTGTATTTTGCCTCGTAATCGAAGAATTCATTCTTGCTGATTATTTCTGTAACAGGCAGAACAATCGATTTACCTTTCACCTTCACAACCCCGCAGGCAACCTCCCGTCCGTCCATGAAGGCTTCGATCATCACCTCGTGGCTCTCCCTTAACGCAGTCTCAATAGCTGCAGGCAATTCATCCTTTGTCTTGACTTTTGTAACACCGAAGCTTGACCCGCTGTCGTTGGGCTTTACAAAACAAGGTAATCCGGCAACCATGATTACTGAATCAGGATCAGGAATATTTTCTTTTGTGAAAAGAATATTTTTTGCCATCGGCAAACCATATTCCTTCAGATAGAGCTTGGTGGCCTGCTTGTTAAAGGTAAGTGCTGAACTGAATGCACTGCAGCTGGAATATGGGATCTTCATCATATCAAAATATCCCTGAAGCAGGCCGTTTTCACCGGGAGTGCCATGGATTGCAATAAAAACGGCATCAAATCTGATCCTCAGATCATCGGTTTTTAACGTGAAATCATTTTTATCAATATTATGATAACGGCCCTTCTGATCCTCCCAATACCAGCTTGTTCCCCTTATCATAATTATATACACATTATATGACGGGGAAAGAAGCTTCTCCACTTCATGGGCACTTTTCACAGAAATTTCAAACTCTGAGGAATCCCCGCCGGCAGCAATTGCTATAGTTCTCATTTTCCAATTATTAATTGTCAAAAATAAAAACATTCTACATAATCAGATATTATTTACCTTTGATAAAATTTTAAAAATCATCAAAATGAAAAAAGGTTGCATTATATGGATTATAGTCGGAGTCATCTTCGCGCTTGTAGTACTTGGTGTCGTTTCATGGGGAACCAGAGTATATAATCAGATGGTCACATTACAGGAAGGTGTCACAAGCCAGTGGGGAAATGTTGAAACTCAGTACCAGCGAAGAGCTGACCTGATACCGAACTTTGTGAATACAGTGAAGGGGGCTGCCACTTTTGAACAGGAGACCCTGACAAGGGTTATAGAAGCAAGGGCCAAGGCCACTCAGGTTACAATCGATCCCACCAAAATGACAGCCGAGAACATGCAGCAGTTTCAGGCAGCACAGGGTGAACTAAGTTCAGCTCTCTCAAGATTGATGGTTGTTGTTGAACAATATCCCGAGTTGAAAGCGACTCAGAATTACCGGGACCTTCAGGTAGAACTCGAGGGCACTGAGAACAGGATCTCTGTCGAAAGAAGGAAGTTCAATGAGACAGCCCAGGCGTTGAACGTTTATATTAAGAGATTCCCGGCAAATATCCTTGCCGGAATGTTCGGGTTTACTGCCAGACCATATTTTGAATCGATGGAAGGAGCTGAAAAAGCTCCCGAAGTCAAATTCTAACCAGTTCCCGGTTATGGAAATTAAAGCTTCGACATTCTTTACCCCGGAGGAGCAGATACAGATACGTGATGCCATTAAAGAGGCTGAGGGTGAGACTTCCGGAGAGATAAGGGTTCATCTTGAGACAAAGCTGTCAGGGAAAGTCCTTGACAGAGCTGCATGGATCTTCAAAAGACTAAAAATGCACGAAACAGAAAACAGGAATGGAGTCCTGTTCTATTTTGCCGTGCAGAATAAGGAGTTCGCTGTAATCGGAGACGCAGGTATTAATTCAAAGGTCCCTGACACTTTCTGGGATAAAATCAAAAACAGGCTTCAGACTCATTTCAGGAACGGAAATTACAGTGAAGGACTTATTGAAGGGATTCTGATGGCGGGAATGCAGCTTAAAGAACATTTTCCTCATGAAAGGGATGATAAGAATGAGCTTTCGGATGAGATATCATTTGATGATTCCGGTGTAACTGAATAATTATGGAAAAAAGAATACTTCATATAACAATAGTTACATCATTTGTGCTGACAGCTTTATTTTCTGGCACAGTAACAGCACAGGATTTTCCTGAAAAACCTTTCCCTCCGAGGCTTGTCAATGATTTTGCAGGAATGCTTTCGACTCAGGAAGTATATGCTCTTGAAGAGAAGCTTGTCGCCTATGAAGACTCAACATCCACACAGATTGCCATTGTAACTGTTTCGGACCTCATGGGTTATGATAAAGCTGATTATGCCCAGCGGCTTGCCGAAAAATGGGGGATAGGGCAGAAAGGTCTGAATAATGGGGTGATTATTCTTGTAAAGCCAAAAACAAATGAATCATCCGGCCAGGTTCAGATTGCCCAGGGCTACGGACTCGAGGGCGTAATCCCTGATATTGTCTGCGGACAGATCGTTGATTATGAGATATTGCCTGAATTCCGTAATGGTAACTATTATCTGGGCCTGGACAAAGCCACCAGCACCTTAATGGCGCTGGCAAGCGGGGAATTTCCTGCTGATCAATATGGCAAATCAAAGGGAAGTGATCTGGGCAATATTGCACCTATTATCTTTTTTATAATATTCCTTGTAATAGTCATTTTCATGCGCAGCAACGGAGGGTCGAACCAGAGGCATATAAGCCGTAAGGGACTCCCTTTGTGGTTATTGCTGTCAATGATGAATTCAGGCGGGAACAAGCATAACGGGAGCTGGGGGGGATTCTCAGGCGGAGGAGGCTTTGGCGGCGGCGGAGGAGGCGGTGGATTCGGAGGCTTTGGCGGTGGAAGTTTCGGAGGGGGAGGTGCTGGCGGCAGCTGGTAAAACGGTAAAAATTTAAATCCAATAAGTTACTCAGAGAATACAGAGAAGTCACAGAGAAAAACCTCAGTGGAACTCTGTGTAAAAAGAGGGTTTTTGGGTTAATCCCTGGACGAGGTATAATTCCTCCACTTTGCTATTACCTGCTTCATATCTTCGGGAAGGTCGGAATCGAATGACAACCTTTTCCCTGTAACAGGATGATCGAACGCAAGTGATTTTGCATGCAGTGCCTGACGCGGCAATATCTTAAAGCAGTTTCTTACAAACTGCTGGTATTTCGAAAATGTTGTTCCCTTAAGTATCTTATCCCCTCCATATTCATCATCATTGAACAGAGGGTGCTTAATATGACTTAAATGCACTCTTATCTGATGAGTCCGCCCTGTTTCAAGCTTGCATTCAATAACTGAAACGTAGTCTAAATTCTCAATAACATTATAATGAGTGATCGCCGTCTTCCCCTGGCTGCCATCCGGAAATACCTGCATTATCTTCCTGTCGCGGATATTTCGCCCCACATTCCCTGTTATGGTTCCCTTTGAAGGTGAAGGTGTACCCCATACCAGGGCAATATACTTCCTGTCGGTAGTTCTTTCGAAGAACTGCCGGGATAGCCTGTTCAGTGCCAGTTCATTTTTTGCAATCACCAGAATGCCTGAAGTATCCTTATCAATCCGATGAACCAGCCCGGGACGAAGCTCACCGCTTTGAAAGAGAGGCAGATCCCTGAAATGCCACATAAGAGCATTTACCAGGGTACCTGTATAGTTACCGTATGCCGGATGAACTACCATACCCGGCTCTTTATTCACAACCACCAGATCATCATCCTCATATACAATATTGACAGGAATATTTTCGGGGATCAGCTCTATCTCCCTGGGAGGCGTTGGAAGTACAATCTGCACTATATCACCAGGTTTAACCCTGTAGTTTGGTTTTACCGGAATGCTGTTGACAAGGATATTTCCGGCATTGGCTGCATTCTGTATCCTTGTCCGTGAAGTGTTTTCAATCCTGGTGAAGATAAACTTGTCGATCCGGAGAACTGATTGTCCAGGATCGGCTTTGAACCTGTAGTGTTCAAAAAGTTCCTGCTGATCAGCAATTTCTTCTTCCGTCATATGTAATTACTTTGTAATTACGAGCCTGATGTATCCGGTCCGCCTTCCTTCAGAAATTGTAATTAACGTATATATGCCCGGCCTGATACGGGAAATATCGATCCTCTCGCTGTACGGAACCCTCATCAGTTCGCGCCCCTGCAGATCAATTATCGATACATATGCTGATCTGGAAAGTGCCAGCTCGCTGAAATTGAGATTTATTTGATCGGATGCAGGGTTCGGCCAAATCTTATAATTTTTAGATTCAGGAGGATTTACGTCATCCGAAGAGGTAGTTTTTATTGGAGCCCCGACCACTGGCCTGATCATAATGCTTCCATCCTTCTGCGACTGGAGCCATGTTCCGTTCAACCAGTAATACTGTCTGCCCCTGTTAGGTGTGTTCATATCAAATCCTGCATTGAGAAATGTCTCTGACCTCTGTCTCCATCCGGCATAAAATACTCCGTTAACCATGACTCCATCGGGAAGGATATAAGTGTGGAATCCGTTTAGCACATCACCAGTCTCAACCAGCATATTTTCAGCTGAATAAATAACATTTCCGGGTAATCCGTTATTGTCATCCCAGATCATCATGTCGAAAGCCCGCTGGTTGCTGTTGAGATAGCTATCGTTGAAGCAGATGCGGATTGCTCTTATCGTATCCTGGAGGTAAGACTTAAACCTGTAGGCTACCATGGCATTTCTTGAACCCTGTCCGTTAATTCCGTATCCTCCCTCTGATGAACCGTCGTCATACGCAAAATAATTCCTGAAAACCTGGGTATAAACTATTGTATCATTTCCCTTGGGATCAAAATCATCAGTTTTCAGGTAGCAGGTTATTCTGAATATTGCTGAATCGGAGGAAGAATTATTGAAAGTATAAATAAGATTTGCATTGTAATCAACATTTGTGAACGGATCAACATTTGCAGCACCTGCTGAGAACGAATGAGAAACAGTGTTCGTTAACATGTCCCTGATTTCAAAGTTCCTCGTGACATTTCTTGTTATTTTATCATTGTTCCTGTAATGTATCGGAATTGATGATCCCATTTCCTGGAGATAAACCTGTCTGAACTGTTTCCATGGCATTGCCTCATGGGTTTTAAGTATAGACCTTAACGGTCTGCTGAAGGCAACATCGGCAAGGGATGTATCAGCCGCATTCCTGTTTTTGTTAAGATAAACATAGTCGATATTCCAGTGATCACAATTCCCTATCATCGAAGGGTCTTTGATGTCAGCACTAAGGCTTGCCCAATTAACAAAACGAAATTTAAATCCGTTTTTCAAATATTTTGAATCCTCAATCCTGATGATAACAGGTTTGAATTTCAACTGTCTTGATGTGTCAGCTTTCCAAACCGAACGCCACCTAGATTCTTCAGGAGCAAAAAACTGCAGTGTCAGGCTGTCTTTCAATTCAGGCTTATCCCCAAGCCCTCCCGGCAGATAGTAAAAGCTGAGCCAGATATTTTCAGCAGAAGTATAATTCAGATTAATCGGTTGAGACGTCAGATGGTCAGCTTCGAAACCTTCGGATGTTGCTGTTTCATATAGTTTTCCTCTGTTATCAAGGGCATCAAGAGTTGCAATTCCGATAGTGATCTGCTGGTTGGAATATGTGCTGTTAATAAA
>DOTV01000117.1:14123-15833 GCA_003520925.1 Bacteroidales bacterium | reverse complement strand
AAAAATGGTAATTCAAGAGGATCAGCAGCCCCGGCTTTGAAACCGGCCGGCATAGCTGACTGACCTGACAATAAAGTATTGGTCTGCAGTCCTGTCACAACTTCCTGGGCATCTGAGAGTACAGGGCAGGACAACAGAAGGGCAATATATATTATCAGCTTTTTATGCATAAGCTTAATCAGGCTGTCTGGTCATTCCTCCTGGTAATGTGTCAGTAATAACCATTGTCGAATCAACCGGAAGTCTTGCAGAATCAACCGTCAGCCAGAGATAAATCGAAGATCCAAGCTGAATGGTTGCATCGGCGCTGAAATCGGGATTTTGTTTATATACGAAAGCATCAACCGAATCCTGACCGGTTTTGATTGTATTGTCGAAAATGGCTGTGACCAGAGTTAGCGATGCTCCAATTATTTTATTCCTGGCCGATTCAATATCCATGCCGATCAGATCGGGAACATATGTCTTCTGATTACTAAGACCTTTCCCGAGCAACAGGTCGATCTCTGATCCTTTCTGTAATGAGTCGCCTTCCTGGATTTCTTTTCCGTCATATAGCTGCTTAAGCACCACATCGAATGAGATATCAGGGGTATATCTTGAGATACCCATCTGAAGCCCTGAGCTCTCTATAAGTGCAATAGCCTGTCGTTTAGGCAGGTTTACGAGGTTCGGCATTGCCACCATTTCAGGATTAAAGGCATTTATTGTAAGCATAATATTCCTTCTTTTTTTAACCCTGAACCCGGGAACAGGATTTTGTTCTGCAATGCATCCCCTGGGAACCTCGGAGGTATAAACCGAGTCAATGATCTGAAATTTCAGCCTGCTTTTTCTGGCTAGCTGGGTTGTTTCATCCATTGTAAGACCTATAAAACTTGGGACAGGCCTGCTTTGGCCATGCCGTGTATAGAAGTTGAGCCAGATGAGCAGTATCATTATAAATCCGACAACGATTAATGCTGCTAATCCAAGGTTTTTCAAAAATGTCTTGCTTAAAATGAAATTCTTGATGCTCATGGTGGCTCCGGGGGACTTTAATTATAACGCAAAGGTATGTATAAAATTATAAACGGAATCCCGTTCCACCGCGACAAATCCGGCTTCTCTTATAAGCTTGCAGATTTCATTTGTCGACATTTCAGGGTTTTTCTCGCCCGACCCGGCCATTGAGTAGATCTTTGTTGTATCTTCAATTGTGCCGTCAAGGTCATCAGCTCCAAACAGGAGACTCATCTGGGCAACCTCTCTGCCGATCATCGGCCAGTATGCCTTTATATGCGGGATATTGTCAAGAAAGATCCTCGAAACAGCATAGTTTTTAAGATCTTCCGTCATACTGACCTCTCCGAGTGATGACATTGAGTTATTTGCGTTCTTGAATTTCAGAGGGATAAAGGCATTGAAGCCACCGGTTCTGTCCTGAAGATCACGCAACCTGGCCATGTGATCGATCCTGTGGGCATAATTTTCCACGTGTCCGTAAAGCATTGTGGCATTTGACGGGATACCAAGACTATGAGCAACCTCATGGATCTCAAGCCACCTTTCTGCAGAGGCTTTCTCGGGACAGATCCTTTTCCTGATCTCTTTATCGAAGATCTCAGCTCCGCCACCTGGTATGGAATCCAGACCATATTTCCTGAGCTCGGCGAGACCTTCACTGATAGTCACTCCTGATTCAGTGATCATAAAATCGAGCTCAATTGC
>DOTV01000117.1:8261-13735 GCA_003520925.1 Bacteroidales bacterium | reverse complement strand
TCTTACTATGTCAAGCATTTCATCATGGGAGTATTCCCAGCTTTCAGGATCTCCATCAGGTTTATGATATGAGCAGAAACGACAGTTATGAATGCATTTGTTTGTCGGTTCAATATGAAAATTTTTGTTGAAATAGGCATAAATGTTATTATGCCTTCTTCTTACGATCCCCGATAAAATGGCAAGCAGCGACAAATCGGCCGTTGCATAAAGAGTCAGTCCATCGTCAACGCTTATCCTGCAGCCGGAATCAATTTTTGCAGCTATCTCTTTCAGATGCGGATCATTGATATGTTCCTGAAGTATTTTCATTTTGAAAAATGCCAGACAAAATTAACTAAAAAAAGGTGCCTTTTTTGAAAGCACCTTTACAACAATTATAATATCTTCCGATTATTTCAATTTCAGCTCAGAAGTGACAGTGAGCTTTTTTCTTCCCTTGGCCCGTCGTGAAGCAAGAACCCTTCTTCCATTGGGAGTGGACATCCTTTCCCTGAAACCATGTTTATTTGCTCTTTTTCTTCTTGAAGGCTGATATGTCCTTTTCATTTAAGCTGAATTTAAATTGTCGGTTACTGTTTTATTTTGAGATCGCAAAGATAGTTATTTTTGGAATAAATGCAACGTTAAACTGTTTTTTTAAGAGTCAGAAAGGCAAATAGAGTATCTTTTTTGTTTCAAAATATGGTTCAGAAAAGAAGTCATGGATATTCTTGATAATAGTCGTTCTCAGATATGGTCCTAGTTCTGAGGTAAGATCTCCTCCTTTAAGATATATTATACCGTTTTTAATCTGATTCTTATTTACAGGGTCGATGTTTTTCCCTGTAAGTTTTACAAATTCAGGAAACCTTGTAACTGCCCGGCTTATAATGAAATCATAAAGGTTTTTTTCATCTTCTATCCTTTTGCGGATGGTAATCACATTATCCAGGTTCATCTCGCCGGCAACTGATGAAACGACCCTTATTTTCTTTTCAATTGAATCGAGAAGAAAGAAATCAGAATCGGGGAACATGACGGCCAGGGGTATTCCTGGAAATCCACCCCCGGTACCAACATCGAGGATCCTTGTCTTGCCGGCAAAATGGATGAATTTTGCAATGGAAAGGGAATGAAGAACATGATGGATATAAAAGTTGTCGAAGTCTTTTCGTGAAATAACATTAATCCGGCTGTTCCATATCCTGTAGATTTCTCCAATCCTGGAGAACATACTAATCTTAGAATCAGAGATTTCCGGGAAATATTTAAGAATAGTATCAATCACTACCTGTTCCCTGTTTTTGTGAAAATATTGAAAAGCAGTGATTTTGCCCTGTAAAGCTGCGCCTTAACTGTTCCTATCGGCAGTTTAAGCTCGGTTGAGATTTCTTCATAGGAGTACTCCTTGTAGTACCTGAGTTCGATAAGGTTCCTGTACCTCGGTTTAAGCTGGTTGACGATATCGCGAAGAACTGCGATCTTCTGATCATTTATCAGTGTCTCTTCCGGATCGGGCAAATCCGATTGCAGGCTTACAGTGATATGTTCCAGATCCTCCTGCAACGGATCAATTGGTGTAGGGGAGATCTGTTTCTTTCTTATAAAATCGATGCAGTTGTTTGTGGCTATTCTGAAAAGCCAGGTGCTGAATGCATAATCGGGGGTGAAGGAGTCAAGGCTCCGGAAAGCTTTTCCAAATGCCTCAATTGTCAGATCTTCAGCGTCCGATGCATTATTCACCATTTTCAGGAGCATGAAATACAGTGAATCTCGGTAGCGGTTCAGCAGGCTGGAAAATGCCTTTTCACTCCCGTTCTTTGCCAATTCGACAAGCAGAAGGTCATTTCTGGCCTTCTCAGATAAACCATTGCTTACTTCCATTTGTTTTTACCGGAACCCTCGCGTATGCTGCCCGCAAAAAGTATGGCATTTATAAACGGAGAGAGGATATCAAATATTGGTACCCATTGTAATAATCCCGGTTCATTGAATTTTTTCTGATTTAATATGAATACAGTTATCTGGACGATTAGCCTTACTGCAAAAAAACCAAGCACTACCGGCCATAAAAAAAGATTTGAAATCAGTATAATAAACGAAAAATAAAAGAGAACTCTTGTAACAGGTTCAGCCATTAATGTTAATTTATCTCGCAGCTTGTAATGAACAGCAGTTGTCAGATGCCTTTTCTTCTGTTTGTAAAACAGGCTGAAGTCCGATGCCTCCACAGAACGGGTATGTGACTCCTTCCTGAACTCCACTGCAATATTTCTGCCTGTAGCATTTGAGTTCACAAAAAGATCATCATCACCGGAAGCAAGATGAGCATGATTGCCAAATCCTTTTTTATCGAAAAATAATGAGCGTCTGTAAGCAAGGTTCCGGCCAACACCCATGTAAGGGTCTCCTTTTATTGCCAGCCCGAGATATTGCATGGCTATTGTCATGCAATCGTACCTTATGTATTTATCGAGAAATCCCTTTCTGCTGAAAAACCCTCCGTATCCAAGTACGAAATCAATTTCTGAATCAAAACGTGATACCAATCCGCTGAGCCATTTCTCACTTTCAGGTTTACAGTCAGCATCAGTAAAAACCAGGATTTCATTTTTAGCAGCTTTTATCCCGATGAACTGGGCAAACTTTTTATTATGGGTAAACTTCGGATCCTTTATAATATTTGAGACTTTCAGGTTTTGATATTTCTTCAGGAGTTCTCCAAGTACTTCAAAGGAATCGTCTTCAGAACAATCGTTTACTACTACAACTTCAAAATCGGGATAATCCTGTTCAAGTACTGCCGGAAGGAATTTCCTGAGGTTCCCCTCCTCGTTCCTCGCACAGATTATTACAGATACAGGTTCATTTTTCGGTATAGGATCGGGATGTTTATAAATTGCCGGAGCCAGGTAATAATAGAGATAATAAAAAACCTGAACTAAAAAGGAGAGGCCTAAAACGACGAGTAAAACAAAAAGAAAAGGGTGGTCACGGAGTATCATTTAACTTCCAGATATGGCTGCAATATTACTAAGATAATCTGAATGCAAAAAGTCAGTTTCATATATCATTCCTGTAAAAACGACGTTTCAGGCATAAAAATTATTGACATAATTTTAAACAGGCAGATAATGAATTACCTTTGCCATCCGGAAACAGCCGGGAAATATGTTTAAACTGAGGAGCAGAGATAAGGAAACAAAAGCAAGAACAGGGTTACTGGAAACCGCTCATGGGATTATTCCGACTCCTGTTTTCATGCCTGTTGGCACTGCAGCGACTGTGAAAGGGATTCTTCAGAGGGATCTGGCCAATGATATTGAAGCAAAGATAATTCTCGGGAACACTTATCATCTGTATCTCAGACCGGGGAGTGACATATTCAGGGCATCAGGAGGACTGCATAAATTCATGAACTGGAGCAGGCCGTTACTTACCGACAGCGGCGGCTATCAGGTTTTTTCCCTCTCTCCGAACCGGAAGCTTTCGGAAGAAGGTGCTATTTTTAAATCCCATATTGACGGATCAAAACATTTTTTCACTCCTGAAAATACAATTGATATTCAAAGGGTTATCGGTGCTGACATTATGATGGCTTTTGATGAGTGTGCACCTTTCCCATGCGATTACGGATATGCTGAGAAATCAGTAGCGCTTACTCACCGATGGCTCGACAGGGCTGTGACAAGATTCAACGAAACAGATCCTGTCTGGGGCTATGAGCAGCTTCTGTTCCCGATAGTCCAGGGGAGCACATTCGATGACCTTAGGAAGATGTCGGCTGAGAAGGCTGCGTCGGCGGGTCTGGCCGGAAATGCTATAGGAGGATTGTCGGTAGGTGAGCCTGCGGATGAGATGTACCGTATTATTGAAATTGTAAATGGGATACTCCCTGAAGACAAACCCCGTTATCTTATGGGGGTTGGAACTCCTGTCAATATCCTTGAAGCAATCGAAAGAGGGATCGACATGTTTGATTGTGTAATGCCAACCCGGAACGGAAGAAACGGAATGCTTTTTACAAGTGAAGGAATAATCAATATAAAGAATAAAAGGTGGTCCGATGATTTCAGTCCGATTGACAGTTACGGTTCTTCAGCAGTAAGTCTGTATTATTCAAAAGCTTATCTGAGGCACCTGATCATTTCAGGCGAAATTCTGGGTTCTCAGATAGCAAGCATACATAACCTGTCATTTTATATTAAGCTGGTTTCAGAAGCAGGGAAACAAATTGAAGAAGGCAATTTTAAAAAATGGAAAGATCAAATGGTCATAAAACTGTCGGCTCGTTTATAGGGTTGCTCCGTTTAAAGATTATCGACCGGTATATCATCAGGAAGTTTCTTGGTACCTTTTTCTTTTGCCTTGTTCTTATCCTTACTATTGCAGTGGTTTTCGACTTTGCCGAGAAGATCGATAATTTCATGGAGAAGGATGCACCGGTAAAGGCGATTATCTTCGACTATTATCTGAATTTTATCCCCTATTTTGCCACACTCTTTTCACCTCTTTTCGTTTTCATCTCAGTTATCTTCTTTACATCAAAAATGGCTGCCAACACGGAAATAATCGCCATACTTAACAGCGGCATGAGCTTCAGGAGGATGATGCTGCCATATTTTCTTTCGGCACTGGTAATTGCACTTTTTACTTACCTCCTGACCAATTTCGTAATTCCAAAGGCTAATCTCAGCAGGATCAGTTTTGAGGATAAGTATTACCGTGCTACCACCAGAAGGGCACCGGTCATGAATATCCACAGGCAGGTATACAAGAATGTTCTGGTTTATATGGAATCATTTAATCCGATCAGCCAGGCAGGAAGAAATTTCACTCTTGAAAAATTTGATGAAAATGGCAGACTGGAATCGAAACTGTCTGGTAATATGGTCCGGTTTGATACGGCATCGGGGAAATGGGTTATTATGAATTATTACCAGAGAAAAATAACCGAAAGAGAAGATTCACTAACAAAGGGAGACAGAATTGATACCACCCTTACAATAACTCCCTCGGATTTGTCAATGGGACCTGGTTTTGTTGGTACAATGACATATAATCAGCTGAATAACTATGTAAGCCAGCTTAAGCTGCAGGGATCGGATGAGCTTAAGCTGTTCCTTATTGAGAAATACAAGCGTTTTGCAAATCCTTTTGCTGTATTTATTCTTACACTGATCGGAGTCTCCCTCTCATCACGTAAGATAAGGGGGGGAATAGGAATGAATATAGGGATAGGTCTTGGCCTGAGCTTTTCATACATATTGTTCATGCAGTTTGCCTCACAGTTCTCTCTCAAAGGCAACCTTGGCCCAATGCTTGCAATGTGGATTCCGAATTTATTGTACGCAGTGGTGGCAATGGTTCTTTATAAACTTGCTCCAAAATAGATCAATCTTCGGTCAGAAATCTTAAATTGCGCCATATTTTTATTTCATGGGAAGGTAGCCTTTAAACCTTTAAACTCTTAAACCTTTAAACCCTTTAAC
>DOTV01000117.1:0-7999 GCA_003520925.1 Bacteroidales bacterium | reverse complement strand
TTAATGGCAGTAAATAAGAAAATACATGAACTCCAGGAGAAGCGGAAAAAGATACTTCTTGGCGGAGGTGAGCAGGCTATTGAAAAGCAGAAAGCAATGGGAAAGTGGACGGCACGTGAGAGGATCATGGCGCTACTGGACAAGAACTCATTTATTGAATATGATCTCTTTGTTGAGCATGATGCAAGAGATTTTGATATGGATAAAAAGTCTCTCCCGAGCGATGGTGTGATAATTGGATCAGGGACGATTTACAATGCTCCGGTCGCGATTTATGCACAGGATTTTACTGTAGCCGGGGGATCGCTTGGTCAGATGCATTCGAGAAAGATTACAAAAATAATGGATTATGCACTTAAGATGAGAATGCCGCTGATCGGTATAAATGATTCAGGCGGGGCAAGAATCCAGGAGGGAGTTAATTCACTTGCGGGCTACGGCGAGATCTTTTTCAGGAACACAATCTCAAGCGGGATTATTCCCCAGATATCAGTCATACTTGGTCCCTGTGCAGGGGGCGCAGTCTACTCTCCCGCTCTGACTGATTTTGTTTTTGTAGTCGATAAGATATCAAAAATGTTCATCACCGGTCCTGAAGTAATAAAAACTGTACTTGGTGAAGAAATCTCAATGGAAGATCTCGGAGGAGCAAGGGTGCACAGCGAAATAACCGGTAATGCTCACTTCTTTTCAATGAGTGAAGATGAATGCTTCGAGCAGATCAAACGGCTTATAACTTTTATACCCAGGAATAATAGTACCAAAGCCAAAATACTTGACCTGGCGGAACCGGACAGGAAATACGATCCCGAAAAGATTGTACCCGATGATCCGACTCTGCCTTATGATGTAAGGGATGTCATAAAGTCCATTGTCGACAACTCCGACTTTTTTGAGATTATGGAGCTGTATGCAAAAAACATTGTAATAGGCTTCGGGAGGATGGGTGGCAGAACAGCCGGATTTGTTGCAAATCAGCCACTTGAAATGGCGGGTGTCCTTGACGTTGATTCATCAGATAAAGCAGCCAGGTTTATTAGGTATTGCGATGCCTTCAATATTCCGATTATAACACTTGTTGACTTGCCGGGCTATCTCCCTGGAGTCGACCAGGAACATGCCGGTGTGATACGCCATGGAGCCAAGGTGCTCTACTCTTACAGCGAGGCTACTGTTCCAAAAATAACAGTCATTCTCAGAAAAGCATATGGAGGAGGATATATTGCGATGAGCTCGCGGCACCTCAGAGCCGATTTTGTTTTTGCATGGCCGACTGCCGAGATTGCAGTTATGGGTCCGGAAGGAGCTGCAAATATTATTTTCAGGAAAGAGATCATGTCATCGGATGACCCTGACGGAATGAGAAAACAAAAAGTTGAGGAGTACAAAGATAAGTTCGCCAATCCTTATGTAGCCGCCGCCAGGGGATATGTTGACGCAGTAATTGAACCCAAAGAGACACGCCGCTTTCTTTTGCATGCGATTGAAGCCTCAGAAGACAAGGTGGTCAAGATGCTCGATAAAAAACACGGGCTTCCGCCATTCTGAAAAGTTTTCACCAACTGATTTAGGGAGAATATGAAAAAGACAGAAAACCTCGGAATACTAAATATCAATTCAACTCTTTACAAGACAAGGCTTAGCCCGAAATTCCTTAAAAGGAAACTATATATGCCTGCCGACCTTAAGGCTATAATAAGCTTTATTCCGGGGACCGTCCTTGATATTCTGGTGAAAAAAGGTCAGTTTGTCAGAAAAGGGGAGAATCTTGTTATTCTTGATTCCATGAAAATGCAAAACGGTATTAAATGCAGTGTGGATGGCACAATTCGGAAAATAAATGTGAATAAGGGTGATAAAGTATCAAAAGGCACTATTTTGATTGAGCTGAAATAGACTGAAATATACCTTCACAGATCAGATATTTCCTGAGAGCAGCGTGAATCTCAGGTTTTTTTTTAAAAATCCCGTAAACAGTCGATCCGCTCCCTGACATCGAGCTGTAAACTGCCCCTGAGCGGTATAATGCCTCTTTTATAGCTTTTATTTCCGGATGGGCAAGGAAGACCGTTCTTTCAAAATCATTTACTATCAGATCCTTCCATTCATGAACCGGAATTTCAATAATCTCCTTCAGGGATCTTTCCCGACTGACAGGCAGACAATTCTCGTAAGCTTCCTTTGTACTGACAGAAATCCCTGGATTTAATAGCACTGCATAGAAACCGTCAAGAACATTAACCACCGGTGTGAGGATTTCACCTCTTCCGGTAGCATATGCGGGCTTGCAATCGATAAAGAACGGACAGTCGCTTCCCAGACCCGCTGCAATTCCTTTCAGTTCATCAGCACCAAGTGCCAGACTGAACATTTTATTTATTGCCCTGAGTATGGAACCTGCATCTGATGAACCTCCACCCAAACCTGCACCTGCCGGGATTATTTTATGCAGGTGGATTTTCAGAAACGGAAAAGAGTGAGTCTTTCTTAATGCTTTTACTGCTCCCAGGACTATATTTTCCTCAATCCTGCCGGTCAATGTTATTCCGGTCACCGTCAGAATGTCAACCGCACTCTCATGAGCCGGTACAAGCTCAAGTGCATCGCAGAGTCCTACAGGGTACATGACAGTCTCAATGTCGTGATATCCGTCAGTCCGTTTACCTGTAATCCTTAATCCCAGGTTGATTTTTGCTTTTGGAAAAACAAGCATTTCAGGGTATTTGATACAAAAATACCACAGGAATCGGATTTTGGTGCCGGAGAGTGATAATTTGGTTTTTCAACAAGTTTTAAACAGAAGAATGTTTGTAAGAATAAAAACCCTTTCGAATAATTCAATATGGTTATTAATACCTTTGGTCAGCTCTGACAGAACATAGTATCTGTCTTGTAAATATCAATAAATCAGTATTATATTATAGATGGTAAGACAAAAACAGGGTGCCCGGCCGGTTATAAACCAATTACCCGATTTTGGCAAGGTACCACCCCAGGCAATTGATATGGAAGAGGCAGTTCTTGGAGCGATAATGCTCGAAAAAGAAGCTGTGATAACTATCCTGGATATCCTCAAACCAGCAAGCTTTTATAAGGAGGCTCATCAGAAGATCTTCAAAGCGGTTTCGGACCTTTCATTACGGGAATATCCTGTCGACCTCTATACGGTAACCGAAGAGCTGAGGGCACACAATGAACTTGAGAGTGTGGGAGGGCCTGTATATCTGACCCAGCTTACTGCCAAAGTTGTTTCTGCTGCCAATGTCGATTATCATGCGAGAATAGTAGCACAGAAATATATTCAGCGGGAGTTGATCAGGGTATCAACCGAGATTCAGAACAGGTCGTTTGACGATTCGATTGATGTTACTGAACTTCTAGACTTTTCCGAGAACGAGCTTTTCCAGATCGCCGAGGGAAATATTAAGAGAGAGGTTTCCCCGATAAATATGGTCATCAAGGAAGCAATAAGGGAGATTGAAGAAGCCGGAAAAAGAGAAGATGCTCTTGTTGGAACACCTTCAGGATTTACAAAGCTTGACAGGCTTACTTCGGGCTGGCAGAAATCAGAACTTATAATCATCGCTGCACGCCCTTCAATGGGGAAGACGGCTTTCGCCCTTTCAATGGCACGCAACATGGCAATTGACCATAATAAGCATGTTGCAATATTCTCATGCGAGATGTCATCGATCCAGCTCGTTAACCGATTGATAATTGCCGAAACAGATATCCCTGGAGAAAAAATTAAGAATGGACGTCTCTCTGAAGAAGAGTGGAAACAGCTTGACACAAGGATAAAGAAACTGGTGCAGGCACCAATTTTCATTGACGATACACCCGCAATTTCGATATTTGAGCTAAGGGCAAAATGCAGACGTCTTATGGCCCAGCACAAGCTTGATATTGTTATAGTTGACTATCTGCAGCTGATGTCAGGTCCCGAGAATGCCGGAAGTCGTGAGCAGGAGGTAAGCAACATTTCACGATCGCTTAAAAGTATTGCAAAAGAGCTAAATGTTCCAATCCTTGCTCTTTCGCAGCTGAACAGGTCGGTGGAGATGAGAGGCGGTACAAAGAGGCCCCTGCTTTCCGACCTGAGGGAGTCGGGTGCAATTGAGCAGGATGCAGATATGGTTGTTTTCATACACCGTCAGGATAAATTCGGGATCCCGACCTTTGAAGACGGAAGTTCAACAAAGGGGATTGCTGAAATAATCCTGGCCAAGAACCGTAACGGACCCGTTGATGATCTTCGTCTGAGATTCCGTGAAGAAAAGGCGCAATTTCTGGATATTGATGATTTTGATATTGAAAGCAACCCTGAGATCAAGGATGGCTCTCAAAGCATTACTCTCGGTTCAAAAATGAACCACGACAGGATGAAACATCTGGGAGATAAGTTTGATCAGGAATCGGACCTGCTTAATGAGCCGCCCTTTGCTTAAATACAGCTAAAATAGAGAGATCCCTCATCCCGATTACCCGGGATTCGGGATGACAGGCTCTTTTATGTTATCTGGAATGGAGAGGAGCAGGTTCGCCTGGCGAACCTGCTCCTCTCCATTCCAATACCCAATTTGTTTTGTAATTCCGAATGCAGCGTGCGAAATGAGGAATCTCCTCAGTTTACTACCGAATAATCTAAAGTATATGATACAAGAAATCTGAGGATTAATACAGCCATCAGGATGGTGACACCAACTGTTAATTTAATTCAGTTTTAAAATGATTCTGAGGCCAAAGCTTCTGTATTTAAGATCATCAAATCCGACAAATATTCCGGCTTCTCCCAGGAAGAAAATCTCACTAAGGCTGTATCCAATCTCAGTATAGTTTTTATGAAACCGTGATCCGAGATATGAAATGATGATATTTTCACGGATAAGCGTCCTGCTTAATCCTGGCAGGAATTTTAGAAGAAGGTATGGTGTTGTATATTTCAGATGAGCTTCACCATAGAATTCGGGGGTGCTGAGTGAATAGAAGGCAGGGAGCATAAAAGCATCGTCATAGTTATTTATCAGTAATTGTAAAGGCTGAGGGTTAAAATGGAAGAAGTCGAAATATGATATATTCCTGTTATCAGCAAATCCTCCGGTTCCCGCTCTCCATTTTAATTCACTGAATGCACCTGTCTCATGCTTTTTGGAAACTTCAAAACTGAACATATCGAAGTGCCGGTAATTACCTGATATTGTAGGAACCATGTTAGCTCCATGTTTCCAGGTAAATATGAAGGTCGGCCATTCGGATCCCTGCGGAACTTTGTTGCCTCCATAAATCCTGTACTTCTGGTATGGAGTAAATGTAACATTTGTTACAAATTCGATGTGTTTCTGATCAACAACAAAATTAATTATATTGGAACCTGTAGTCAGATATTCATTTACAGGCAAATTGGATGAATACTCACGGCTTGTATTGATTATTGAAAATGAAGTATTGTTTTCCATCACTTTCCTGTTTTCAAATCCTGCAGAAAGTTCCAGTGTCAATCCGTTTTTGATTTCCGTTTTATAAGCAAAAGTTAAATAGCGGCTCTCGTAAAGCTTCATGTAATTCCTTTCCATAAAAAGGGTGGATATGCTGTTTATAAACGGATTAATTCCTCCTCCTGTGCCGATGTCCCTGCTGGTCATTCCTGTTCTTACACTAAACTGTTTTGGCTTCATTCCACCGGTTGAATAGTTACCATTAAGCCTCCACATAACCTTCTCCCTGCTGAAAGCATAGCGGATATCGGGATAGAATGCAACCGACTTATTGTTCTTAAATCTTTTGTTTATCCGGAAATCTATTCCATAAACAAATCCGTCGACAGTATTAAAGCTTAATTTTTCGAGATCGATCAGGCCTCCGTTTGTAAAGCTGAAGCCGGTTGTATCCGACCATGTATGTCCCATCAACAGATTGTTCAGGGTCTTGCTGAACCGGCTTGATTTTTTCCCGGTTCCGTTTGAAACAGTATCAGATGTTGATTCAACTATCCCCGAAATGTTATTTTTAATGCTGTCACTTATCTCAATGCTTCGGAGTTCAATTTCCGAAAGGGGGATAGGTCTTATATCGGCCCAGTAAGTGCTGTCTCTCTTCCTCGCATCTTTTTCAACGATTTGGGTCGTATTGTCTTTTATCTCAAGGCTTTTTGCACCACTATCGCTCCTTGTATTTTTCGATTCCTTTTCCATCAGCTTTCCCAGCTTAATCATATCCCGGTTGGTCAGTTCTTCCTTCTGAAGGATCCTGTTAATCTCCCTGTTTGTTTTTGTCACCGCTGTATCCGGAAGATAGCGTCCTGCAAAGCCGGTTGCCAGATCCCGGGGTTTCTGAAGCTTATCATTTGGTTTTACATCAAGGTACCTGACAGAGCTGACATATCCAACATCAGCCCTTATTCCAATTATCTGCAGATCAATGTCGAACTGGTGACTTACAGGCATCCATATCTCTTCCTGGACCGGAATGTACAATTCCCTGACCCTGATTTTTCCGACAAGATTTTCATTTGTGAGATCGACGCTGTACAGGCACCAGAGATCCTCTATTATAAAGATGGTCCCTGCAAAAAGCTGCTGACTCTTGTATTTGGGAATGACCTCAATTTTATTGATTGTATATTTCCCCTGAAATGTCGTTCCTATGTATTTAAAGTTATAGCTGCTGAAAGCCTGGGGCGAAAGAGGGGAAATAGCCATATCAGCCAGGACAGGCTGATAAAAGCTAGCCTGGATATAATCCATTGGGGATATGTCATCACCCTGTTCAGGGAACGTGCTGTTGTATGATATTACCTTCTGGACGTACTTGTCGGGTGCAGTGAATTCCACTTCATTGAATGATTCCATGAAGAATGAATCGCCTTCCTTCATTATACGGGAGTCTTTTTCAGGTTTTCCTCCGGCTGATATTGTAACATCCTCATCCGACTGTCTCATCCGCATTGATTTCCCGATGAGTTTTGGTATTCTTTTAATGAGCAGGTTTCCTTTGATATAAACTTCAGCTTTATAATAATTAATGTAATTAAGATAATAAGGGGCAAGTCCTATTACCTTTCTCATTATTGACATGGCTGGATCTTCGCCTGAAGGTGAAATCCTGACTTCCGGTATTTCATAGATTTGTTCAGGCAATGAAATATTCCTGATAAGGACAGTGTCGGAAAGATCTATATTAACAAATACCGGTTCATATCCAAGGCTCTGATAGATAACCATATATTTGCCACCCGGGAGTCTCAGCTCATAATCACCCCTTGTATTGGATGTGGTTCCCTGTTTCAATTCCTGTATATAAACTGTTGCATATTGTACAGGCTGTCCGGAGTTATCGGTGATTTTGCCTTTAAGCACCTGGGCATCAGCCAGCTGACCGGTAAAAGTTATAAGAATCAAAAGCCGGATTCCCAGCTTCATCAGGTTCAGATATGATCCCATGTTAATTTTGGTCATTATCTTTTCCCGGCAACAACAATTACAATTTCTCCTTTTGGAACTTGCTTTTTAAAATGGTCAGCAAGAGATAGCAACGTTCCCCTGATATTTTCCTCAAACATTTTTGTCAGCTCCCTTGAAACGGATGCCTCCCGGTCGGGACCAAAACAAGAGCTCAGATCCATGAGGGTTCTTACCAGGCGGTAAGGCGATTCATAAAATATCATTGTTCTTTGTTCTTCTGCCAGGCTTGACACTCTTTTATTTCTTCCTTTCTTAGGAGGAAGAAAACCTTCAAAACAAAATCTTTCCGATGGGAGACCTGAATTCACCAGCGCCGGCAAAAGAGCTGAGGGACCCGGAAGAGTTTCAACATCAATCTCCTTTTCCAGGCAGGTACGTACAAGCAGGAATCCGGGATCTGAAATTCCAGGTGTACCTGCATCGGAGATAAGGGCAACGGTGGTGCCTGAATGTATCTTCAAACAGACTGCTTCAACACTTTTATGTTCATTGAACATGTGGTGCGACTGAACCGGAGTAACAATATCATAATGGTTTAA
>DOTV01000240.1:11508-37905 GCA_003520925.1 Bacteroidales bacterium | reverse complement strand
CTGATCAATTATTCTTCCTGCCCTGTTATAGCCAATCGATAGCTTTCTCTGAATGAGTGAAGTTGACCCCTGTTGATGCTGGATCACAAGGCGGGCCGCTTCTTCGAACATGGGGTCCCTTTTATGAAGATCAATTTCCTGGCTTCCGCCTTCACTGTCATCAATATATTCAGGCAGTGCCAGGGCATCAGGGTAACCCTGCTGCGAACCAATGAAATCTGTCAGTGCTTCAATTTCAGGTGTGTCGATAAAGGCGCATTGTACCCTTATGGGTTCCGCACCTGATGAGACGAGCATATCACCGCGGCCCACAAGCCTGTCAGCTCCGGTAGCATCAAGAATCGTCCTTGAATCGATGGATGAGAATACCCTGAAGGCAATCCTCGTGGGGAAATTGGCCTTGATAAACCCGGTGATTATGTTGGCTGATGGCCTCTGAGTGGAAATTATCAGGTGAATTCCTATCGCTCTGGCGAGCTGAGCCATCCTTCCGATAGGGGGTTCAATCTCCCGGCCTGCAGTCATAATAAGATCTGCAAACTCATCTATTATAAGGATGAAGTATGGCAGATATCTGTGACCCTTCTCAGGATTTAGTCTTCGTGCGACAAACTTCTCATTATACTCTTTAATGTTTCTCGACTGCGCATCTTTCAGGAGTTCAAGCCGGTTATCCATTTCAATACAGAGCGAATTCAATGTTCGGATAACCTTCTGTGTATCAGTAATTATGGCATCTTCCTCACCAGGCAGCTTTGCAAGGAAATGCCGTTCTATCTTCGAGTAAAGCGGTAGTTCAACCCTTTTAGGATCAATTAGAATAAACTTGATCTCGGAGGGATGTTTTTTATAAAGAAGTGATGTTATTATTGCATTTATCCCTACTGATTTTCCCTGGCCTGTTGCTCCTGCAACCAGAAGGTGGGGCATCTTTGTAAGGTCCACAATAAAGGGTTCATTTGTTATGGTACGTCCGAGTGCAAGTGCAAGATCAAATTTTGAATCCTGAAATGCCTTTGATGTAATAAGCGATTTCATGGAGACGATCTCCGGCTTTTTGTTAGGCACCTCAATTCCGACTGTCCCCCTTCCGGGTATTGGAGCGATGATCCTTATCCCCAGGGCTGACAGGTTAAGGGCAATGTCATTCTCGAGCGATTTTATCCTGGCGACACGTATTCCGCGGTCCGGTACAATTTCGTACAGGGTTACTGTCGGGCCTACTGTGGCAGAAATATGAGTTATTGTGATATTATGATCACCAAGCGTTTTAATAATGTTCTCCTTGTTTTCAATAACTTCATTGTCGTCAAATTCGAGATCTGATTTATGATCGGTGAGTATTGAAATAGGCGGGAATTTATATCTGGAAAGATCAAGACGCGGATCGTAGTTACCCATTAGCTTTTCAACTTCATGATCAGGAAGTATGTCATTGGGAGCAGGCTTATTGATATCTATCGAAACGCCCGCAACACTCTTTTTTTCTGGTTCATTCTTCCCGATGACATGAATTATTGATCCGGTCCTGAAATCATCATCATAATCTTCACCTGAAGGCCGTTTTACAACAAATTCAATATCCCGGTCATCATCGTTTTCAGTCTCCTTCTCGTTTTCATCCGGAGCTGCCTCACCTTCTGCAGTATCATCTGATGGTTCCACGGGAAGATTATCACTTTTCATTCCCGGAATAACACTTTTAAATTTAGCCGGAATAGTCTTTGTAAAAGTATCAGGTTTGAATCTAAGGGCGAATATAAGATAACCAATGGTTAGCAGCGTCAGGATTATTCCTGTACCCGGTTTTCCGGCAAATGAATTAAGCCACTCAGTGATCTTAAATCCCTGGGCCCCGCCCGGACCGCTTCCAAGATATCCTCCTGCCTTGCCGAAGATAAATCCGAGCAGGAGAGACAGGATAATTGATGCAAAGGTGAGTTTTACAACAAGTTTCAATAGGCTGATTTTCGGAAATCTGAGAAGGTATAATCCGATAGCCCCGATTATTACAGGAATGAAAAATGCCCCGTAACCGAATCCAAATCCGATAATCGTCTTTGCAAGGAAATGACCACTCTTACCCGACCAGTTTTTTACATTCACATCAGCATTTGATACAACCTGTGAATCAGCAAGACTAAGGTCAGTCTTCCACCAGAAAAGGTATGAAATGCATGCAAGGAGGAGATAAACAGCAATGCCTGACAGGAATATCCCGAAAATGAATTTTATTCTTTCATCTGTGAATAAAGGTTTTGATTTTGCCTTTGATTTTGATGTCTTCTTTCCGTTGCCCTCTTTCTCTTTACTCATTTCGCCGTATACTCCTTATGTGCATTCTGAAAAAACACTGCAAAGGTAACAATTTTGATAAAGAGATAAGAATAGGTGAAAACATTATAAGTTCCTTCATTCCATTCCCCACACCTCACGACCCACGCCCTTTAAAGACTTACCATTTTATTGATAAACTTGTTAATATCGTTTTTTGAGACTCTTTTAAATTTCTCTTTTCTTTCGAAAATCTTGTCAGGAATCTCTTTCCGGTAAATATTCTGGGCCTCGAAATGGAATTCTGAACGACCTATGAAGAAAAAGAAACTGAGAAGCACACCGTCAATCTGATTGAAAGGGGTTGATGCATTCGGATTCTTAACAGGTATCTCGTCAGTGTACCATATGTTATATATCTTTGATCGGTCGAAAGGAAATGTGACTTCAGCATTCTTGCAGTTGAACCCGCAAATAACTTCAGATTTTGATGTTTTTCTGATTTCCATATCCCTCATTGCATCAAATCCGGGATAAAGTTCCCCAGGCTTTGACGCGTAAAAATATTTTATTGTAAAAAGGCTGAGATAAGTGTCGTAGATTTCCTTTGCAGGATTCGACAAATTGGTGATTCCTGAATTACCAAAGGGAGAAATCAGCTCATAAATGATGTTATCATCCTTGAAAGAGACAACCAGATCCTTTGGCATAAGCTCCTTCGGCATCAGGGTAACATGTCCTTCATACTGAACATTATAATGAATCTCCCCCTGGTTCATTCGTCTGCCTCCCGTCTTATTGCAGGAAGAGGTTACAAGTATAATTATGATTGCAAAAAGGAGCGCTTTTCCTGATCTCACCAACTTCAGTTTAACTTGAAAAATGTAAATGTAGTTATTTTTTTTTACTTGTATCAGGCTCAGTTATAATTATGTGGAGAGAACAAAAAAATGTTCTTTAACATAAATTTATCTTGTTCCTGTAATTAATCTTTTGCGGATCAATTCTCAGAAATCAATAGCTTTGTGTCCTGGAATCAAGTTTTATTATGAATTAAAACGGAGATTTCGTTCAAACATTACACATCTGAAGATTTATTATGAAAAATAAACTGGCGGTTGTTGCTCTTGGCGGTAACGCATTGCTTAGGGGTGACCAGATAGGAACTATAGATGAACAGGAAGAGAATACAATGCTTACGCTTGAAAATCTGATTTTTCTGATTAACGAAGGGTACAATCTTGTGATAACTCATGGAAATGGTCCGCAGGTAGGTAACATCCTGATGAGAAACGACGCAGGCGAACAGATGTACAATATTGCACAGATGCCTGTTGATATTTGCGTGGCTGATTCCCAGGGAGGTATAGGTTATATGATTGAAAGGATGTTCAGGAATGTGCTTAACAGGCACGGGATCAACAAAAACGTTATCTGCATCGTAACTCAGGTTGTAGTGGACGGAAATGATAAGGCTTTCTCTGATCCCCAGAAAAGGATCGGAAAGATCTATACAAAAGATGAGGCCGACAGGATGCATGAAAAAAAAGGCTGGCAGTTCAGAGAGGAAGTTAAGGTTGAAGGTGGATTCAGACGGGTTGTTCCTTCTCCTGTTCCGGTTGACATTATGAATATTCCAATTATTCGAGATCTGGCGATGCAGGGTAATATTGTTATTGCAGCCGGTGGGGGAGGTGTTCCTGTTTATTTCGATGAAAAAAAGGATGTCAGGCCTGCGGAGGTTGTTATTGACAAAGATCTTGCTTCATCGCTCCTTGCTTCAATGATCGGCGCTGACGAATTCTATATACTGACTGATGTGCCTTATATCTATATCAACTATAAAAAACCTGACGAGGAGATAAAGGAATTTCTCAATTATGAAGATACTCTTAAGTACCTCAATGAGGGACATTTTGCAAAAGGGAGCATGGCTCCAAAGATAGAAGCTTGTCTCAACTTCATCAAAAATGGAGGTAAAATGAGTGTTATCACAGAAGCATTCAAACTGGCTGACAAGAAGTACGGATCAAAGATCACGATGGAGTACGAGAAATAATGGTGTCAAGGTATGATGGCATGACGGCGTTAAGGTACCAGGGCATTACAGCTAGTAATTATGAAAGAAAAATATGTTAATTTTGTAAATGACGATTAAAGCCTTCACACCTTAAAGCCATACGCCTTGAAGCCTATACCCCGTTAAACCTTTAAACCTTTTTTACCATGCCAGTTAATCTTCGTAACCGCAATTTTCTGAAACTACTCGATTTCAAAACAGATGAAATTCAATTCCTTCTTAATCTGGCTGCCGATCTTAAGAGAGCCAAGTATGCCGGGACCGAGCGGCAGCTTCTCAAGGGTAAAAATATTGCCCTGATCTTTGAAAAGGCATCAACACGTACAAGGTGTGCATTTGAAGTGGCGGCCTTTGATCAGGGAGCCAATGTAACTTATCTTGGGCCCAGCGGATCTCAGATCGGGCAAAAGGAATCGATGAAGGATACGGCAAGAGTGTTGGGCAGAATGTACGATGGGATCGAATACCGCGGCCATGGTCAGGAAATAGTTGAAGAACTTGGCATTTATGCGGGAGTCCCGGTCTGGAACGGACTGACTAATGAATTTCATCCGACTCAGATACTTGCCGATTTTATGACTATGACTGAACATTCCGGTAAGCCGCTGAATAAGATCTGCTTCTGTTACCTGGGTGATGCACGGTATAATATGGGGAACTCGCTTCTGGTCGGAGCTGCAAAAATGGGGATGGATTTCAGGACTGCAGCACCAAAAGCTTATCAGCAGGGAAAGGAGCTTTTGGCAACCTGTAAATCTATAGCAAAAGAGACAGGTGCAAAAATAAATATTACGGATAATGTTGAAGAGGCTGTTAAGGGAGTCGATTTCCTATATACCGACGTCTGGGTATCGATGGGAGAGCCTGATACGGTTTGGGAAGAGAGAATCAGGCTTCTGAAGCCGTTCCAGGTGAACATGAAAGTAGTTAAAAAGACAGGCAATCCTGAAGTGAAGTTCCTTCATTGTCTACCTGCTTTCCACAATAGGGAAACAAAAGTAGGCGAGGAGATCTTCACTAAATTTGGTCTGGATGGGATGGAAGTGACTGAGGATGTTTTTGAATCAAAGCACTCTATAGTTTTCGATGAGGCTGAGAACAGGCTGCATACAATAAAGGCAGTGATGGTTGCGACCCTTGGAGCCTGATCGGTTACGCGATCCACTCCTTAACGAAATAAAATGTAATCACAAACGATGTTGCGAGCTTAAGGCCTATGCCCGTGAGGAAACCAAGCAGACTCCCAAATCCGGCCCTGATAGCATATTTCATATCGTCCTTAAAAATAAGTTCACCAACCAATGCACCAATAAAAGGTCCGATGATAATGCCAACCGGACCAAGAAAAAGCCCGATAATAAGTCCGACTGTTGCTCCCCTTGTTCCATATTTAGAACCTCCGAATTTTCTTGTTCCCCAGATAGGAACAACATAATCGAGTATTGATACAATAACTACTATTGCTGCGAGAGTAATCAACAGGGTTTTGGAGAAGTCGCCAAATTTTGTGAAATGAAGTAAAACAAGGCCCAGGTAGCTTAACGGCGGACCCGGTAAAACCGGTGCCAAACAGCCAATTATACCAAGTATAATCAGAATAATAGCTAATATTAACAGGATGTAATCAACCATTCAGAAAGATGATTTTTACTTCTTGCCAAGGTCTTCAAAATCAACATTTGTAAATTCCCTGGCAGTGAGATCAACAGGCTCCTGTTTTGTTTCTTCTTCTGAATGTGTTATTTCTGTTTTTAATTCATTTTTGCCATTACCAATGAATGTAACGACATTATGCAGACCATCGGCAAATTTCTCAAAGTCCTCTTTATAGAGAAAGATTTTGTGTTTTTCATAGAAAATCTTTCCTTCCTTTCCAAGCCGCTTTTTACTCTCAGTTATCGTGAGATAGTAATCCTCCTTGCGGGTCGCCTTTACATCAAAAAAATAGGTCCTCTTTCCAGCTCTCACTACTTTTGTGTAAATCTCTTCCTTTACGTTTTTCTCATTAATACCATCAGTGACCTCCTTAATTCCGGCTTCTTCTTCCATTTCTCAGTCAGTTTAGGTTTAGGTTAGGCTAGTGTTTGATTGTCAAATGTAACAAATATTTTTAAAATCAAAACAAGGCTTTCCAAATGTGCCTAAATTTTAGCCTGATGCTTTGAAGCTAAAGGAAAAAGGTTATTTTTGCTGCCGAAATCTGAGGTTCTTTATTAATGATAAGCAGAAGATTATTGCGCATAAAAGCCCTGATGGCACTCTATGCATTTAACCGAAGGGAGGATGATGATGTCTCACTGGCTGAGAAAGAGCTTATATTCAGCATCGAAAAGACGTACGAACTATATCATTATCTTCTGCTTCTTGTCCTTGAAGTCGCTGATGTAGCCTCTGAAAAAATCGATCAGGCACTTCAGAAAAGAATGCCTACTGAGGAGGATTTAAACCCTAAAAGAAGGTTCATTGATAATCAGCTTATTGCCCAGTTACGGAAAAATAAGGCTTTTAATGATTACATCTCCTTAAAGAAACTTTCCTGGATAAACCATCCCCATATTCCCAGGCTGATGTACAACAAAATGTTGTCATGGGATAAATACGAGGAATATATGTCTTCAGAGGTTCACAGCTATTCTGCCGACAGGAAGTTCATTATTAATCTAATAACAAAACTTTTCGCTGAATCGGAGGACCTTGAATCAAACTTTGAGGAGCAAAGCATTTATTGGAACGATGACACTGAATATGTAGCTATAATGATTGAAAAAACCCTTAAGAAGTTCAAACCCGAAAGCGGAGAGAATGCCTTAATGATGCCTCTTTTCAAAAATAAGGAGGATGAGGATTTTGTGAAGATATTGTTCCGGACAGCTATCATAAATTCCGGCAGGTATTCTGAACTTATCGACAAAAACACAACCAATTGGGAGGTGGACCGGATTGCACTCATGGATATTCTCGTTATGCAATTGGCTATCACCGAGATAATCGAATTCCAGGAAATCCCTGTTAAGGTCACTCTGAATGAGTATATTGAAATAGCAAAATATTATTGTACTTCAAAAAGCAGTACATTTGTCAATGGAATTCTTGATAATATTGTAAAAGAGATCAAGGAAAAAGGAGCTTTCCGGAAGACTGGTAAAGGCCTGATAGGTGAAAATATTGAAAACTAACTATTGAAAAATTGTGCAATGGGAACGAAAGTGATAATGTCATTTTTCTTTATTATAATAATGCTTTCAAGTTGCGGACAGGGCGAAAATAATCCTGTTAAGGCAGGTTCACAGGCAAATGGAGAGATTGCAGAAATTAGTTTTAATGAATATGAATACGACTTTGGCAAGATTAAAGAAGGAGAGAAGGTAGCTCATATCTTTGCTTTTGTAAACAAAGGACCAGGTAGTCTTGTAATAGAGTCAGCGTCAACAAGTTGCGGATGTACAGTTTCAAAGTATGACCGATCACCGATCGCAGCTGGCAAAGGTGGAAATCTTGAAGTTGTTTTTGATTCAAATGGAAGGAATGGCATTCAGACAAAAACAATTTCTGTAAGATCGAACTCCAAAACTCAGGTAGTCATCCTTAAAATTACAGCAGAAATTATATAAACCATAATTCAGAAGTTTTTAATCACAAATCACCAATCACCAATCACCAATCACAAATTACCAATTACAAATAAATAATAACTATGAACAATTTAGCTTTTATCCTATTAATGGGCCAGCCTGCAGGAACCGCCTCAGGTCAGAGTAATGCTTTGGTTACATTCCTCCCGTTGTTGCTTGTCTTTGTCGTTTTCTATTTCTTCATGATCAGACCGCAGATGAAGAAGCAGAAAGAGATGACAAACTACCGGAACTCCCTTAAGAAAGGTGATAAGGTCATCACAACCGGCGGTATCTACGGCAAAATATGGGAAGTGAAGGACAATTTTGTTATGCTTGAGGTTGGAGGTGATCTTAAGCTTAAAGTAGACAAGAGTGCTCTGATAAAAGATCCAAGCGCTGACTCAGTTTAGACATGCATCTAGCTTTTCCGGGTGAAATGGTCAGACAGCATATTGTTTAAGAAACTTAAAGAAAAAAGAGGAATCAGTATTAACCGGGAAGCGGTTGTTTTTTCTTTCTTCCTTCTGCTTGCATTCATATTCTGGTATCTTAATTCGCTTGAAAAGACCGTTGATTATGATATGAAGTACCCGGTAAGATATGTTAATCTTCCGGAGCAAAGGGTGCTGGCCGATGAGTTGCCTGAAACAATTGATCTTTTCCTAAAAGGTCCGGGTTATTCAATACTTAAGCTGAGACTTGCAGGAAACCGTTCACCGGTAATACTTGATGTATCAACAATTAACTACAGGAGAGTTCCCGGAAGCAGAACACTCAGCTATTACATTATTACATCGGGGCTCATCCCCAAACTAAGAAACCAGCTGAGAGCTGAATGTGAAATATCTTCGATAAAGCCTGATACCCTGTTTTTTTCCTTCGACAGGATAATAACCAGGAGGGTTAAGATTGCAGCGGATGTTGAAATTACGACGGAGAAACAATACCTGGTTAAGGGCAGCATTCTTACAGACCCGGATTCTGTTTCTATAACAGGTCCGAAACGGATAATTGATACCCTTAATACTGTAAAGACAAAGTTTAAAAAGCTCAGGGGAGTCAACGGGACAATTACAAGAAGCTTTACCCTGGTAACTCCCGAAGGATGCAGTGTTTCTTCAAGGAAGGCGATTATTACAGTACCTGTTGAACAATTTACTGAAGCTGAAATAAATGTGCCCGTTAAAATCCTGAACTGTCCCGACTCAGTCAGCATCAAGATTTTTCCGGATGTTGTTTCGGTAAAATGTCTGGTTGCTGTGAGTGATTATAAGAAAATTGAGGAAATTCCCTTCGAAGTCGTTCTTGATTTGGCATTGGCTGATCTTAATTCATCAGAGAAAATCCCTGTAGGATTTCGGAATATACCTCCGTTTGTAAGTTCCCTGAGAGTCACTCCTTCGAAGGTTGATTTTCTGATTGAAAAGAAAATCAGATGAACCGAAACGGAGTTAAAAGACTTAAACTCGGTGTAACCGGTGGTATCGGCAGTGGTAAAACAACTGTCTGTAAGGTGTTTGGAGTTCTTGGGATACCGGTTTTCTCAGCAGATGAGGAAGCAAAAAAGCTCCTTGACACTGACAAGGATATTCAAATTGAAATCAACAGACTTGCCGGAATGGATCTTTTTTCTTCAGGAAAACTTGATCGTCCCGTGCTTGCGAAAATAATATTCAACAACAGGCACTTACTTGAAAAGGTCAATTCAATAATTCATCCGGCAGTATTCAGATCGTTCGGAGATTGGTTTTATAAACAGGATTCTCCATATTCAATCATGGAGGCAGCTATCCTTTTTGAAAGTGGGGCAGACAGGTTTATGGACAGGATTGTAACTGTTGTAACTCCTTTGGAAGAAAGAATTGAAAGACTTGTCAAAGGGAACAGATTTTCAAGGGACCAGGTTATTGAACGGATTAAAAATCAGATAGATGACGAATCCAGGGTAAAACTGTCGGATTTTGTTATTTACAATTCTGAAAATAATATGATTATTCCGGCTATAATCGGAATTCATGAAGAAATGCTAAAACTCAGTAAAAAAAACTAACTGACAGATGGGACAATTTGGAAAGTGGATTGGAGGAGGCCTTGGATTCGTAATGGGAGGGCCGCTCGGTGCTGTTCTTGGTTTCCTGGTTGGTTCAATGGTTGATAATACAACTGTTCAAACTTCAAGATACGGTACTCCGACGCAGAGCACGGCTCAGGGAGATTTTGGAATGAGCCTTCTGGTCCTTGTGGCTGCTATGATGAAAGCTGATGGAAAGGTAGTGAAATCGGAACTTGATTATGTCAAGCAATTCTTTATCAGGCAATTTGGTCAGGCCAGTGCAAAGGAGGCTCTCCTGATGCTTAAAGATATTCTGAAAAAAGATATACCTGTAAGGGATATCTGTATTCAGATAAGCAATAATATGGATTACTCCTCACGGCTTCAGTTGATTCATCTTCTTTTTAATATCAGCAGTGCTGACGGCGATATTAATGCTGCTGAGATTCAAGTTGTTGAAAAGATGTCTGGATATCTTGGCATTGCTCCAACCGATTTCGTATCAATAAGGAACATGTTTGTCCCCGAGACGGATTCTTCATATAAGATCCTTGAAATTGAACGCTCTGCCACTGATGAGGATGTAAAGAAGGCATACAGGAGAATGGCCATGAAATATCATCCCGATAAAGTAAGCCATCTTGGAGAGGAGTTCCGGAAAACGGCAGACGAAAAATTCAAGAAGGTTAACGAAGCCTATGAAAAGATAAAGAAAGAGAGGAGCATTAACTGACACTGGTTAAAAAAAGAAGTCAGCCTGATCAAACATTGAACAACAAGAATTAAATTTGCAGATAAAAGTAAATTAGATGGTATTAAAAGAGATTTTATCAATTTCGGGAGAACCTGGCCTTTTTAAATTTGTTGCCCAGGGAAAGAATGCAATCATTGTGGAACATATTGAAACTGGTAAAAGAAGCAGTGCTTTCAGTTCAGCAAAAGTAAGTTCGCTTGAGGATATCTCGGTATTTACAGAAAATGAAGATATTCCCCTTGGTAAAGTATTTGACAAAATTTCTGAGAAAGAATCTGGTGGTCAGGCGATTGATTCTAAAGCTGATTCAGAAAAACTAAAGAAATACTTTGAAGAGGTTATTCCTGATTATGCAAGGGAAAAAGTGTATTTAAGTGATATAAAGAAAATAATCCTCTGGTATAACCTGCTTCAGAAGAAAGGAATGCTGATAAAGGAAGAACCAGAAAAAGCAGTTGAGACAGAGAAACCGGCATCTGAACCTGAAAATTCGACCCCGGCAGCAAAAGCAAAGAAAAAAAGTGCCCCCAATTCAAAAAAGTAAACGTCCCCGGAAAAAACCAATTGCCAATGAATTTTGGTGGTAGAGAGGTAGTTTATGGTTATTCTGAGTCGAGGATAATCATACTTCCTGTACCATACGACGAAACCAGTACCTGGATGAAAGGGGCCGATAAGGGTCCTGATGCAATAATGGAGGCCTCCGTTAATCTTGAATTTTATGATATCGAGACCAACTCAGAAGCACATGTTTTTGGCATTCATACTGTTGACCCGATATTAGAGAAAAGATCTCCCGAGGCGCTTGTGGATGCTGTCTGCAAAAGGGTTATTTCAATTCTTACCCAGGATAAGTTCCCGGTGGTAATCGGCGGTAATCATACTGTTAGCATTGGATCTGCAAAAGCTTTTTCAGAGCATTTCAGTAACCTTTCAATTCTCCAGTTGGATGCCCATTCAGATTTAAGGCAGGAATATGAGGGATCAATTTACAATCATGCCTGTGCCATGGCAAGGATGCGGGAATATGCACCGGTGATTCAGGTTGGTATCAGGAGCATGTCGCGTGAAGAGGCTTTGGATGCAGACTGGGAAAGGATCTTTCCGGCTCATGAATTGTATACCGACAAGACCCATTATCAGAAAGCAATTGACATGCTTACAGATAACGTTTATATTACGATCGATCTTGATGTTTTTGATCCTTCACTGATCCCGTCTACCGGAACACCCGAACCCGGAGGTCCAGGGTACCCTGAAATCATGACTTTTCTCAGGGAAGTGATATTGAAAAAGAATGTGGTCGGGTTTGATGTTGTTGAACTGTGTCCGTCACCATTAAATAAAGCCCCTGATTTTGTTGCCGCAAAGATTATTTACCAGCTATTAAGCTATAAGTTTAGTTAACTACTGTCTGCCTGTTTAAAAATATGTACTCACCCCCCGCCCCCTCTCTGCTGAAGCAAAGAGGGGGTGTAACTTTCTGAATATTAATAAATATCCCCCTCTTTACGAAGAAGAGAGGGGGATAAAGGGGATAAGTTTATGAAAGTCAATCCTGTTTCTTTGCTTCATCCCAGATCTCGTTCATCTCGTCGAGACTCATATCATGAAGTGATTTACCCTTTAGCAATGTCTCCTGTTCAAGGTAATTAAACCGTTTTATGAATTTTCGGTTTGTTTTTTCCAGCGCAGCTTCGGGATCTATTCCGTAAAGCCTTGAAGCATTTATTATTGAGAAAAGTACATCTCCAAGTTCAGATTCAATGCTGGCAGTATTGTGTTTGTCAATTTCTACCTTAAGCTCAGTTAGTTCCTCAAGCACTTTATCCCATATCTGGCTCCGTTCTTCCCAGTCAAATCCAACACCTCTGACCTTTTCCTGAATCCTGTTGGCTTTGATAATTGCCGGAAGCGTTGAAGGAACACCTGACAATACTGGCTTGTAACCTGAATTCTCTTTTATTTTAAGATTTTCCCAGTTCTTTTCAACCTCTGAAGCACCTGATACTGTAACTTCACCAAAGACATGAGGATGACGGTAAACAAGCTTTTCATTTATACCCATTAATACATCAGTCATTGAAAACAGGTTTTTTTCCATGCCAATTTTGGCGTAAAACACAATATGAAGCATCAGGTCTCCGAGCTCACTTCTGATCGCACCGTCATCGCCTGAAGAAATGGCATCTGCCAGTTCATAAGTCTCTTCAATTGTCAGTTTTCTGAGGCTTTCATTGGTCTGCTTCATATCCCAGGGACATTTAACCCTTAGCTCATCAATTATATCAAGGAGTTTTCTGAACTCCTTGCAGCTTTTTTCCTTGTCAGTCATAATCAACGTTTTTAGAACAAGCGGTTGGCGGGTACAGCTTTGCTTGTTGAATCAACCCTTACTGCAGATCCGACTTCGATGCTAAGCAATTCCGATACATTCGCACCATTAATTGAAATTTCCAAAAGGTCAATAGAGTTGAATCTTGCCAACAGATCTCCCACAGGTGCATCACTGTAAGATTTTGAAATATGTTCTGTATAATTCTTGTTACTCTGGATATATATTCTGAATTCCCTGCTTTCAAAAACCCTGTAGAATATTTCCCTTGTTATATTTGAAATTGCATTTCCGTATGAGTCAATAAAGATAATTCTTCCCATAATAACATCCGAATCGATCGTTGCCCTCAATGGCAGACTTTCACTGATTTTCCTGATTGGGGTACCCAAATGAGAAGGCTCTTTACCTGTAAGTAGCCCTGCGGCAGCCCTTGCGAAAATCTCAAGTTCATCAATGGCTCCGGCAGGATCGATACTTATAATTTCTTCAGGATCAGCATTTAGAATAAGATTAAATATACCATTGTCTGTTCCTACGAAATAATGTCCCCTTGCCTTAATTATTAAATATCCCTCGCCCTTCTGAGGTTCTGAATGAACACAAATTATGTGCACAGAACCCTCGGGATAATTCCCGAACGTGTTTCTGATTACGAAAGAGGCATGCGAGATATCAAACGGTGTTATACCTGAGGCATTATCGATAACAGTAACTCCCGGACAAAGTCTGCAAAGCTTTCCTTTTATGATCCCGTTGTAAATATCGTCAGGCCGCCATTCAGTTGTCAGGGTTATTACTGCCATAGGAAAAAACTTGAGACAAAGATAATCTTCTGAAGAAAAAATAAGCTTACTTTGTAAAGATTCAGATAGTATAAATGACAGAATTACTAATATTTCTTGAAGATATTGATCCAGTAATCTTTTATGGTACAAATAACTCACTTCTTGATAAAATCAGGGGATTCTTCCCTAAAATAAAGATTGTCGCCCGCGGAAATGAGCTGAAATGCATGGGAGAAGAGCGGGAGATTACAATGTTCGCTGAAAAGTTCAATGAGATCCTCGAATACTATCAGAAATATCACCGGCTCGAGGAACAGGATATTGAAAAATACTTCTTTGATGATGCTCATATGAAATCGGCATCAAACGGAGAGTTTGAAGAGGTTATAGTGTTCGGAACCAGCGGTAAGCCGATTAGGGCAAGGACAGTGAACCAGGTTAATCTTGTCAGCGATTACAAGACAAATGATCTGATAATCGCGGAAGGTCCAGCCGGGACAGGTAAAACCTATACTTCAATAGCATTGGCGGTTAAGGCACTGAAGGAGAGAGAAGTGAAGAAAATTATTCTTGCCCGTCCTGCAGTTGAAGCGGGGGAAAGACTTGGTTTCCTGCCCGGTGACATGAAGGAAAAGCTCGATCCATACCTTCAGCCATTATACGATGCACTTCACGACATGATCCCTTTCAAGAAACTCGAGACATGGATTGAAGATGGCACCGTTCAGATAGCGCCCCTCGCCTATATGAGAGGACGGACGCTTGAAAATGCATGTGTAATTCTCGATGAGGCTCAGAATGCAACTATCAGCCAGCTCAAGATGTTCCTTACAAGGATGGGAATCAGCTCTAAATTCATAATGACAGGAGATACAACACAGATCGATCTACCAAAAAGATCAGAATCAGGATTGCTGCAGGCAATGCGGATACTGGCTCAGATTGATGGCATTTCAATTATCAGATTTGATGAGAGGGATATAGTCCGTCACAAGCTAGTAAAAAGGATTGTCAGGGCATATGAAAAAGAAGAGAACAACCCCCCATCCCCCTGAAGGGAGGTTAAATCGAAAGGAAAATAAAGTAAATACGTTACATGGATTTATGGAAAAGACAATTTTGGCATCAGATTTTAGTTTTCCCGGACAAAGGAGCATATACAAGGGAAAAGTAAGGGACGTCTATAATATTGACGACAAGTATCTTTTAATGGTAGTATCCGACAGGATATCAGCTTTCGATGTAGTACTTCCCAGAGGTATTCCGTATAAGGGGCAGGTACTTAACCAGATAGCTGCAAAATTTCTGGATGCAACAAGCAATATTGTTCCAAACTGGAAAATAGCCACCCCCGATCCTAATGTCACAATCGGTCACATTTGCAAGCCATATCCTCTTGAGATGATTGTGAGAGCTTATCTGACAGGTAGCTCCTGGAGAACTTATAAATCAGGTTCTAGGGAGATATGTGGAATAAAGCTTCCTGACGGGATGAAGGAGCATGAAAAATTTCCAGTTCCTATAATTACTCCAACTACAAAGGCTGAACAGGGTCGTCATGATGAGGATATTTCGAAGGAAGAGATCCTGAAAACCGGGCTTGTACAGGAAGATGAATATGCAGTTATTGAAAAGTACACAATGGATGTCTTTATAAGAGGCTCAGAGATCGCCGAGCAGCATGGTCTGATTCTTGTAGATACAAAGTATGAATTCGGTAACAAAGACGGGAAAATTATGTTAATCGATGAGATCAATACTCCTGATTCTTCCCGCTACTTTTATGCAGATGAATATCAGGAACGTTTTGACAAAGGATTGCCTCAAAAGCAGTTATCAAAAGAATTTGTAAGAGAGTGGCTTATGGAGAACGGATTTCAGGGACAGCACGGGCAAAAAGTGCCTGAAATGAGTAATGAATTTGTCAACCAGGTATCCTTAAGATATATAGAACTTTATGAAACCATAACAGGTGAAACATTTGAAAAGGCCGATATCTCGGATGTAAGATCAAGAATTGAAAAGAATTGCCAGAAATTCCTGAAGACACTTTGATAATTATTATGAACCACAAGATGCATAAGAGGATCCTAATCTCATTTTCGATTGTAGTGTTTCTCAGTTCCATGTTATTCTCTCAGGTTCCTGTTGAACGATCGAAGGATAAGATAGTTATATCCGGGATCACATATTATCTTCATACTGTAAAAAAAGGTGAGACAATATATTCAATATCAAAAGCATATGGAATTACTTCTGATGAGCTGACGAAGGAAAACCCTCCTGCACTGAATGGATTGAAGGAAGGTCAGAGTCTGAGAATCCCGGAAAAGATTGTGGGTACAGATCCCGTTTCACAAGCAGGTTCCGTTTTGCATTCTTCCAGGGATGAAAACAGGTTTATTTATCATAAGCTTCAACCGGGAGAGACAATCTATTATCTGTCGAAAAAATATAGCGTCTCTGAAAACCTAATCGTTCAGAGTAATCCTGGAATTGATATTAATAAACTCCCCCTTGGATATGAGGTAGCAATACCGCGAAGAGAGTTGATGACTGTAAAGGAGAATTTTACAACTCTGCAAACCCAACCCTATTATCACAAAGTAATTAATGGAGAAACAATGGCTTCCATTGCCCGAAAGTATGGTCTGACTGTCAGGGAGCTTAGAAGAGAGAACAGGGATGTTCGTTTTCCGCAGGTAGGTGATTATCTCAGGATACCGGGAATGAATATCTCTGCTGAACCTGCTGTTGTACCGGCTGAGGCAGATACCCTTCCTGGTATAGCGGAGGAATCTGTAATTCTTCGTGAGAAACCTTCGGAATATACGCGGGTAGAAAACCTGAGCGGTTCATTTAACATTGCAGTTCTGCTTCCATTTTACTTATCAGAAAACTCTGCAAGAACCAGCATTGACTCTTCAAAAATGGTAAAGGGTAAAAAGGTATATTCTTATGTAACCCGGTCTGATGACTGGATTTATCCAAGAAGTCTTGGATTTGTTGAGATGTATGAGGGCATATTACTCGCAGCAGATACATTGAGAGCCCTTGGCCTTAATATAAATATTCATGCATTTGATATAAAAAATGATACAGTTGAAGTATTACAGCTAATCAGAACTGGAAAGCTTGATAAGATGGATCTTATAATAGGGCCCGTGCATTCGGCAAACCTTTCACTTGTTGCATCTTATGCCGGAAATCTTGGGATTCCAGTTGTATCACCTGTCCAGTTAAGCAATAATACAGTCCTGGAAAACAATCCTTATCTCTTTATGGCAGGGTCAACCCTTGAAGTTGCCCAGAAAGCCATTGCAAAGAAAATGGGAGAGTATCAGAACAGTAACATCGTTCTGATTCATTCAAATTCAGAAGAGGAGTTGCAGAATATCAGTAGTTTCCGCAATCTGATCCTGAGTGAGCTTAGTTATAAGATGCCCCTCGAGGAAATTAGGTTAAGGGATATGGTTTTTTACAGCAGGTCTGTTTTTGGAAATGATTCAATAAACAGGCTTTCCCAGGCGCTCTCAGAACGAACCAGGAATGTAATTATTATTGCATCTGAAGATACCCCTGTGATGAGCGAGTCGCTAACAAATATTCATACACTTTCCAGGAAATTTTCTGTTGATGTCTTTGGATATCCGGGCATGAGATTTCTTGAGAATATTGAACATAAGGTTTGCTTCGATCTTGGTCTGACGATATACTCTCCATACTGGATTGACTATAACCAAAAGGACATAATTAAGTTTAATGCTGATTTCCTCGCCAAATTCCTCACCGAACCTTCTGAAATGAGCTATGCCTGGCAGGGATATGATATCTTTTATTATTTCATTTCGGGACTTGCTTTACATGGAAAGGAATTTATTTTGCATCCCGAGATCCATTACCCTGATCTGCTTCATACTGAATTTGATTTCAGACGAAGATCCAGCCTTGACGGATTTGAGAATCAGAAACTATTTCTGATCAGATATTCAAATAATTACGAGTTGGAGCTCATAAATAATGAAGAGATTGTTAACAAAAATTAACAAAAGGGAATATTGTCACGTTCATAATTGTCTATTAAGAGTATGATTAAAGAATCGTACAGGGAGAAGAGTGAAAATGAACTGGTAGTAGCATCACTCGATGGCGATAAACAAGCTTTCGGTGAAATTGTAACGCGATATCAGAACATGGTCGCTCGTACAGTGAAAAGCATGCTTGGCGATTCGGTGTTCTCAGAAGATATTGGGCAGGATGTATTTATTAAACTGTTCCATTCTCTTTCAGATTTCAGGGGTGAGGCAAAACTCTCGACATATATTCAGAAGATAGCTGTTAACCTTACCCTTAATGAAATAAAGAGACGAAAAAGGTTCTTTTCGACGTTTTCACAAAAAGGAAACAATGAGATGTATGAATTTGAGGTTGCTGACTATGAGACTGAAGAAAAAAAGGAAGCTTCAGAACTGATCAGTAAGGCACTGGGGAGTCTCGATCCGAAATTCCGGATAATTGTGGCAATGAGAATGCTGCAAGGGTATTCAACAAAGGAAACTGCGGAAATACTGGATCTGCCGCTCGGGACTGTTCTTTCAAGGCTGTCAAGAGGGCAGGAACAAATGAAGAATGTTTTAAGGAAATTGTAATTGTTATGAAAAGTCAAGATTTTAAAGAATTAATAATCCGGTCTCTCGACAGCGAGAGCGACCCTGAAATGGCTTCAGGCAAATTAGAGGAGGCTGGTGTGACTTACAGGTTCAGGGAAGGATTCACCGAACGTGTGATTGACAAAATATTCACAGCAGGCGATTCGGTTGTACGTGAAATAGAATTTGTCCGCAGCCTGAATAGTGTTTTTTACCGTATAGCGCTCACTGGTGTTGCTGCCATTGTTCTATTGATGATCTCTATCTTTATTGTTCAGGGTTCCCTGTCAATGGATTCATTTCTCGGGATTGGAAATACGAATGATGAGAGTATTTTATATCTATTAACAGGAAATTGACAGGTTTATGAAAACACGTCCATTATTACTCGGAATAATTACACTCATTGTCGGATTTGTTATTGGCATGCTTACTTCAGCACAGTTGCGCCTTCACAGGCTCAAACCGGTAAGGATGTATTTTTCGGAAGATCGTTTCAGGGAGGGATTTTATAAAACTATTCAGCCTGATGAAGCACAGAAAGCAAAAATCGACCTGATCCTTGATAAATACGGTAAAATGAACACCGAAACCCAGAGCAATTTCAGAAAGGAACTCGATTCAAATATTAAGGCAATGAGAAAGGAACTCGATTCAAACCTTACCAAAGAGCAGCTTGCCCGACTTAAAGAGATGGATGAGAAACGTCAGGAAATGATGAAACAGGAAAGGAAAAGACGGGATAATGACACAACTGGATTCCGGAACGACAGAAGAGGGTTTCCCGGCCGCGGTCCGGGACAGGGACCCGTTCCTCCTCCGTTCCACGGCGATCGCGACTCAGCTATTTCATCCAATTGAAAATAAAAGGTAATCGAGCAATATCGGGAGGTCTTCTGGGTTAACTCCGAGCGATACCAAAAGCGGTTTATCTTCCTCAAAAACAGTCATGAACTCTTCATTGGAGATCTCCCCGCTGTTTATTCCTAACCTGTAGAAATCGATTGCTTCTTTTTTCTTTCCCCTGCAGAGAGAAAGATGCCCTTTGTTTATATAATCATGAGCATTAAGCTTGCCTGTAGATAACCTGTCGTAGTACTTCTCAGAATCAGAAAACCGGCCAAGAGCAAAATAGCAGAATGCTATAGGTCTGAGGATCTTAAGGTTTCCGGGATCATTGTATTCAACCCTGAAATAGTATTTAAGTGCAGTATCATATTCACGCAGATCAAGATAACAATGACCTGTCATTATTGCTGTATGCATATCTTCAGGATCGAGCCTGCCTGCCTGAAGATAATAATCCAAAGCGTCTTCTTTTTTACCCAGACGACGAAGGCAGAGACCGATCTTTTTCAATGTCCAGATTTTCCTGTCGATAAGTTCTGCCCTCTTGTAATACCTGAGTGCCTCCTCATAATTTTCTTCATTCTGAAAGCAGAATGCTATCTTTTCGTATAACTGTGAATCATCAGGTTTATCCGATACTATCCTGAGAAAAAGATCAAGTGCATCCGAATAATAATTCTTGCTGAAAAAATAATCTGCCAGACCAGCTTGTGCCTCCTGGAGATTGGATGTAATTCTGAAAACCTCTGAGTTGTAAATATCAAGCTTGCCTGAGAAAAGATCTTCAAATTCTTTCCTGTATGGAGATAATTTGAAAAACCTGTAGATATCCTGCAGGTACTGAGTCACATTTGTACGGAAACTCCGGTAAGGATCAGTGGCATTTTCCTCTCCCTCAAGCTGCTGAAGGCCGTCAAGCTCCATCCTGAAAACTTTAAGCATCATTGTCTTTTGTGCTGAAGGCAGATATTTAAGATTTAAAAGCAGTGAATATTTGTCGGAATTGCATATAAACGGGGTTTTATAGAGCGCTTCAGCAAGCTCATTTGTCCCCGGCCCGAGGATTTCATCATGGAATATTTCATTCACGATCTCATGATCGGGATAGAATGGGACAAACCAGTTATGAAAGTCCTTGAAGAAGTCGAAATGTTTAAGATTTGCAAAAGCCGACATATAAACATCAGCCCCTTCCATCTGCAGCTTGGTGAGTTCTTCCATCGTTTTGAAGATCTCTTCTGAATCACTGAACATCTCCGACCAGTCGGGATTCTTCTCTTCGTATTTATCTTTTGGAAGAATATTATCCAGGTCAAGCTTCTCTTCAATCCGTGGTTTAAGTTTTGCTACCTTTGGAAGGATCTCTTCATGCAGCTTTTTGCTAAGGTTCTCGGTTTCCCTTGAACGTATCGTCTGTAAAATTATGATCCTGCAATGCTCTCTGAACCTGCTTTCTTTACTCATTTCAGTGATCTTTGATGTAACTTCAGGGTACATCAGGATCCTGCAATTATAATAATGAAGATTTAGTATCAATCCTGAAAGCGCTCTTTCAATAACCTGATCGGCACCGGATTCATAAAATCCAAGAAGGCTGAAGAGCTTTTCAACCTGAAATGTTCTTAAAGCGCTGAGTGTTACAGCACTGACAAAAAGGCACGATTCAAACCATCTGAATTTACCCGCATTTAATATTATATTTATCAGGCTATCCTCGGCTTCTCCGTAATAATCAGTCAGCCATAAATGGTTGAAGATTTTCCTAATAAGTTCTTTATGTTTCAATGAAAGCTCCGATTCGGGATCAGGATTAATTTCGTTACTCAATTTGAGCCATTCATCGAGATCTGATTTAAACATCAGATCATCAACTGTTTCGACAAGGGTTTTTCCTGTCAGCTTCTGTTCTTTTGAGGTTTGCTGCATAACCCAGTATGTGTGCCAGCCAGAGTATTGTGACAATATGTCCTGTCTCAACCGGTCAGCCAGACCAAGAATTGACTGAATAAGTTTGAGATATATCTTGTTACGCTCAGGATCATTTATGCCTTCGATTGTATAGGTAAGCATGCTCCTGTACGTCATCTCCAGGTTATTATACTCATCACGAAGGTCGCCAAGAGAGGATATGGAAATCATATCCTGCAATATATCAAGACTTTGTTTGATCTTTTTTTCTGATACAAGTTTGCATAACTGTTTATGCTGCAATATGACTTTGGTTGTATTCACACTCTGAATCATTTTATATTATTCTCAGAATTCATTATAGTTTAACTCTTATTTTATACAACAATCAGGCCGATGCCAAAAAATAACAAAATACGGGTGCTTATGAACCTGACTATGACAATTTTTCGGGTAATCAGGCTAATTATTGGAAATCAGAAGTTGAATCCAATACTGATAAAACCTTTAAAGGCACCATAATATCGCTGACTGCTGCTGAATCCATGCATAAACCCGATCTTTAGAGGTCCTATTATTGACATATAACCCAGACCAAGTCCATACCCACCAAGGATTGATAACTTGTCACTGATGCCCGGTTCCCTTGCAATGGCGACATTTGTTATCAGGCTTAAATGAATGTCCTTGGATAATTCATAATCAGCATCAAATCTTAAACCGGCGAACATATCAACCGCTATTTCGCCGGAATGAAAACCTGTGAGCGGGATTGAACTTCCCAATACGCTCTCTTCTCCTCCGGCGAAATAATAATTATGCGGAGAAGTCAGTGAATCTCTTGTATAAGTAAACAGAGCATCCCAACCTGTAGTAAGGGTAAGCTTTCTTCCGGGCGAAAAGAACCGTCTCATTTCTCCGGCAAAGGAATAGGATCGATTAAATAGGAAATCTCCCGGAAATTCACTTGTATATGTTTTATTGTAACTGTCTGTTTTTATTTTCCCTGATAAAAGCTTTGAAGTATTAACTGAGATTCTGAATATTAATCCTTTGTTGGGAAAATTCTTTGTATCGATCGTATTAATTCTATATGAATAGCCCCCTGATAAAAAATTGTATGAAAATTTTTTCAGGTAGTCTGAAGCGATGTAATCAGGACTTAGTGAAGTGTTCTGCAGACTAAGTGTAAGATCCATCAAATGGTTAAGTCCAAGATATTTGCTTATGGCCAATCTGGCAAAGTTATTACGGTAAAAAGCACTGCCTCTTTCATTTCTGATCCTGAACATCGGAAGGTTTGTATTATCTGCATGGAAAACAGTTGATAAGCCAAACCTCTCATTTCTGTCGATAAACTGCACCATAGTGAGATTAAACCTGTAGAACTGGGCGATATATGAGTCGAAATCAATAAACGACTTCTTGGATAAAAGGTCCTTTGAAGTCAACCTGAAAATAATTCCCGCTTTGATAGTGTTGTCATAATGGACTCCACTGTAAAGCATTGATTTAGGACGCTCCAGACAGTCAATAATCAGAATCAGAGAATCATTCCGGGAAGCAATCCTGTATTTTACTTTTTCGAACCAGGTCTTTCCATAAAGAAGTTCTATCTTATCGTGGATGGTTTTCTTGTTTACAATATCTCCCGGAGCAATTCCGAGAACTCCACCTATTTGATAGTCTGCATAAAGTACATTACCATTTATCTCAACCTTATCAAATGACCATGTCTGTCTGTCAAGTATGTTTTCAAGCGGTTTCTGCGGACCCAGAATGTCGAGCGAGTCTGCAAGCTTCCTGAAATATTCCCTGTATGGTGAAGCAGCTTTGTATCCTCTTTCAACCAGAGTGTCAACGTTATAAAAAACTGTCGAAGAAAAATCCCTGACTTTTGGTTCAATAAGAAGATCTGTAATTTTCTTCTGTTCCTGATAATCTTCATGGCTTCTGAGAAAAACTATCTGTTGAATAATATTTGGCAGTGATTTCAATTCATCTTCAGACTTAATCTTATAACCGGTATAAGATCCAATTACTATATCTGCCCCCATTTTCCTCACCTCATCTGCGGCATAGTTTCGTATTACACCGCCATCAACAAGAAGGGCAGAATCGATCTTTATCGGAGTGAAGATTGTCGGCACCGCACTGCTGGCTCTCATTGCATCAGGCAGATAACCGCTCCGCAGTTCGACTTTTTTACCAGTCAGTAGATCCACAGCCAGGCACATAAAGGGAATCGGAAGTTTTGAAAAGTCGTTTATTCCTGCAGCCGGCCAGGTATAATAACTGAAAATGTTTTCAATTTGCTGACCATTTATGAGGCCTGAAGGAAGTGAAACTTTTCTTGATGTCAGAGGAAGTGAAATTATGCTGTTATCAAAGTGCTCCTTCTCTGCAAAAATCACCTTGTTCTCCTCAATATTGTTGGATAAAATAAGGTTCCAGTTCATCACTTTGATGATTTTGTACAGACTGTCAGCAGAATAACCAAGTGAATACATCCCACCTACAATACTGCCCATGCTCACACCTGTAATATAGTCAGGTCTGAGGCCTGCCTCCTCCAAAACCTTAAGAACTCCAATGTGAGCCATACCGAGTGCACCTCCTCCGCTCAATGTCAATCCGACTTTAGGTCTTGCCTTTGTCTGCTGACCTGTTGCAGGATTGCCAGGTTGAATCAGAAGCAGAATACATAAAAGTATTTCAAATATTTTTTTCAAAAAATTACAGGTTTACCGTAAAGCCAATCATCATTTTGGAAAAACATGCTTATGAATTCATAATTTCAGTCAATTAAAGCAAGTTACTAAATTTGAGTAGTTTTGCAATGTGAATAATGTGACAAAAGTAGATGTAAAAAGTTTACCGACTACCAGAAAAGAGGTTGAAGCATTGGGTTGGGATCAACCGGATGTTATAATTTTCAGCGGTGATGCTTATGTTGACCATCCTTCATTTGGTCCGGCGGTTATCGGAAGGGTAATAGAAGCAGAAGGACTTCGTGTCGCTATAGTTCCGCAGCCTAATTGGAAAGATGATCTGCGTGATTTCCGGAAGATGGGAAGTCCGAAATACTTTTTCGGGGTGACAGCCGGCAATATGGATTCGATGGTCAACCATTATACAGCTGCACGCCGTCTTCGGTCGGATGACGCTTATACACCCGGAGGTAAATCGGGATTCCGTCCTGATTATCCGACAATTGTCTATACAAAGATTCTTAAAAGACTCTTTCCTGAGGTACCGGTAGTACTGGGAGGAATAGAAGCGTCAATGAGGAGGCTGACTCATTATGATTACTGGAAAAACAGGCTTGAACCATCAATACTTCTGAGCAGTGGAGCCGATATGCTGATTTACGGCATGGGTGAACAACCTATAAGGGAACTCATAAAACTTCTGTTAAAAGGAGTGCCATTTTCTTCCCTGACAACAATATCTCAGACAGTAATTCTGAGGGCCGAAAACACTGCTCTACCGGTCAATAAAAACTGGAAGGATATCCGGCTGAGCCCACATGAAAAGTGCATTGTTGATAAAAAAGCCTTCGCATCCAACTTTGTAATCTTTGAAAAAGAATCGAATAAGATCAATGCTGCGAGACTTATCGAGCCATCCGGGAATAATATTGTCATACAGAATCCACCTTTTCACCCCATGACAGAAGCTGAAGCAGACCGGACATATGACTTGCCATACACCTACCGGCCGCATCCCCGATATAAATCCAAAGAAGCTATTCCGGCATATGAAATGATTAAATTCTCGATCAACATTCACAGGGGATGTTTCGGTGGATGCAGTTTCTGTGCAATTGCGGCCCATCAGGGAAAACAGATTATAAAAAGGTCGGAAGATTCAATTCTGGCTGAGATAGAAAGGGTAAAAAGCCTGCCGGATTTCAAAGGTTACCTTTCAGATCTTGGCGGACCCTCCGCAAACATGTATATGATGAGGGGTAAGAATTTTGATCAATGTCTTAAATGTTCACGACCTTCGTGCATCTGGCCCCAGGTATGCGGTAATCTCGATACAGATCACAGAGGTCTTACTTCACTATACAGGAAGGTGAACAGGATTCCGGGGATAAAAAAAGCTTTCATAGGAAGTGGGGTAAGGTATGATCTTCTTTTCAGGGAGTGGAACAAAAATGCCGGAACAGGTGAAAGGGAGTATTTTGAAGAGCTCGTGGTAAATCATGTATCAGGCAGGCTGAAGGTTGCGCCGGAGCACACTTCACCACATGTTCTGAATCTGATGCGGAAAGTTCCTTTCAATCTTTTCAGGAAGCTGAGGGAGCAGTTTGAAAGGATAACAGGTGCAGAGGGGTTGAAATATGAGATAGTCCCATATTTTATTTCATCACATCCGGGTTCGTCAGCCAGTGACATGTCGGATCTGGCAGGGGAGGTGAGGAGTCTTGGAATAAAGCCTGAGCAGGTTCAGGACTTTACGCCCACGCCAATGACGCTTTCGACTACGATGTTTTATTGTGGGTTTGATCCGTATACAGGAAAGAGCATTTATATTGCACGGGGGATAGAAGAAAAAAGGAGGCAAAAGGATTTTTTTTTCTGGTATACGAAGGAGGATCGAATTGGAAAGAGCAGACAAAGGGGAAGGGGCAGTTCCAGGAAACATAAAATCTGAATTAATGGATGGTTATCAGAAGAGGTTGACATTTGCCTGACTCACGGATTATATAAAAAAAAGCCGGAAACAAATCCCGGCTTATTATATACACATAATCTAACCCGTTGAATCTTTTATTCATACTCCTTAAGTATATTCTTTACATCATCCGGAGCTACCCTCCCATATGTCTTTTCACCGACAAGAACCACAGGTGCAAGACCACAGGCACCTACACATCTCAGACTTGAAAGCGAGAATTTACCATCCTTGCTGGTCTGGCCAACCTGTAACCCAAGCTCCTTCTTGAATTCATCAAGCACTTTTTCTCCGCCTCGTACGTAACATGCCGTACCCATGCAAATGCTTATTGGATGCTTCCCTTTCGGAGTCATTGTGAAAAAGGAATAAAATGTCACAACTCCATAGATTTTGGCAACCGGAACTCC
>DOTV01000240.1:5221-11180 GCA_003520925.1 Bacteroidales bacterium | reverse complement strand
AGTATATTTATCAGTTCCTGGGGATCATTATTAAAGGATGTACATATCTCTTTTATTTTCGCGACATCCTCTTGTCTCAATTCTATTTTAATACTCGACATAGCATTGAATTTTATTATTAACCTTTACGGTCTGTTTCTATTGTTTTACAATAATTTTTTTCTTCTTGTCAAAATAACGGGTGTGAAGCAGATGATGTGCTTTCTCACTGTTTGGCTTTTCGAGGAACTCCTCATACAATTTTATTATGAATGGATTTTCGTGAGATTTGCGCAATGGCTTCATACTGTCTTCTTTGTAAATAGCAGCAGCTCTCGCTTTTATTATTTCAGAATTACCAAGATGCAAGGGTTGCCCACCACCACCAATACATCCTCCCGGACAGGCCATAACTTCTATTGCGTGGAACTGCGACTTTCCCGATCTTACATCATCGAGAAGCTTCCTAGCATTCCCCAGTCCGTGGGCAATTCCGATATTTAATGGCAACCCGTCGAAATCGATTGTTGCAGAGCGAACTCCTTCCAGTCCTCTGAGCTCTGTAAAATCAAGACGGTCAAGTTTTTTTCCTGTATAAACTTCATAGGCCGTCCTGCATGCTGCCTCTATGACACCTCCTGTTGCTCCGAAAATTACACCTGCCCCGGTTGATTCACCAAGAGGATCATCAAAGTCTTCATCTTCAAGATTATTCAGATCGATATTGGCCTGTTTGATGAAAGCAGCCAGTTCCCTTGTGGATATTGAAAAATCAACATCCCTGTTCCCGTCAACTGAGAACTCTTCTCTCTGACACTCATATTTCTTGGCCAGACATGGCATTATTGAAACAACAACCAGATCTTTCCGGTCAACCTTAATCTTATCGGCAAAATATGTTTTAGCTATTGCACCAAACATCTGCTGAGGCGATTTGGATGTTGAAGGCACATCTTTCAGATCGGGAAAATATTCCTCAAAGAAGTTTACCCAGCCCGGACAGCAGGAAGTCAGGATTGGCAGCCTGGCACTCTTGTCACCATTGAGATGTCTCGTAAGCCTGTCAAGAAGTTCAGTTCCTTCTTCCATTATCGTAAGGTCGGCACTGAAATCAGTGTCAAATACATAATCAAATCCAAGCGCCCTTAAAGCTGCAACAAGTTTACCTGTGACAATAGTTCCCGGTTGCATGCCAAATGCTTCCCCAAGGGCTACCCGGACTGCAGGTGCTGTCTGAACAACTACTGTTTTAGTCGGATCAGCAAGAGCTCTGAGGACATCCGGTGTGTTGTCGACCTCCGTAAGAGCTCCGGTAGGACATACGGCAACGCATTGTCCGCAGTATGTGCATGTTGAATGTTCGAGGTTCTGTTCAAAAGCAGGGGCTACTGTTGCCATAAATCCGCGGTTTACAGCCGACAAAGCTCCGACAGTCTGAACCACATTGCACATGGTTTCGCAGCGTCGGCACATAATGCATTTATCAAGATTTCTCTTTATTGAAGGAGATGTATCGGGTTTGTAAGTCGATACTTCAGCATACTCAGCTCCGGGAATATCTCTGATTCCAAGACGGTGCGCCATATCCTGCAATTCACAATTACCCGATTTTGCACAGACCAGACAATCCTTTGGATGATCCGACAAAATAAACTCCATAACAGTCCGGCGGGCATTAAGCACCCTTGTAGTGTGTGTCTTAACCACCATACCCTCTTCGCAATTTGTCGAGCATGCAGGAGCCAGGTTCCGCCTTCTCTGAACCTCCACCACACAAATACGGCATCCGCCGGGTTTGTTCTCAATATTCAGATCAGACAGATCAAGGTAGCATAAGGTTGGGATATCAATTCCAAGCTGCCTTGCTGCCTTTAAAATTGTGGTACCCTTTTGTACCTCAACCTCTTTATTATCTATATTTAGCTTAATTGTTTCCATTAATTTTACCGGTTATCTGATAATTATTGCATCAAACTTGCATTTCTCCATGCATGCACCGCATTTTATGCATACCTCTGGATTTATAGTATGAATTTCCTTACGTTGCCCTGAAATTGCATTGACAGGACATACCCTTGCACATGCAGTACATCCAACACAGTTTTCAGGAATTATGTAATATTCCATCAGGTTCTTGCACTTTCCTGCCGGACATTTTTTATCTTTTACATGGGCTACATACTCATCCATGAAGTTATCGAGAGTTGAAAGCACAGGATTTGGCGATGTCTGACCAAGACCGCACAGAGAAGTGTCCTTGATAACCTGGCTCATGTTTCTAAGTCTGGAGAGATCATCAGCCGACCCTTTTCCCTCAGTAATATGATTTAGGAGTTCATGAAGCCTTTTATTCCCGACCCTGCATGGGGCGCATTTTCCGCATGACTCCTCAACGGTGAATTCAAGATAAAACTTTGCCACTGAAACCATACAGTCATCCTCATCCATAACTATCATACCACCTGAGCCCATCATCGACCCTGCGGCAACAAGATTATCAAAATCAATCGGTATATCGAGATGCCTTTCAGTGAGACAGCCGCCTGAAGGGCCGCCGGTTTGCACTGCTTTAAATTTCTTCCCATGCCTGATGCCGCCTCCGATTTCAAAGATTATCTCCCTCAGGGTTGTTCCCATCGGTACCTCGATCAGGCCCACATTATTTATTTTTCCTGCAAGGGCAAAGACTTTTGTTCCTTTTGATTTCTCAGTTCCGATTTTACTGAACCATTCGGCGCCCTTAAGAATAATTACAGGAATTGCAGCATAAGTTTCAACATTGTTTACATTCGTGGGTTTGCCGCGGAAGCCCGATTCAGCTGGGAACGGTGGTTTTATTGTTGGTTCCCCTCTCAGTCCTTCCATCGAATGTATCAGAGCAGTCTCTTCGCCGCATACAAATGCTCCGGCACCAAATCGGAGTTCAATGTCAAAATTAAATCCTGTGCCAAAGATATCCTTTCCAAGAAGACCATACGCCCTGGCTTGAGCTATCGCGATCTGAAGCCTTTGAACAGCCAGAGGATATTCTGCCCTTATGTAGATCAAACCATTTGAGGCACCAATACTATAACCGCATATAGCCATCGCCTCGAGAACAGAATGAGGGTCACCTTCAAGAACCGAACGGTCCATAAAAGCTCCCGGGTCCCCTTCATCTGCATTGCAGACTACATATTTTTCATCAGATTTGTTTTTGCTGGCGATTTCCCATTTCAAACCTGTAGGGAAACCTGCCCCGCCGCGTCCCCTCTGACCTGAATCTTTAATTACTTTAATTACATCCTGCGGACTCATCTCCACCAGAACTTTTCCCAGTGCCTGATAACCATCCCTTGCAATATAGTCATCAATATTTTCGGGATTGATATTTCCGCAGTTGCGGAGCACAATCCTGAGCTGCTTCTTGAAAATACCTGCATGCTTAGCATCACCGATTGTTTTATCTGTTTTAGGATCGTGATACAGAAGTCTGTCGACTATTTTTTTCTTGATTATATGTTCTTCAACAATTGTCTGGGCATCCTCAGGTTTAACCTTGACATAGTAAATATTATCGGGCATAACCTTTACTATCGGACCTTTTTCGCAAAAGCCAAAGCAGCCGGTCAGAATTACCTGAACCTTATCGGTTAATCCTTTTGCCTCAAGCTCATCTCTTAAATTCCAGACAATTGCATCGCTTTCTGAAGCATGGCAGCTGTTGCCACCGCATACCATTAGATGCATGCTGTATTTCGACATAGTTAATCCTCCTATTCTTTAGAATCTATTGTTTCATAATTTACAGGGATGATGCCGTCAATCAGCTCACCTTCCTTAATATACTTCTCGATAATCATATCGGCTCTTTTCAGATCAACAAAACCGAATACAACAGGCTCCTTACCAGGGAGCTTTATTTCTACTGTTGGTTCGGCATAACAGTAACCCATACAACCAGTCTGGGTAACGACACCAGGTATATTCCGTCTGTCGAGCTGCTCTTCGAAAAATTCCATAATGGGTTTTGATCCTGAGGCAATACCACATGTGGCCATCGCGACTTTCACCTGAACATTATTTGCAGGATCTACCGACTTTTTACTGACGTCCGGCCCTGTTCCTGATTCTTCACGTTTCTTATTAAGATCCGCAAGTGACTTGATTTGTGCCATGCTTGTGAAAAGATTATGTTAATTCAATTCAATTGATTTCAAAACGGGTATTCTCTATAAAAGTATTTAAAAATAAACACAAACACCAAAGTACAATAAGCACTTTTTATACTACCTCTTTTTATTAAATTCTGAGCAAAGATAATTATTTAGTGTTAATAAAATAACAATGTTAATAAAATAACAATAATAAATATTAGAACTGGTGAAAATGCAGAATCAATGATCAAAAGAAAAAGGTAAAACGATGTTTTGAAGGAATTAAACGCCTCTTTTCATCTTTGCTTTTTGAATTCAGATCCTGGTTTCCATTCCGGGAAAACATCTGAGGTCACAATCTTGTAACCCACTGTGAATGCGAGTTCTGCATCCTCAGCGATCCCTTCAAAGTTCCAGGTTTCAGGATTAAAATTATCCGCCGGTTTATGGTACCTGTTTTTAATGTAATCCTTTTCCTGCTCAGCTGCCCACTCTTTACCAAATTCGCGACTGTCGGTATTTCCCCTTGCAAAGAGAGCGGGAACCCCTTTTTTCGCAAAGGGAAAATGATCCGATCTGAAATACATTCCGGTGTGTGAATTTGGATCACCTGTAACATATCTTTCCTGATCTGTTGCAGCAGTCCCTATATAATCATCGAGATCGGATTGACCATAGCCGGTTATCATAATATCTTTCATTCTGCCAATAGGAAGCATAAGATCGTTATTGAAGCAGGCTACTGTTTTGCTGATGGGGAAGGGTGGATGTTCGGTATAGAAATATGAACCTATCAGGCCATCTTCCTCTGCAGTTGGAAAAAGGAGAATAACGCTCCTCTCCGGCCTCTTTTTTATTGACGAGAAGGCTTTACCTATCGAAAGCGCCCATGCCATAGATGTTCCATTGTCAACAGCTCCATTGTAGATAGAATCCCCGTTTTCCGGTTCACCAATCCCGAAATGATCCCAGTGGGCCGAATAAACAATATTCTCTTCAGGTCTTTTTGATCCCCTTAGAATACCTGCAACATTTTTTGATTTATTGTAAACTATACTGTTTCTTATGTTTAAAGAAATATTCATATCAAGAGGAAATCCCCTGAATTCCCTTTTGCATGCTTCTGTCCGTAACTCAGCAAGATCAAGTCCCTTTGTCTTAAGAAGCCTTCCGGCCGAGCCAGAAGAGATCCATCCTGTAAAACGGCATCGTGTTGTGTTGCTATCCGCCGTTTGTATATAGAGGTTTGGTGTAATCGAACTCTTTCTTGGTATGCTGTAGTCATAACCTGCCCCCAGCGGATCGTGAATTATGAGCACACCGGTTGCTCCCTGCCTGGCTGCCTCTTCATATTTATAAGTCCATCTTCCATAGTACGTCATTTCAGATCCCCTGAAGAGATTAGTATCCCTGGTATATAAGCCCGGATCATTAATCATAACCATAACTGTTTTGTCCTTTACATCCAGCCCTTCATAATCATTCCATCCGAACTCAGGGGCAACAATACCAAAACCCGCAAATACCAGCTCGGACTCTGTAATGTCAATATAGTCTTCTATTCGCGGTGAGATGACTGCAAAATCATCAGGAGCTTTGAATTCAAAGTGAGCCACGGGGGATTTTATTTTAACCGGACCCTGCACTTCAGAAATGATCCTGACCATTGGAACATCCTGGAAATAACTGCTGTCAAATGGAGGTTCAAACCCTATTTTCCTGAGCTCCCCGGAAAGATATTCAATAGTAATTTTTTCTCCTTCAGTAAAAGGAGCCCTTCCCATGAATCTGTCCGATCCAAGCTCTTTAACATAGTTTTCAAGATCAGCAACATTTATGCTTCT
>DOTV01000240.1:0-4865 GCA_003520925.1 Bacteroidales bacterium | reverse complement strand
AGTAATTATCAGAATTTTAAGTCTCAGTCACAACTAACCGTCACCTCGACCTATCTGAACACCACATTCCAGAGCAGATCTCTTCCGCTCTTCCAGAATGCCCTGAAATAAGGGTCATCCGTTATATATATGACTTCACCTTTGCCGACAGATTCGGATCCTATCACCATTGTGTTTTTTATCAGTTTCTGATATTTGTAGCCTGCAAAACCTGAAACCGGTTTATTCTCCAGAATATAACCAATATTATTGCCCTTTGCCAGAAACGGATATGGCTGCGTCTCTTTCATAATGAACCATTCTCTTCCCAGGCCGAACCCAAAAGGATTTGTTGTATCGACTGTGACTTTATAAATACTTCCGGCGGAACTTTCAGAAAGCAGATGCCTTTTTTCATCACCAAACTTCTTAAGCAGTGAAAGATCATCACTTTTTTCTTTCTTTTCTGCGGCTTTCTGTTCGGCAGTTCTTGTTTCGACAGATTTAAAAAGTGAGGTTGATTTTTCAGATGCAAAAATTGATATTGCTTTCTCAAGTAAAACTACTCTTCCACCCCTTTTTGCATAATCGACAATTGTATCCTTCAGGTCCGGATAATTTCCCGATGTAACCAGCAAAACATCATAATCGCTTAAATCGGTATTCTTAACATCCGTGCTATTTATAAGTGATACAGGATAATTGAGCTCCCTCTCAAAGAAGTACCATAGCTCACCAACCTCGGTTGAAGTCGATGCCTTTCCACTGATAACTGCAACAGAAGGCCTTTTCATAAGCGGAGAGTAATCAGAGCCTGCATCCTTTCCCTTTTCCGAAAGCCCGGTTGTTAAAGGGGTGATACTGACTTTCAGTCTTCCGGCCAGATCAGAAATAATTTTATCAAGTTTATTCTCCATATTCAGGTTGTCGCCTCTTGTAATGATGAAGCTGCCCCTTTCATAATTCTTCTCACCAATAGTGAAAGGTTTCATTGAATATCTCGACCTTATTTTTTTTAGCTGGAGTTCTGAAATAAACTTAAGTACATTAAAACCATCATACTGTACAGCATAACCGTAAGGTGAATCAATAGAATTATTAACTATCTCCGCCGTTTCAACCTTCCCGTCAAGCGGTTTGATCTGATCAATCAGTGCATATGCTTTCAGGTTATAAGCATAAGGTAATGCCCATGCGGTGAGATCGTAACTCAGGGAGTCGGATGCTTTGCTGTCGGGCTCAAACAGTACCTGTACAAACCTTGATTGAGGCTGAAAGGCGCTTACCAGAATATCGCCCTTCTCAATTGTTACTTCACCTTCACCGTTTGCCAGATAATCGAATCCTTTATATTTTTTCCCGGTATTGCCTGCATAAGAATATCTTATCTGATTCTTAGCAAGAAGGTGAAAAAGATCCTCCAGATCAGGTTTTCTGTTTGACCCTTTTATAATGATCGATTTGAATTGAAAAGCAGGCTTATTGACATTATCTGAGAAGAATTTGTTGAATTCAGTGATCAGCTTATCCCTGTTTTCATATGAAACCTTCAATGTAGCCATTGATGCAAGAAAGTGACCATCAATTCTCTTTTTCAGGGTAAGAGTATCGTCTGACTTCTGCTTATATGCCAGTCCGGAAACGCCACTTCCGCCCTGTTCATATGTAAAACCGATTGCTCCGTTGAAAAGGGGCCATGTATCGCCGAAACTCGGGCAGAAAAGGTCAAAGTTCTCCTTTGTGAAATAGAGTTTGGATTTCTCATCAAACAGGGCGGCATTACCTTTACCCATGAGTGTATGGAAATCGTGCTGCCAGGGCGTTATTACTTCATGCCATGGAGTTGCCCCCGGCGGGAAGAAAAAGGTTGATTCAGCTCCCATTTCATGGAAATCGGCATGTACCTGCGGCATGAATTGATTATAAAGTTCAATTCTTTGGGAAGTTTCGGTTTGTGTCTGCCAGGTCCAGTCTCTGTTTAAATCAAACATATAATGATTCGTCCTGGGAACAGGCCATCCCTGGTTATGCTCAGCTGATTTGCCGTCGGGATTCGGAATCAGATTCTGGGAATTTCTAAACCTGTTTGTGTACATATCGCGACCATCGGGGTTCTGACAGGGATCAATTATAATTATGCATGTTTTTAGCCATTCTTCAGCACCCGGATATGATCCTGAAACAAGAGTATACAGAGTTTTCATTGCAGTTTCCATTCCTGCCGACTCATTTCCATGGATATTGTAACCAAGCCAGATAATCGGGATCTGTTTACCGGTGAAGCTTCCTTCAGAAAGACCTGTTTTAATAAGATTGTTTTTCCTGTATTCATCAAGCCGCGAAAGGTTCTCCTCACTCGAGACTATACAAACTCCCAGCTGCCTTCCTTCATATGTGGTTCCATATTCACGATATTCTGCCTGCGTTGAGCTTTCAGCAATATACCGGAAATAATCAACAGCCCTGTAATGAAACGTGAATTGAGTACCAAGCTCGTAACCAAGAAATTCGCCCGGAGATTTTATAGTCTGGCTTTTGACATTAGCCGCGATCATGAAACAACCAAAGAATATTAACAAATTTTGCTTCATCGATAAACAAATTTAATGAAATGACCGGCTAATATAATAAATTACTATAGTAAGGATTTAAAAAATCACAGATTCATTTTCCAATTACCGCGTTCAGCAACTCCAGATGCCTGTCAATCACTAGTTCTCTGAATTCCGGAAGAATGTAGCCTTTTATCTTATTTTCAAGACAGAATATAACCCCATTGGCTATATCGGAGGGATCCCGGTAAATAGCAAGATACCCGTTAGCTTTATGTTTGATAAGATCTGGAATTCCGCCTACATTAAACGCCACGACGGGTGTACCGCAGCTTAGGGACTCCATTACAACATACCCAAAAGTCTCGGCAAGCGATGGAGCGATGAGCACATCCGATGCGTTATAAACAAGCGACATTGAATATTCGTCTTTCAGAAAACCCATAAACTTTGTCTTGAATGGGATCCCTGCTAGGATCTGATTATCATAATTACTTCCGAAAACCAGGACCGTTATTTTATCCGGGTTAAGTTGTCCATGCAGGATTTCAAGAGATTTTTTCAATTCTTTCCATCCTTTGTATGGACCGTCAACTCTCACAGCTCCGAAAGAAATAATTATCTGATCCTTGTCAATGTTCAGGACATTCCTCGCATCTGCTTTATTGACCGGCCGGAAGTTCAGGTCATTAAATGCATTCGGGATATAATAAACCGGTTTTTCTTTAGTGAGGCTTGATTCTTTGGCACAATCATATAGCCATCGGCTAGGCGAGACAAAATAGAAATTGTCATTTTCCGCATACAGCTTCTTTTTTCTGTCAAATTCCAGGACAGGCAGGTCAAACATTCCTTTTTTGGGGAATACCGGACAATTTATGCAGCGTGTTTTGTAATGATCACATGAGAAGCTATGATGACATCCTCCTGTAATTGACCACATATCATGCATAAAAATGATGACTGGCTTTTTTAATTGTGCCAGTTGCCTGTAATTCGAAAGGTTCAGGAATCCACCCTGAACCCAGTGCAGGTATATAACATCAGCCTTCCTCACCAAATCGTTCTTTGAAATATTTGTCCCGAAAAACGGGAAAGAAAACTGACCATAACTTTTATCTGCATTTCTTTTAAAAAAATTCTGAAGGTTATAGTCCATTCTTACCACAAGCCTTGATTTCGATCCAGTCACCGTGGTTGTTTCAGAATCATTAACGTCAGGCTCCACCGATAAAATATTTGAAGTAATGCCGGCTTCGAGGAAAGCTGTATGGAGCCTCAGTGCTGCCTTGCCGGCTGATGTGGTTCTCTTCTGTAAATGGACGACTTTAAGCATTTAATTTCAGGCATGTTTTATAAGGCAAAGTAAATCATTTTGTTCTATAAAGTGATTACGTCAGGAGGGTAAGCAGGTGTTTTGGATACAAATAGTCAATATTTAATATTAGATCAATAAGGTTGGAGCAAGCATAAAATCCCTATTTTTGTTTTCCTGTATTCAAGTCTAAATCTTAATATTCTACTTATGAAAAGATCATTTCCCTGTAAAATCCTCGTAGTTCTTTTGTTATTATTTCCCGCCATTGGCTTTCAGCTTAATTCCCAGATGCCTGCACGTGGCGGGAACCAGGTACGTATTACCGGATGGACGGATGATAATCATTATCTGATCCAGACCTTTGATTCTGATAATAAGTCGGTTATAAAAAGTGTCGATATAAAGAGCGGCAAAGATGTAATTATTCCTCCTGAAAAGTCAGAAAGGGAAATCCTTTCAGAATCACTCCCGGCCGGTGTAACCATAGGGGTCAATGATGCTGTAAGTTCCGACAGGCAAAGTGTTATTATAGTTAAGGATAATGATCTCTATTATTTCAGGAAAGGGGATAAGTCGCTCAGGAGGCTTACAAATAATGATGTACCTGAAGTGAATGCCAGGTTTTCACCCGATAATAATAGGATAGCTTATACAAAGAACAAGGACCTTTATGTATTTGATCTGGTTACAAATAAGGAAATTAGATTAACCTTTGATGCATCTGACAGAATTTACAACGGTTATTCTTCCTGGGTTTACATGGAGGAGATACTCGATCGTCCCAGCCGATATGCTGCGTTCTGGTGGTCACCCGACGGTAACAAAATCGCCTACCTGCGGACCGATGAAACAGATGTTCCCCTGTTTACTCTTAACCGGCTCGATGAGGCCGATGGGATCCATGGCAAACTTGAACAGGTTCCTTATCCCAAGGCTGGTGATCCGAATCCAAAAGTCAAAATGGGAGTAGCCGATATTGCAACTGGTAAAACAATATGGGTTAAAACTGATTACAA
>DOTV01000024.1:13437-13597 GCA_003520925.1 Bacteroidales bacterium | reverse complement strand
AAAACCCGCCAGACGCCGCAGGCGGCTGCAGGGCTTTTTCCTTGTTAAGCTCCCCCGAAGAGGATCACTGTTGAGCGAAGCCCGCCTCAGCCGAAGGCTATGGCAGGCGAAGCGAAATTGTAATCCTCTGGTTTCATGTACTTACCCCGTCCCCTCTCTG
>DOTV01000024.1:7995-13187 GCA_003520925.1 Bacteroidales bacterium | reverse complement strand
CCCCGTCCCCTCTCTGCTTCGCAAAGAGGGGTGACTTTGCAATAAGCTATTGCTAACCCAAAAGCGGCTGCAGGGCTTTTTCTTTGTTAAGCACCTTTCATGAGGATCATCAAATAATCCTCTTCTTTTTATCCTTATGATATAACCTTAAATCGAAACCTTGCAAGAAAAAATGAATTCAGGCTAGAGTATATATATCTGAAATTCCCAACCATGAGACCTCTACTTCTTTTAAACATATTACTTGTTTATCTTTTCTCAATTACCCCGAAACCAGTCAGTACCTGTACGATATCGACGATCTCCGGGACATGGGTGTTTTCTATCCCTGCCAGTTTTATTATATCGGATATGCATATTGGTTCTGCAGTCGGGAACGGGAGGTAAAAGAGAAATCTGCCCTGAGGTATTGAGAGGTTAATCTTTCTTTCCGTTCTGTTACGCCCCTCTCCCATCCATATAACCACATTGCTTATATAATCGCTACTTCGTGAAGTAGTAAACCTTGCCTTTGCGTTTTTCATCTCACGGATCCTTATCTTCAACCTTGAATCGGAAATCTCTTCTTTCAGGTTTAGTGTAGTAAGGTCAATCACCATGGAAATCTTACTTGCCTTCAATTTGTACCTGAAATAAGGTCTCTTACCTTCATAAACTTCTTCCTTGTTAATTATCTCAAGGCTGCACAAGTCCTCAAGGAAATCCTGAGTTGTTTTAATATGAATATTCAGGCGCGATGCTGCCTCAGACGCGGAGATACTTTCGTAGTTCACCAGGAGTCTGAACATATCTTCTGCATAATCCTTCGACAAACATGAACCAAGCTTTGATGCCTCTTTAAAATCCACTGTTTTAAGCTATTAAGTTGTTAAACCCAATCCAAGTTCATTTAGTTTGTACAGGATCCTCTCTTCTTCCCCTTTACGATAATACCTCATAAATTCAATAAACAATTTGCCCAGGTTATCACAGAGTTGATCGAATGACAGTTCTTCCTTATATCCGATATAGTCTCTCTTTGATACGTTTACAGTTACATTTCCCTGGAAATCAAATGCGATCCAGCTTCTGCTCTCCTTAAATTTGGCAGGATTAAAGATGTAACCGAATTCTTCCTCCATTTTAACAGGAACAAACACGATCCGATTTACTTCGTAGTATGGCATAGCTACCAGGTTCTTCTTAAGGAACTCAGCAAAACCAGTCAATTCTGATCTGGTGTAATCCGTTTTACCTGCGGGACGAGGACGTTCGGTAAATCCGTCAGGTTGAGGTTCTATAGATACAGATGCGAGCTCGAACACCTCCCTTCCTTTCCATTTTGCTTTTCTTGTAAACACAAGATAAAAGAGCCATACAGTTGAAGAGAGGAATAGAAATATCAATAAACCTGAAATTTTCGGGTCAACCCCTTTTATAACCGGGTAACTGGAACTAGTGGAAATATAGATTCCAAACAAAAATTGCCAGGTCGAGGCAGCAAGATAGCTTTGGTTTCGTGTACGGAAATAAATCCAGAATGAGAACAAGGAATAAAGTATAAAGAAAATTGACACAGATAAATAACCCTCTCTCCTGCCTATAAATAGCCAGATGAGGGCACCTAACGAAAGACAGATTATTGCAGGTATGAAACCCGTTATTCTAAAGTCGTTCCTTAATTTACGTGGATAATACATAATATTATTGTCTTTTAAGTTCTTCAATCATTTTCTTTCCATATTCATAATCCGGCATCAATTCCACCGATTTCTTAAAAAACTTTAAGGCTTCCTTTTTCTCTCCCATTTTAAGATAGGTTTCTGCAAGAGCATCATTTGTTGTGAATGAATTTGGATAATCCTTATAATTAAGCTGGTAAACCTTGAGTGCATCATTAATCTTATTCTCCCCCAATAGATTACTACCGATCTGATGAAGCATATGTACTGAAAACAGGTAACCACTTTTTTTCGACCCTTTTAATTCAGTGTACTTATCTATCATCGCCTCAGTATCATATTCCTTTAGAACTTTTTCAAGGACGTTAGTAACCGGCTCTCCTCTTATGAATTCTGTTTTGGTAGTTAAGATTAATGCTGTTATCTCATTCTCAATATTAGCAACAAAGCTGATCTCATAGTTGCCCGCTCTATCAATCCAGATATCTCCCGTTTTTGTGTAGGCGATTCTTTCTTTTAATCTCCCCAAGGGCTCCTGCGTGGTCATACCGTTTTTATCAAACATCACATCAACTGATAGTTTTACCGGGGCAAACTGATAATTTCCCGCAAACTTTCTGAGCTCTGCCGGTATCTTTTTGATACTTGAATCGGGCTGAGACATTTTTTTAAGTCTATAGAGCTGGTATATTACTAACTTATCAGTTGTTCCATCAGGATTAAGTTTGGGAAGTATGCCAATTTCAGATGTTAATTTAGGATACCATATACCTTTATCATTTGGAGGATTTAAATCGAGAACAACCCGTCCCGGGATATTTATAGCAAAACCATCATCCTTTTTAATAATACTGAACATCCGATACTGCTCTAAATTAATATAATTCCCTAAGACCCCACTGAAAGAATCAAATAGAGTATTCTTATTCTCCTTCGTATTAAGAGTGTAATCCAGCAGTTCCATTTTAACTGGTCGATAATTAGCATTTTCTCCGAGCCGGATATGACTTGCATCGATATAATTGGTCTCACCGTAAGTTGCATCGACCGGTATCCATCCCGCCTCTCCCATGTAAACTTCGGTCCAAGCATGCTGGCCGAAGCTTCCTGTATTTTTAAGTGTATATACGCAACCAACGGATAGCCTTGCAGGAATTCCTATGGCTCTGCAGAATGCCGCAAGAAGCCTTGAATGCCCTCCACATTCGGCCTCCTGCATTTTAAGTGAGTTTATAGCAGAAATCCCTCCCGGAACTGCCCCTGCAATATTTTCAGAAACCCACTTGCTTAGTCGCACAGCACCCTCCCACGAATCTTTCGAACCCTTTGTAATTCTGTCCGCTTCAGAAATAATAAGCGGATCGTCCGATTCTATAGTCAATTCAGGTTCCAGGTACTTCTTTAACAATGTATTATGGCTATAATCCTGAGGGAATGGTGGTGAGTTTAATCCATTGTATCTGACAGGCTTAACCTCAAATTCACCATCAATAAAGTTATTTACAACTGTACCTGTGAATTTCTGCCCTGGATAATTCAGTGATTCAGGTGTAATAGTTTCCCCAGAAGTATTTATCTGAGCTTTAACCTTAACATAGGTAAGGTTCATCATTTCGGGAATGGTCTTATTAACTTTTGCGAAAAATAGATCATCCAGGTTTGCCTGTATAATCTTGCTGCTCACTGATTTATCGGCAAGGTAAATATGCTGCCTCCCTGCAATATTAGCTCTGATGTTATAACCATCGCTTTTACGTAACCATAATGTGGTTTTCATACCTGTCGTCAGATCAGCCTCATCAAGAACTATAGTCTTATAAACTGTATCTCTTAAAGAAATACTCTCATCAGGCTTCCTGGTATAAAGCTTCTCTGTTATTTCACCTTTCATCGGATCGAAAACTTTATACTTCTTTTCATTGGCACCACCTTGTATAAAATCTTCTAAAAGGTATGGATATCTTGAAGGTGAAGAGATCATTACATCATTCCCAGCAAGAATAACTTTTTCACTTCCGGTGTTTGTACTCCTGAAATGAATTGTATCACCATCAATTCTTGTATTAATTATGACATACGATTGATTGTTTATCACACTTATTTCAATCATAACCGCCCTGTCAGTCTTCGGATCAATTAAATACAGCGCTTTAAAACCTCCATCCACATCGGACCCGAGCAGCGACATTTTAAGAACAACATCAGAATACTCATACAAGACTTTTTTGCCATTCCACATTCCTGTGCAGCAAGTTTCAACAGAATATCCGCAAAGGATATTTTTCATTTCAATCCCGAAATAATTGGTCTGTCCGCCTGTTTTGCAGGGATTGGCTTCCTGGGAATAAGCACTCCCGGTTATAATGAAGACGCAAGTCACCAGGAGCGACATAAGAGTTTTGCCCATTTTTTTCATTGCTCTTCTTTTTAAATTAAATCTCTATTTTATACAATTAGCGGGCAGATTTCAACTCCGATAAAATCCTCGATTCGTGCCCGTTTTTATAATATTCCAGGAATCTAATAAAGAGATCTGCCATCGATGCACATAGGCGGTCGAAGCTGAGACTGTGCCTGTAATCGCGGTAGTCTTTTTCCGAAATTTTAATACTTATTTTTCCGTGGCTATCCATGGTTACATGACTTACTTCCGAGGGGTCTTCAACTACTATCAGGCTTTTATTCATCGAAAAAGCCATGCTTACGGAATCATCGAGATAGAAGGGCCTTACAATAAAATTTGCATGCAGGTATCTTGACAGGCCAAGCAGTTCATCCTTTGTTGCTTCTATGGAACCTGCGGAGTATGGTCTTTCGGTAAAACCGTCGGAGGTTTCAATTATCCTCTCTGCCGCGAGTCTGAAAAGCCTGCGTGAGTTAATTTCAAATCTCTCGTGATGGTAAAGTGAGCTCCAGTTAATTATTATAAAAAGAATGATAATGATAAAACATATAAAATAGGTTAGTCCAATTATTCCGGCATTATCATAATCAGGAAAAATGAATGACGCCTGGGCTGTGGTTATACCCATCAGAAATCCAAGTACAGGGTATATCCAGTTTCTGTAGCGGAACCATTGTAAAATGCCTAGGATTATAAACATCAGGGAAACAAGTATTATAGTGATGTATGGTATTCCCCACGAATCATATCCACCCTGACGCAAGACACGCCTAAGCTCATATTCAAGAAGCAATAAAATATAGGACGAAAATATACCTATAGGGTAGATCCATCCTATCGACATTCTGATTTTTGATCTATAATTCATGATTTACTGTGTTTTATATACTTCATTTTATTTAAACTATACAAAGTTATAACTATTAAATCAGAAAAGTCAAGTTTTTTTAAATATTTTTTTAAAGAAATCAGGAGTAAGCTAAAAATGAAATGATTATGAATTACAAGAGCTACAATTCTCTATTATTTAGAATCTCCTTAAGGTTTAATATTATTCCAATATCATTTTTTAAACATTGGTTAGATATTTCAATCCTCTTGTCTACAAAGAAAAAGCCCTTGCCGAT
>DOTV01000024.1:0-7641 GCA_003520925.1 Bacteroidales bacterium | reverse complement strand
GTTTTCAGACTAATTAAGAGCTTACTCTTGTTAGAGGATAAAAATAAAAAATATTGGATGTGGATTAGATACAAGATTTGAACGGATAGACAACGGGAAACTTAAGTGGTTCGATATTGATTTTCCTGAAGTAATAAAGCTTCGGGGAAGATTTATGAATGAAAATTCTCGACGCATTTTTTAGAAGGCTCAATTCTTAATTTGAGATGGCTTGGAATAGTAAAAACTGGCGGTCCTTATCTTATTCTTGCAGAGGGTGTATTTATGTATTTAAAAAAAGATGATGTAAAAATGCTACTGTCAATTATTAATCATGAATTGCCAGGGGCCGAGCTTGTTTGTGAAGTCACTAATCGTTATTGGGTTGATAAAATGGAAAGCCGTTATATGCAATGGAAATTTAAACGTCAGTTAGGCATGAAAGGCGGTGCCGTTTTTACTTTCGGTGTTCCAAACGGTAGCTATTTTGAAGAGTGGTCTGAAAATTACCATTTCCTCGATGAATGGACATATTTTGATGATAATGAAAAGAAGCTGGGGTTGCTTAACCTATTTTCATGATTTGAATTGCTTCGTAAAGTGCAATTTACGGTTCATTATAAGATTGGATTTTAATGCCGGTTCTGAGGTCAGATATCTGATCACACTCTGCTCAAAGAAAAATCTCTTGTTCCGATATGCGGGATGCGGGATTTTTCTTTGGGCTGTTAACTAATGAGGATTATTAGTCTAAAAATTATCCTTTCTTAACTGTAAAAATTAATACTTAACTTTCATTCATGAAAGCTTTCCAGCTATGAATAAAAATATGAAAAGATTATTCCTTCGTCTTTCCGTGATATTTATATTTCATTTGCTGTTCAAACAGGGAGATCAGACATTCTCAGGCGCATTTGAACCAACCCTCAGAAGTCTGGTGTTCAGCCTTTATTTTATTATTTATTGGATGCTGTTCTGGGAAGCCTGCAGCTTATTTTACAATAGGCTTGTAAGTAATTCACAGTATAAGAAAATATGGTACCGCAGACTTTCATTTGTAACCCTTGTTCTATTTCTTCTTGTCATTGCAGGATCACTGATCTTTAACTTGGGATACACTCTGATGGATCACCTGTTCGGTGTTGCGGGCACAGAAGATGTGTCATTTTTAAATCCCGAAATATTTGGCTCATTTGATATCCCGGGATCATTAAATTTAAATCCGGAATTGTTGTTCGGATTCATTTTGTTTTTCATACTGGTGTACGGAACACATATTTTTATAAGTTCAATGAAGAATGTGAAAGAGATGGAGGTGGCTGCTGCGCTGCGAAAGAAAGAGAGTATTACTGCACAATATGCAGCACTTAAAAATCAGATTGATCCTCACTTTTTCTTTAACAGTCTGAGTGTCTTATCCTCATTGATTTTTGAGAAATCCGAAATTTCATCCGATTATATTTCTCATCTGTCGAAGCATTACCGTTACATTCTTGAAACCAATACCGACAACCTGATATTTGTCGACAAAGAGCTTGATATTCTTGACTCATATTATTTCCTGATTAAGATGCGTTATCCTGAATATATCCGTCTGTCGGTGAACCTGACGGAAAAAACCCGGTTAAAATGCAAAATACTGCCGCACTCACTTCTTATGCTGGTAGAAAATGCGGTGAAGCACAATGTCTTTACAAAGGATAATCAGCTGATCGTTGAGATTATTGAGAATGACGGGTATATTATTGTACAAAACAATATAAACAAACGGAAATTGTTGCAGGAATCAACAGGCATCGGACTGCAAAATATAAGAAAGAGATATGCCATTGAGAGCGATAAGGAGGTACTTATAGATGTATCTGATAATTACTTCGTAGTAAGACTTCCCAAACTCAGTTGAAGAATGAAGATATTGATCATAGAAGATGAAAGGCGAACTGCAGACCTGATTGCCAGGTTTATAAAACAATACAATAATTCTTTTTCAGTCATTGGAGTAATTGATTCGGTTGAGAAAGGAGTGAATTGGTTCATTCACAAAACTGAAATGCCTGACCTTATTCTTGCTGATATCCAGCTGACCGACGGATCGTCATTTGATCTTTTTGATCAGGTGAATCTGGAACTGCCTGTGATTTTCATAACAGCATATAACGAATTTGCTTTAAATGCTTTCAGGCTTAACAGTATTGATTATTTGCTGAAGCCATTTAATTTTTCCGATCTCAAAAAAGCTTTTGATAAATTTATAAAAACAAAGGATGCATATTTAAGAGCAAATCTTACCGAGTATAATCAAATCATTTCGACAGGTCATAAACCATTTAAGCGGAGGTTTCTTGTAAGGTCAGGCATTCATTATAAATACCTTTCAACAGATGAAATCGCATATTTCTTTGCTGAAGAGGGTCTGGTGTTTGCACGATTATTGAAAGGTGGAAGATCAATCGTAGAAAACAACATTACTGAATTGAATGGAGTACTTGATCCTGAACAGTTTTTTCAGGTAAACCGCAATACAATTGCAAGTATAAAGGCAATTAATAAATTTTCAGGCTACTTCAACCGCCGGCTGATCCTTCAGCTCCTGCCCGACAATTATGAAGTTATTGTAAGTCGTGAAAGGGTTCATGTCTTCAAAGAGTGGCTTAATAAATAGGACCACGGTACAATCTGCATACACAAAAGTACGATTCGACTTGTGAAATGTCCCGTTTAAGGGAATTATCTTGTATATAAGGCATCACCGCTTCTAATTTTATCCCCGGATCTATGCTATAAATAAATCTTTAATGAAATGTAATGGGGATAGATGAGAAAAAAAATCAGGCGGCAGATTTTTTCTGGCTAATGGCAGGATGTGTTTTTCTGCTGTTTATGGGTGGGAAATGGAACCTCCCGGTTACAACATGGATCGGTTCAATTTTCTTCCTGAGATATTTCAGGATACAACGTGGATTTTGGGGAATTCTGCTGGCATTCCCGTTTCTATTGCTGACTTCACATATCTGGTTCACAGGTCTTGCTGAACAGGTGGACCCGGAATTTAAAATTCTTATTGCGACTAGTTTTACCCTTTATATAATAATCCCATGTCTTATTGACCGTTTCCTCCATAAAAGAATCCGAAATCAGCTTCTTTCAACCCTGGTTTATCCTGCTTCCATTATTGTGATACAGTTCCTTTTCTCATATGTTGAACAATTGGGAACCATACTTCACTGGACCGGTTCTATGTTCTCCTTTAAGCCAGTTATTCAGCTTGTCTCAATTACGGGAGTATGGGGACCATCTTTCCTTACAGGCTGGCTTGCTTCAATTATCAATTTGCTTTGGGAGGAAAAATTCGAGCTGAAGAAAGTTAGACTGCCTGTTGCAGTGTTCACAGGACTTTTCCTGCTGATAGTAATCTGGGGCAGCATCCGTCTGGCTTTCTTTGGGCCTGATCCGGGAACTGTAAAGGTAGGTTCTGTAATAGCCGGCTTTGAGGAAGACAATATGTTCTACATCTATGAGGATGGTATGTCTGATGCTGACAAACTCAGGGAGAAAGGAAAATATCGGGCATTAACATTTAAGATTCAGGATGAATTGTTTTCGTCTTCAGAAAAGCTCATTCCTACAGGCATCAAGATTCTCTCATGGGCCAGTGGCAACGCTGTTGTGTTTGCAGAGGATGAGGCTGCATTAATAAAACGAATGCGGAATTTCGCCAGGGAAAACCAGATTTACTTTTTCCCCAGTCTGCTTGTACTTGGCGATTACAAAGGACCCGATCAAAATCATGTACTGGCAATTCGACCTGACGGGCAGATCGAATATGATCATTATAAGGGAAGAAATCCGAACGCCAGTTTTTACAGGGGGAACATGGTCGAAATCATAAATACTCCTTATGGAAGAATAGCCTCACCCATTTGTTTCGAAATGGAATTTCATCGTTTCATCCGGCAGGCGGGAAAAAAGGGGGTGGACATACTTATAGTTCCGGGAGATGAGCCTGCAAGGGGAGCTGCTAAGATGCATACTGAATTTTCTATGTTCCGCGCAGTAGAGAATGGATGTTCTATGTTAAGAACTACCCTTGAGGGATTAACAATGGGGGCAGATTACCAGGGAAGGGTTCTCTCGCAAATGGATTATTATAAAACACTTAATAACAGAATAATCACTACTGAGTTACCTGTAAAAGGAGTGAAAACAATATATTCCCTTTTCGGTGATTGGTTCGCCTGGCTTTGTGTAATTATGTTGTTATCTTTTATAGGTTCAGCATGCTTTAATAGTACAAAGTCCATTTAGCAGGTCATGCGCTTTTTTGTCACTTCAGGTTCTTCTTCTCGACCTTCCAGTTTGGATCTTTTGACAAGCCACAGGATTTACCTCTGAAAAGCTTGCCTGCCTTTTTGTCCCCTTTAAGCTGCCATAGTAACCAGGATATTGCGACTTTTGCAAATTCACCGCCGTGAGGTTTGCTGTAAGTGCCGCCGTGTCCCACATCCATATTTGCAGCAAATACCGGTACATGGTCTATACGTTTAAAATCATCCATGCCATTTGCATAGGCAATATCCGATTCTCCTCCAAGTATGTACAGAACAGGAGTATGAAGTTTCAATAGTTGATCCTTGGCAAGACCCGGCATTCCTGCCATACCGCTGCCCGGTTTGGGCAGGATACCACTGTTACAGATAATGACGGTCGAAACCCTTGGGTCGGGAGCTGTCTCAAGAGCCTGCAACCCTCCGCATGACATTCCGCTTACGGCTATTTTTGTCACATCGATCTTATTATAATACGGACCGGACTTATCACTGTTCTGAACAATCGCCCATTCAATTGCATCAATAAGTTGCGAGGATTCGGATCGGCCTCTGCCTTTTTCTCCCTCCAGGGGCATAGGCCCAATTGCTATCACAAGAAATCCATAGGACGAAACTTCTGATAAAAAATTTACATGTTCCCAGGGTGAATTTGCACAGGCTCCGTTACCCCATGCAATCACAGGGAGCTTGTTTTTAGCTCCAAAAGGAGTCAGGTCTTTCGGCCTGAAAACTGTATGTGTCTGTAAGGTGGTTTCTCTAAGCATTATGGCAGAATATGGACCTGTTCCACCATCCTCAACTATCCTCGATTGAGGCTTTTCCTGTGAAACCTGTCCCTGAACATGACAGGGATTGATTAAAATCAATATGTCAAAAAACAAAACAGAGAGAAGCAGTAATTTTTTCATTTTTCTAAGAATATTAGATAATTGATCAGTACTTAAAATTAACTAAAGTCCGGAGTGATTAAAGTAATAAAATCAAACATTATTAAGAGTTTTGTTTCAAAATTGAAATAAAGACATGCTAAAACTCCCATACTGATAGTCAGGATATAGGTTCAGTAATTAGAATCGGTACAGCGAAAAGCAAAAAAGGAAAGCCTTAACAGGACTCTCGCCCCTTTTAAAGATAAGAACAATGAACCTCGTTCCAAAAGTGCCATTGTAACTTTAGTCACCGAATTGTTACAAGAATTTAAATGTTGATATAAACTGAGCATGATTTTTATTAAATTGTACCAATCTCAAAAGAGTCTAACAGTCTCAGATTAAAACCTGTTTATTATGAGAACTATCATTTTCAGCCTGATCTTAATAATCATCTCCTGTAAAAATGTTTCTTCACAAAACTTACCAGGATCATGGATTTCTGACCCGTCTCTGCTTGAGAGTTTCTTCGATGGCATGATGAATGACCATCTTAAATCAAAACATATAGCAGGTGCCGTAGTTGCTGTTGTAAAGGATGGAAAAACTGTTTTGAAAAAGGGATATGGCTATTCGGATTATGAGAATAAAAGTCCGGTCAGTCCTGATTCTTCTCTTTTCAGAATCGGCTCTATCTCAAAGACCTTCACCTGGATCGCGGTAATGCAGCTTGCTGCTCAGGGTAAACTCAACCTGGATGTAGATGTTAATGATTATCTCACCGATTTCAAGATTCCTGATGAAAAAGGAGGCCCAATTACCCTCAGGAACCTGATGACTCATACCCCGGGATTTGAGGACAGAATGCTTGGAATATTCGGAAGAGATGAAAAATCAATAAGACCATACGGAGAAATCCTGAAAGAACAGCTGCCTGAACGTGTCAGACCTTCAGGAGTTGAGATGTCTTATTCCAACCACGGAACGGGTATAGCAGCATACATTGTGGAGAATGTTTCAGGACTGAAATGGAATGAGTATGTTGAACAAAATATATTAAAGCCTCTGGGAATGAATCATACCACCTTCAGGCAGCCTCTTCCCGATCATCTGGCCGGGATGGTATCGAAGGGTTATAATTATGAAAACGGTTCACTTAAAGAATATGGATTCGAATTCATCCCTTTAGCAGCGGTTGGAGGAGCCAGTTCAACGGCTGAAGATATGGCAAGGTATATGATAACCCAACTTCAGCTTGGGAGATACAATGATATTTCAATTCTTGACTCTGCCAGTTTCTCACGAATTCACGGTACTGAATTCAGAGCTTCTCCTTTTGTCAGCGGGATTGGATTGGGCATTTATGAACTTGTGAACTGGAATGGTATCCGCACAATCGGACACGGCGGTGATACATTCTGGTTCCATTCACTTATGGCTTTGATTCCTGAAAAAAATCTCGGCCTTTTTGTCTCATTCAACACCCAGACAGCAGATTATTCTCAGGTTTTCGGATTGTTTATGGACCACATCTCCCCTTTGAAACCAGCAAAACAGGAAATCAGACTAACCAGCTCGAATTCTGAAAAATTTACCGGGGAGTACAGGTACAACCGTTACCCCCACAGCGATATGACACGAATTGCATCAATATTGAGCCCGCTGAAAGTAAGTTATGACACAAGCGGTTATCTTATAGCCAGGGGGGTTGATTCGCAGAAATGGTTTATGGTAAATGACTCTACCTTTATTAAAGAGAGCGGTGATGAATACTTTGCATTTGGAGAACTGCAAAATGGGAAATATGCAAAAATATTCCCCGGCAATCTGGCAGTTATGCCGATGGAAAGGTTACCTTTCATTGATTCGGGGACTCTAAATATCCTTTTGCTGGCTATATGGATGATAATCTTTCTTTTAACATTTATTCACTGGCCCATTTTGTATCTTACCAGAAGAAAATATTCCTTAAATCCGGGTGAACAACTATCCCTGCCTGCATTTAATAAATGGATTGGCTGGATTACCTCTGTTCTGGTTCTTCTGTTTATCATTGGCCTTATGTCATCATTAAGTAAACCCTGGGAATTAGCCTATGGAGTATCGCCGGCGCTGAAAGCTGTGCTTGTTATTCCTTTAATTTTATGCATATTCCTGCCGGTTTTAATATATATGGTATTTAAACTGACAATCAGAAAGGGATTAAGACTATCCGGAAAAATTCATTTTTATGCATTGACATTTTCATTGTTGCTTTTTCTCTGGCAGATTAATCACTGGAACATGCTGGGATTTAAGTACTGAAAGCCTCCGCGTACTGCTCATCGATTTCTGTTAAGCATAATGAAACAGACCTTATAATAACCACCACCGATGGTTCTTTAATTCATTCGTACAGCGGCCTGAGTAACGTGATTATCTAGCGGACCGACGGGCATTAAAAAACACATTGAACAACAATAGGA
>DOTV01000207.1 GCA_003520925.1 Bacteroidales bacterium | reverse complement strand
CGTGATTCGGCTTCTCTTCTTTCAGCATTGTTGTTATCAATTGTATTTTGCTCTTCAATTCTGCTGTCGTCAGCCCTCCTCCTTGTTGTTACATTCGACGAAGATGTTCTTCTGCTTTCAATCGTCGTCGCCGCACTCCTGCGGCTTTCATTTCCGGAGGTAGAGTGTACCCTGTTATAGAGTTCAGCACCTTCAACCCTCTGTTCAGGACGCGAGTAGGTCACATTATAGCTGCCATTGGTGATCCTGTGGTTCACCTGCGATGATTGCTGGCGAATGCTGTTGTAATAGAAGTCATTATAGCGGTTGTACCTCAGGTGGTCCCAACGATTGTAGCAGGTGTGATAATAATTGTTCCAGCCTGAATGGTAGCCGTAGTAGTAGTCCCAGTAATAAGGTCTCCAGGGTTCCCAGTAGCCGGGGTAGTAACCCCAGTACCATGATGAATGCCATCCTCTGTTATGAGACCGGCAGATGTGCCTTGCAAGCGGCCAGTCGTAAATGTCCCAGTAGTAATTGTTGACGATGACTACATCATCAGCAAAATATTGATTTGAGTAGGATCTCTGACCACGTTTTTTAGTTATTACCGGTTCAATTACATAATTCCTTCCGTAAAGAGCCACATCACCAACGAGCTGTATCATCACCCTCTTCCTTCGCAGCTTCTGGACAGTGAAAACGGCTACATCCTGGTAATCGTTCCGTCCAAGCAGGGCTCGCAAAACAATCGTGTGGACTTTTTTGTCGACATAATCAGATACGGTTATATAATCAACAAAGTTATCACCATTGAGATCCAGGTTATTGATCCTTGAATCAGGGTTGTTCAGACTTCTTTCGAAGTCTTCAAGAGTTTCGGAATTCCGGAAAAGATCCAGTACCGCGTAGAGGTTAAGATTGTCACCGGGTAGACCCAGGTAATCCCTCGGGTAGTCCTGTGCCCTGACTGTCGCCGCTGAGGCTATCATGACTGCGAGGATCGATGTGAATATAAGCTTTTTCATCTCTTTGTGTTTATGAAGATCTGACTCTTCAAAGAGATAAAAGCAAAGGGTGTGCCAAAACTACATTATATCTTTTTCTCGAAGACCCTGTACCTCCTGAGAGGCTTTGCGTTGAGTTTATGAATTGCATTATTCATAGGGGCATTATCTTCAAGGACGTAATTGATCTCCATCCAGGTTTCAGGTGTATAGAGAGACTCACAAAGAGCACGATATAAAAGACTGTCGATACCTTTCCCATGATACTCGGGGATCACTCCAAGGGCAAAAAGACGGTAATGACGCAGTTTTGGTATACCGATGAGAAGCTTAATCCATCCGAATGGAAAAAGATGCCCATTCAAGCCTTTCAAAATCCGGTTTACATCAGGAAGGGTAATCGCGAAACCGATAGGTTTGCCTTTAGAGTCCTCAGCAAAGATTACACCTTTTGCCTGGATAATTGGCTTCAAATCATGTGCAACAGCTTCAGCTTCGTCCTTTGTTACGGAGGTATAGCCCCAATTGTTGATGAGACTTTTGTTCGACAGTTCAATGACCCTCTGTACATCTGAATCATAGTTCTTCATATCAACCTGACGGATATGAACCCCATATCGTTTTCTTACATCATCTGTAAGAGTCATTATTCTTTCAGGTATTGTGTAACCCTCCTTTATTGAAATATAGTAAACCAGCAGATCCTTTATCTTTTTAAAGTCAAAGGATGCCATATGATCAATATAATAAGCAGGATTATAAGGTGCCATCACCACTGGTGAGGGACTGAAACCCTCCATAACCAGTCCCCACTCCTGGGATACAAAGCTCCAGGGCCCTCTCATTTTTGTCATACCTTTATTCCGGAGCCAGTTTGCGGCGGTTTCAAAGAGTATTGCAGAGGCCTTTATATCTTCAATACACTCATAATATCCGAATAACCCGATCGGTTCCTTCCAGGTCTCCAGAGCCAGTCTGTCAATAAAAGCGGCGATCCGACCTATTATTTTTTCATTATCCACAAGAATGAACAGTTCATATTCACAATGACCAAGCATAGGATTACGCTTCTTATCAAACTGACCGAATTGTTCATCCAATAGCGGTGGCACCCAAACCGGATCATTCTTATAGAGTTTGTATGGAAGCTCAACAAATCTTTTCAGATCTGATTTTGTAATTGCCGGTTTTATATTCATTTCTCAGAATGACATTGATTCAGAGAGCCTTCTGACTTTTTAACAGATCTTTTCACCCTTTACAATTAATTCTTCCTTATTTTTTTTACGGCAACTTCCCTGAAAAAAACCGTTGATAATGAATCATGATTCTGCAAACCAATATAGCCCGATTCGGGTCTTGTTCCCCTCTCGGGTTCAAAATCTCTTGTTTTTGGAGGTACAGTATCTCCTTCTGTAAAATCAGTCACTTTCTCTCCGTTAATAAACACTAATGTTTTTTGACCGTCGAGAGTTATTTCCATCGTATTCCATTCTCCTGGTTTTTTTTGCGGATGAGCTAATGCTTTTGTAAGAGAATATAATACTCCGGAACAATGATAATCCCCTCCTACATGTCTCGTCCCATTATCTATCTGAACTTCATACCCGGTATTTACAGCTACCCATTCATCAGATGGTTTTTCGGGGATCCTTATAAATACTCCTGAATTACAGTCATTATCCTTCACCATATAGACGACACGGATAACAGCATCATTGAATTTTTCGGCAGGATAGAGTATCATACCCATTCCGCCGACAGTCTTCAGTAGACCATTTTCAACTACAAATTGTCCTGGGCCTACCTGTTCCCAGCCATTTAAATCGGCACCATTGAAGAGCTGCTGCCATTTTCTGTTCTGACAAGACCATGAAATCAGAACAATAAGGAAAATCAGAAATAAGAGATATTTTTTCATTTTGGTAAGAATTAGATTTAACTAATTTACGAAATTTGAGAAATACACACAGGATTGTCAGTAATTACTTCAATTCACTCATCTCACAAAACCATTTACCTGTTTCAATTTTACGTGAGCAATTGACAATAACCCCTCAGATCTACCGGTTCAAATATTCAACTATATTGCATGAAATTTCATTTGAAATAATGCTTGTTTTATTAGATTTGTATTCCGTTCTAAACCTTATCTAAAACTATCCTGCAATGGCTTCAGTTAAATCAAGATCCAAACTTACGAGAAGAGAATTTATGAGACTTTCAGCAGCTGCCGCAGCTGGTGTTTCATTGTTGCCTGCCCTGTCATGCACTTCTACAGTCATTCCTTCGCCAATGAAACGAAGTTTCGGACGAATCAATTTCGATGTAACAACAATTGGGCTCGGAGGACAGGGTTCACTGATGTGGACTCCGGAAGGTATTGAACCTGTTGATATAATATTGAAATCGTTTGATCTGGGCATAAATTATTACGATACCTCGAATGCTTATGGCCCGAGTCAGAAAAATTATGGAAAAGCTTTCCGGAAACTCAACCTTGTTCCCGGACAAAAAGGTTATGATCAGAAACTGAGGGATTCAATTTTCCTGACAACCAAGACAATGGTACGCTGGGCAAAAGGTAACTATCCGAAGCTCGACAACGTCAGGAACAGTACCGACGGTGACCATGGGGAGGGTGCAGTGGCCGATCTGAAACGCTCTCTTTCACAGATGTTCGGAAACGATGACGGAAGCTATCCTGAAGGGGCTTATGTAAATATGATATTAATACATAATATTACTAATTTCGAAGAAGTTGATGTAGTGTTTAAAGGCCTGGAAACCCCCCTTGATATAAATGAAAATTTTGGAGCACTGGTTGCTCTTCGCGACTACAGGGATGGCACCAACATAACCGGGCTGAATCCTAAAAATGAAAAGCTTGTAAGGCATCTTGGATTTTCAGGACACAATAATGCTCCTGCAATGATGGATATGATCCAGCGCGACAAATGGGACCTTCTCGATGGCATGCTGGTTGCAATCAACGTGAATGACCGCCGCTATCTGAATATGCAGTACAATGTGATCCCGGTCGCACAGGCCAGGAACCTGGGTATTATTGGAATGAAGGTATTTGCCGACGGAACAATGTATACAAAAGAACCAGGATGGTCGAGCAAACCTGAGGACGTTGTAAGAGTGATAGGAACCGAAACGGTCCCGAGCAGACCTCTTATCGAATATGTACTTACAACTCCGGGTATACATACATTGATAATAGGCATTGGTGAGATAAATAACAATCCGCTTAAATGCCAGCTTGTTCAGAACTATTATGCTTCACAAATCAAACCTGATGCCCTGAGTGAAAGTGAAAGACGTGAACTTGAGAAGATAGGAGAGCGTGCACGTAACGGGGAAACAAATTATTTCCAGCTGGCTGACACCGGCCTGACTCCTCCGAGAAATGCTAAAATCAGTAAATCCGACGGAGTAAAATTATCATGGGACACCAGTTATGCAGGTAATGAACCTGTTTCGCATTATGAAATAGTTTGCGATGGAAAGACTATTGGAACAGTCCGGCATCTTCCGCAGGTATCAAGGGACCCGTTTATCTATGAGATTACTTCGGGAAAGGAATTCAAAGTGGTAGCAGTGGATGCAATCGGGAGAAAATCCGCAACTGAGGTGCTTACTGCGTGAATTTGAATTTGTTTACGAACTTACCAACGACAATATTGTGTTAAGTCTGAGGTTAAGAAGATCATTCCAGCCGTAAAGCAAAACGGCGTTAAGGCCTGTTGCCGGCCTGAAATAAAAAAGGATAATATTTCCTGATAATTGATTTTGCAGTCTCTGAAAGCTCTGTCAAAAGTACGGGCTTGTCCTGGGGACGGGTCTGTTTTTGATTGATGTCCCCCAGCAGGCTCCACTTTCTGGTATTTTCCGAAGGTTCAATGGCAGGCAGATCATAACGTGTGAAATCAATAACTCTTTCAGGTGCCTGCTGGTTATTGTTTCTGATTAAGGCAAGTCTGAAATCCTTGTTCATGAACCACCTGATTTCCATATCACTGTCTGATCCGCCAATTCCTGATCCTTTTTCTTCAAACTTATAATTAAAACTATTCGACCTGTAATGTGATCTCCAGATCAGGCCGAACTCCCCCTGAGTGATGAATTTTACATCAGGCCAGCGCTCTTTTATTTCACTGAGCCACTCTTTTAGTCCGGAAACATCTATTGGGAGTGACACCTCCCAGCAGTTTGTGACCCATGCGAACCCATTTAGCCTATATCCGCTGTCAAAATGTACAGCAGTAGTATGGAGCATCTCTTCGACCCCGGTTTTAAGTCCGTATTTTCCAAGGGTTTCTATTGGTCCGACACCCATCCTGCTGTTAAAACCACCGGCAAAACCTTCCCGGCGGGCAGCTAAAAAATCCATTGTCCAGCCATCAAGATTCACACAATCTATAAAATCGTCCCTGCCCTGAGCAGGCTTGCAGAAATGTTCTTTTGACGGGTAAAAAGGATATGATACAGATCCGTCACCATCCTGATTATCAATTGCATATTGACTCCAGATATTTCCCTGGCAAACATGAATACCTTCCTTTTCGGCAAGATACTGCTGGTTTGCGGAAGACAGAAAACCTGCCACAACACTCCGGGGACGAAAGCCGTTGCCGACAATTTCAGATACTTTTGCCAGACCGTCATGGAGGTCCCTGTTCACCTGTTCTTTTGTATTGTAAGCGTTTGCAAAATAAGCTCCGGGGATGAAGGTTATATCATCTCCGTATTTATTATGGTAA
>DOTV01000104.1 GCA_003520925.1 Bacteroidales bacterium | reverse complement strand
GATATATACCTGTCAGCAAGAATTTTACCATTGTGAATCAGATTAAAAATCCCATATGCTGAAGGGGTCTTTTGTGCTTCGGCAGGTGTTCCTATCTCGATTATCTCAGGAATCAGTTTCCTCTTTTCCATTATGGGTTTTACTTCTTCAATAAACCTTGCCACCCATGGACATTGCTTTGAATAAATGATTGTCAGACCGTTATGTTTTGTCAGGTCAAAGCTGGGATCTGAAAAGAAGGGCAACGGAGCATTCCTGAATTGCTTTATTAAAAGCTGATCCTTTCCTGATTCAGCAATTATCCTGTATCCGTTTGAAAGGAATATGTCCTTTCGGACCATAAAGGATCCGTCAGAAGTTAAAACAGCCACACCATTCATACCGGAAGCATCATTCTCAGCTTCGCTGATCAATAGTCTGCCTAATCCCTGAAGCTGGTACTTTTTCCCGCTGGTCCATATGCAGTGAATAAACATATAACCCTTTGCATCGACCGGTCGCCAGCAATATTCTCCAGGAACATACTCGATAAATCCTTTCGGACTTTTTTCGCCTTCAACATAAAGCAGTTTGATCTTCAGTCCATTTTTATACTGTTCGAGAAGCCATTTTATTTTGATCTGATAATACTCGTTTTTAGGATTTATAAAACATATTGCACCCGGATTCTCTGAAAGATTTTCAGCAGTTACATCAATAATTTTTGTTTTGATGGTCATATGCTCTGTTTTTCCTAAATGAAAGTTATAAAAATCATTCTTAAAAAGCGTGACTTTAATTAAAAAAAAACTTAAATGGGTAAAAATACGATTGTTGCATATTTCCCTCTTCTCCTTTTGCTATTTGCGACCGGTAGTGCAAAAAATAATCAACAGCCGTATTGAAGAATTCCTGAATCGGTTTGTGCGAACTGGTCCTTTTTGTCTTTCTGTAATCTTTAAAGCTCCCCAAGTGGAGGATTCAGATCCACGCCAGTTCGTTTAAAATAAAAGATATTCTGGGTTATTTAGAGATCTTGATTATCCGTGACCAGAATCAGGGAGTGACAAATAATGGACGTTGTTTCCGGAAGAATTCAGACTCAACAATGAAGCCCGGAGGAGATGTAATATCCGCTTTGAGACTGACAGTCAGTTCAGGGAAAGTATCAGAGTCTATTACCGGCTTATCCAGGGCGTAGATGACGTTATCGGCAATCTGACAAGAAGAATTGAAGCACTGGGTATAAATAATACCTTGACAGTCTGAGATCAATTGCCCGGTAATTGATAGTGATGCTCCTGTGAATGTGCAAAAGAGTCTTTATTAAGCTTTATTGTTATAAGCAACCTGCCGTTTGAAAAAGTAGCAACCATTTTCACCAGAAATATATTTATCAGGTATATAAATAATCTTCTACACAAATGAGTTATCTATTAGTCAATAAATCCTCATTGAAAAACAAGAAGATATGACCAGGAAAGAAAAAACAGATCAGGTCAGGATAGTCCTAACACTACTTGAGAAGAATAATCAGATTGAACTGGCGGATTTCCTTGAATCCCTTACTTCCAGTGAAGTAGTCTATCTGATGAGCAAGTTGAGGAAAAGGGATCAGCATAAATTGCTTACAATCATTAATCCTGAAGAAGCTGCTGATGTAATTGAAGAATTACCTGATAGTCAGGCAGCTGATATACTGGAAGAAATGAAAGCCGGAGATGCAGCCGCTATTATCAAAAAACTAAACAGTGATGACAGGGCTGACCTGATAATTGAACTTGACAAAAAAGGAGCGGAGGCTATACTTACAGAAATGAATGCGGCTGAAGCTGCAAGTATCAGAAAGATGATCGAATATCATCCCAGGACTGCAGGGGGGTTAATGATTACAGAATACATTTCATATCAGGCTGTTTCCACGGTAAAAGAAGTAATTAACGATCTCAGGGGAAATGCTGAGAAATATAAGAATTATCATGTAAGGTACATTTATGTCGTTTCGGAGCATAATCAATTTTTGGGTGTACTTCAGATGCAGGAGCTGTTACTCGCCAGATCGGACCAGAAGTTATCGGAAATCGTGATCAAAGAGGTAACAGCGGTAAATGCCGATACATCGCTTGACAAGCTTATAGATCTTTTTGAAACTCATAACTTTTACGGCTTCCCGGTCGTTGATGACCAGCATCATCTCATAGGGGTGATAAGGAGGAAGAATATACTTGAAGCAAAAAATGAACGGACAATTCACGACCATCTACAGACACAGGGAATTGTCGGCGGTGACGAATTGAGAACCATGCCGGTTCTCACAAGGTCGAAAAGACGACTCTCCTGGTTGTCGGTAAATATCATCCTTAACCTGATCGCGGCCAGCGTAATAGCATTTTATCAGGAAACATTGAGCGAAGTTATTGCGTTGGCTGTTTTTCTTCCGATAATATCAGACATGAGCGGGTGTACAGGAAATCAGGCTGTTGCGGTCAGCATGAGGGAGCTTTCACTTGGTATTGTGAGGCCCGGAGAAGCAATCAGGGTTTGGTTTCAGGAAATTAAAGTCGGATTGATTAACGGATTGGTCCTTGGATTCCTGATCGGTCTAACTGCATTTATCTGGAAAGGGAACATATACTTTGGACTGGTTGTGGGTGGTGCACTGGCAATTAATACCCTTGTTGCAGTATCTATCGGAGGGACAATCCCTGTCATGCTTAAAAAAATAAAGGTCGATCCTGCTCTTGCATCAGGTCCTATCCTGACAACGATTACGGACATGATCGGATTTTTTCTGGCCCTGGGTTTTGCAACTATTGCCCTCGGAAAACTTACCTTTTAATAATCATTTCTGGATCTAACAACAAATGCAATTTATGCTTCTTTAGGTTGCCGTATGATCATTTTATTCTGTCTATGACCTTTATGGACCCAGTGGTTGAACGTCCTGAGGTCCCGCATATCCCTGTCTTCATCTGAAATGGTGTTCCGGTAAGGCGTGATCATGTCTCGGTGACAGTTGAGAAGATTCAATTAATATTCATTAATTTAACCTTGTGAATTTCAGTGATTTTATAAGTCCGGCTTCTTTATGTTTCTTATTAACAAGTTTAAGCGAAATTTCTTCCTTCCCCTCATTTAGAGTAATCGTGCCAACATCCATCCATGACCACGTGCGTTCAACTGATTCGCTGCGTGTAACAAAATCTCTGTCCGGAAGAACAGCTGATTCAAACGGCTCACTGATTTTGAAAAAAACCTGACCTGAGCCGGAAATTAATGACAAGAGACTGCCTGTTTCTCCAACAGTGCATCCGTATTGCATTTCAACCTTGTATGTGCCCTTGTTGTTAATATTAAGCGTCCAAAGTATTGAATCTCCATTTTGGATCCAGTTTTCGGTATGTGACTGGTTTGGATGAATACTGGAATATTGTATCTTTCCTGAAAGCGCGGCATCCTGGACAGGTAAAGTAAAGCTTTTTTCTTCTCCGAAACCGGCTTCAATAGTTGTTACAGGCCGGTAGGCTGAAACAAGTTCATTATTCAGTTTAGCAAGTTCAGAGAGCAGAAGTAGTCCTGTATTGGTCTCAATATCAAATATATCTGTAACCTGCGCCGGATCATTTTTCATATCAAAAAGAAGAGTATCTTTCCTGGTAAGGACCAGACGATACCGGTTATTCCTGACAGAACTGTTGCAGTCCTCAAGGTTCTGATTGCCCTGGCGCGAAAAGATTAGCCGGTCGAAAGTTTTTTGCTTACCCTTAATGATCCTTGAAAGGTCAATTCCGTCAAATGGTTTCTCCGGGTTGTATTTTAACCTGCCCAAACCTATTAGAGTAGGCATTATATCAATATCCTGAGCCAGTTGTAGGGTAGTGGATGGCTTAATCTGCCCCGGCCATTTAATATAGAACGGTACCCTAACTCCCCCCTCATCGACAGATCCCTTTCTTCCCTTCATAAGGCCGTTGTAACGATCGGTATTGGGTCCATTGTCAGAAAAAAAGATCACAATTGTGTTCTCAGAAATATTCAGTTCCTCAAGTTTTTCAAGTATATAGCCAATGTTGTCATCCATGTTCTCCACCATCCCATAGATACATGAGAGTGTTGAATCAAGGCCTGCTTTTCTGTATTTACTGAAATATTTTTCCGGTACCTGAAAGGGTGAATGAGGAACATTATATGACACGTAACATAGAAAAGGGTTCCCCCTGTTTTGTTCCATGAATTCAATAGCCTGACCGGTAAAATAATCACTTGTATATCCCGACGATTGTTTTTTTTCATCGTTATGGAGGAACCAGGCATCGAAGTAGTATCCCAGATGACCGACGGGAAATCCTACAAATTCATCAAAACCCTGCCTGTTGGGATGCTGAAGATAGTATCGGCCATTATGCCATTTGCCATAGCATCCTGTTTTGTATCCATTTTCTTTAAGCACCTCAGCAAGTGTTACCTCCTCACCTCTCATATTTTCATAACCTCGTGTTACCGAGGAGACACCTGTCCTCAGAAAATACCTGCCAGTAAGCATTTCAGCTCTAGTGGGAGCGCTCAGCGGACATACATAAAATCTTTCAAAACTGAGGCTTTCTGATTTAAGGCGGTTTAAAACTGGCGTTTCAACAAGATCATTACCGTTTGCATTAACATCGCCCCATCCCATATCGTCGGCAAGGATTATCACCATATTAGGTTTCCTGTTGTCTGATGGTCCGGTGCATGCTGCCACAGTTGCTGCAAATAATAACAAGCAGGACGGAGTGCAGCTTTTTGAAGAAAGCATTTTCTTAATAATACCAGTATTTATCATAATACTCTCAGTAAAAAAATAGTCAGTCAACAGCTTCTATTTCAACCCATAGAGGGAATATCCGCCTCCCTCCGGTCAAATAAAAAGGCACAAAATCACATTTTACTGATGGGAACCAAATATTTTTCATCTCGATCAGGTTCGTTTCGACCAGATCATTTTTTACCTGATAGATGAAGCTCCCTGTTTCCACCATCATTTCCCCGCCCGATGGAACAGGATGTATAAATTTAAACTTCAAATTATATCTCCCTCCATCAATTGCTAATCTCCAGAAACCAAAAATCTCCTCCTGTTCCCATATCCCCCTTTGCCCGTCAGCGTCATTTCTGTTCAGGATGACAGGATTTTCAAAAAGGGTACCGATCTCGATCCGTGGCCTTTCAACAAGGTTTTCCGACACTGCCAGTTCCATGAACATGAGGTCCAGTTCCTTTTTCATTGCTTCTGTCCTGTAAGGTTCATCCCTTGCTATGTTTTTCTGTTCGTAAGGATCCTGCTCAAGATCAAATAGTTCAAATCTATTTGCAGGGGAATACAAATCGGTGTTCCCGACCAGTTTGAATCTTCCTCTCTGCAATGCGATATTGTTATATAATTCAGGAGAGTGCCGTGTCCTGTAATAGAATAATTGCCGGCCATCCTTCTCCTCCTTTCTTCCATTTATGTAGGGAATAAGGCTAATGCCATCAATCTTTCTGTTTTCAGGTACTTTTACATTGCATAAATCAGCCAGGGTGGGAAGGACATCAATATTAGCTGCATTAACATCAACTTCAACGTTTTGTGCATTAAGAGCAGGATAACTCAACCAGAAAGGCACTCTGACACCACCTTTGTAGACTGATGATTTCAATCCACGCATACCGGCATTATAACGATTCTGCTGAGGTCCATTGTCGGTCATGAAGATAACGACAGTATTCTCAGCAATATCAAGATCCTGAAGCTTTTTTAGAAGTAATCCTATATTGTCATCGATATTAGTAATCATTGCATAAACCCTTCGTGCATCCTCAATATCTTTTTCGTTCATCTGAGGCAAAGGCCTGCTATCGTCACTTCGGAGGAAGCCATCATCGCACCTCCGTTATAGGTATCCCTAACTCCGGTTCGCAATGAATATCGTCCTATCATCAATCCGGCTCTTGTGGGGGACGAAACCGGGCAAAAGTAGAAATTATTGAACCGGATGCTCTGTTTAGCAAAATTATCCAGTACAGGAGTTTTAACATGGGGATTTCCCGTGAATCCGAAATCGCCATAACCCTGGTCATCGGTAATTATGAGAATTACATTCGGCTTATTCATCTGCTGGGCATTAAGAAAAATACATGATGATAAGCCTGCCAGAAAAAATGCTTTTTTGATAACCATCATATCGGGTATATTGATTATTTCATAACTAGTATGTTCCTCCCGATACCATTTTATAGATCAATTCCAGGTGAGATGATAAGCTAGGCCATCCAGGGACGTTCGCGAACCCGGGCGTTCGATATGGCATCGAGGGCGATATTAACATCCTCGACTATCTGGAAATCGTACATCCCCAGACATACAAAATCTGCCCCATTTGTAAAGGCGTAATTAAGTCCATCTTCAGGTTTGATAGCACCAGCTGCAAGCACCTTAAAAGCAATCCATGGTTCTTTAAGAGTACCCATATACCGTACTGTCTCCCCGGGATCGAAATCAAATTTATTATCGTTCCATTCCTGATTTGTCTGAGCCGACCAGTATTTATAGTTGTGACATGTTTTAACCCAGAAATCAGGTTTCAGTCCATAATCTACACAGGCTTTAATTGCTTCTATCCTGTGAGCGCCTATGCCTGCCGGTTTGCCGCTGGCACGGATCTGCCCGAGTCCGGCTTTTATTAATTCCATTCTTTCAGTAAGGCTCCTTTTTTTGGGATCGTCCCATTCAGGATTGGTAAACCGGTCGGTAATTTCACCCTGGCAGTAAAGAGCATCCCAGTCGGCTGCAAGCGACATCTCAATCCCCTTCTGGAAATCGAGGTTGGTCCCGCAATCTGAAATGAACTTTACTTTGCCCCGGAATTCATGCCTGTATTTCTGAAAGATCCTTCCCATCTGCGGATTTGAAATGATGGCATTCATTCCGCATTTTTCTCCGAGGGCAAGAGTCTGAAGTACCTTTTCATCAGTATGATATGTCTTAACAAGTTTTGAAACATAAATAAGATCCCTTGCATGCGCCCATCCTCCGATAAGATTTCCTCCCATTAAAAGTCGGCTGAGCTCAAAATCAGCAGGATTTCCGTTCCTGTCCCTGTATTTTATAACTCCCTTCGGAACCTCTCCTTTAAGGTCTTTGAGCGTTGAATAATTGAATTTGAGAAGAGTAGCACCTGAATTTGCATCCATCCCGTCAATGGCAAGAAGCTTTTCCTCAAAACTGTCCCATTTCTTTTTCCTGTAGAGGGCATAAGCGAATGCGCCCAATGCAGGAATCGAAATTAAATCCCTCAAAGCCTCCCTCCTGCCTACTCCTGTTTTTGAATCTGCAGGCATCTCCCCAACAGGCTTTCGTGCTTTCTCCTCTCTCCATCGATCAATTAACCTGTCAAAGCTGAAATGGTACTCCCGGGAAAGAAAAATAAATATTGCCAGAGCAAATAGTTCAATAAGATTCCTGTTTACCCAGAGATAGCTCCCTTCGACCGGCACTCCGAACATATATCCTGGTAACGGCGGGTAGGCTATAAAATAAAAGAAAAGCATAAGTGCACCGCCTGCAGCGGCCCACCTTGTGAACAAGCCCAGGATAAGACCCAATCCGACAAGGATCATTCCCCAGATATTTATAAAATCAATTACAGTGATTGCTGCCGGGCTCGCTGCCATTGCAGTAAATAACGGTGCAAAAATCCATTTTGAGCCTGCAAGATATGGGGCCGAGCTCCATCCTGCAGCCATAATTTTTGATATCCCTTCATACAGGAAGTGCCACCCGATAACAATTCTGACAATTGTCAGTGCCCAGGGAAGCAACTGACTGTTTTTTACCTGCGGTGCTGATGCCATAGGAAAATGATTAATTTGTGTTTCTCTCCAATTGATTTACAATATTATCGAATTTTATTTCAAGTTGTGCATCAAATTTTGCCAGTTTTTTCCATTCCTCAGAGCCGCTTACTCCTGCTAATGAATAATCGAATGGAACAAAACCAATCCTCCTGACAACAGAATTCTTCTTCAGACGAAAATCAAACTCTGATGGATTGACAAACAAGGGATCGGCAATTATCGAATGAATATCCTTGCCCGATTTCTTCCAGCCGGTAAATGAAACATCTCCGAACTTAATTTCTTTAGTTCTGGTATCCCAGTAAACATTCTTATCAGCAAACAGATTGAATTTATGCCAGTTACTGCTGAAAAGAGAACCATTGTCAAAATAAATAATGTTATTTGTGAACGAAAGTGACCTGTGTTCTTCTATCCTTGTAGCCTGAAGCTGCGACCTGATGTTAAATGCAAAAATATTGTTCCTGATCAGGTTCTCCTTACCATAATGCTGATGAAATCCTGAATTCTTACAGGCATAGACAAGATTGTTTTCCATGATGATACCATACGAGCCCTCATCGGTATAAAGTCCCCAGCCTCCATAGTCGAACGAGTAAATATGGTGTATGTTGTTATTGGCGACAACGGTTCCCTCAGATGCCCCGAGGGTATAAACACCTCCCATATCGCAAAGTTCTCCCCAGCCGAGGTGATGGATATGATTGAATGCAATAAGGTTACGCTTTGATGGACTTTGGGCATATCCCCAAACCCAACCGACAGAGATGCCCGAGTAACGTAAATCAGCTATTTCATTATGGGTGATTTTATTATCACTTGCATTAAAAATAATTATCCCAACCGCACAAGGGAAAATATGGCCGCCATCCCTGACAATATTATTATCGACCGCAATCCTGTTGGTAATATCACCAACAGACGGTCTTATGATAGTCTCCCCTATTTTAACACCTCCGGCTCCAAGGTCGTGCATATAACATTGATATACAGTACAATTACTGCATGATCTTCTGAACCAGAAAGCATAGGTACCTGTATGGGCAATCTCACAATTTCTGAATTCTATATTGTCAGCAAAATCCAGTGAAACAACTGCATCAACCGGCGAAGCTGCCTGGGCAGGCTCATTTCCGTCAGGAGGTGTCTTGTAACCAGCCACCTCAAATACCAGGTTTTCGAATTTAACATTTTCAACTTTCCTGCCAGTTAAAATGTCACCCTGAATTGAAATAAACTCTTTGATCACAGGGATATGGAAGGTTGTGTTCTCAATCGTTTCACCTTCAAGAGGAATATACCAGAGGTAACCGTTGCGCTCGAGGAACCATTCACCAGGAGCATCAAGTGCAGCCTTGAAATTCTCGACAAGATACCGTGATTTGTTGTTTATCGGATTCCATGGCTTCATTCCCTCACCGGCAATATATACCGATAATCCTTCATTCGCAAAGCCAGTTATCCTTTTTCGTGTGTTATCCCAGTTATGATAAAATATTATCAGGGCATCCTGAAAATCCTGCCTGGAAAATAATTGAAAGTCTGAGGTGTCAGCAGGATCAAGCTCAACTTTCTGAACAGCCAGCTCCGGAGATCTTCCCGATCCCTTTTCCAGAACTGTCTCGGTGACATTTCTAACCCTGAAGAAGCCATTATTCGGACTCTTTGCCCTTATGGCTCTCCTGCCGTTTACATAAAGCTGTTCAAAGTAAGAATCATACCAGGCTACCTGAGGAATAAACGCTCTCCATAGATTTTCATTCACTTTTTCAAAACCGGGAATAGATATCCCTCCCCTGAATATTGCTTTTGAACCAGTTGCAGCTTTAAACACCAGAGGTGAAACCGGTGTTCCTGAATCATCTGTTGTCAGGGTAAGAGGCTGATCCATAAAATATTCACCACCTTCTGCAATAATTTCAACAGGTTTATCAGGTTTAGTAGTTATCCTCAGCTCCCTGGCTTTGTCGCGGGCGGCAGTAAGTGTTGCCAGAGGTTTATCCGCAGTTCCGGGGCTGGTATCAGCTCCGGCAGGTGAAACATAAATTTTCTGGCTGTAGGCTGATTCCTGAAAAGAAAACAACAAGATAATCATCAGGGCGATAGCGGATAGACATTTCATAAGTTTTAAATATTATTGTTTTGAAAAGTTAATGGATTTAAAACTGAAATCCAATACTTACACTTCTTGTTCCGAAATCCTGTTGCAGGGATTTATTTTCTATATTTACATCAATCCAGGTCAACCACTTAAATATATGAAAAGAGCCGGATCTTTTTACAAAATGATGCTGATTGTAACAATTGTTACATTTACTGGTTGTCAGAAAACATACAAAATGGAAACTGACAGGTTTCTGATTGAATTTGGCAGCAAGGGAAACCTGCTTAGTCTGAAAAATAAAGAGAACGGCTATGACTATCTTTCCAAAGAGGATTCTTCTTTTTTATTATCATTAAGAATTGGCGGAAAGATATACAAACCGATTTCTCTCTCAGCCTCTGGTGACATACTTCTCCTCAATTATACCAAAAAAGAGGTTTCGGCTAAAATCAAAGCAGTAACCAAAGACTCATATTTCACCTTCGATCTCATGGAAATATCTGATAAAGATAAGGTTGAGCTTATACAATGGGGACCGTTCAAAACTTCAATAAAAGAAACAGTCGGAGAAACGGTCGGAGTTGTAAGGGATACAGCCTTTGCTATTGGAATCCAGGCACTTAATCCCAGGACTCTGGGCGGTTCTCCTGAAAACGAGGATGACAGTTTTACCGGCTATGACATATTTGCTACAACAAGCCTTGTAGATGTTTCTGATTCTGTTCACATTCTATACAGGGGTAACACTGCCAGGCCTGAACAATACGGGAGTTCTCTGACCGCTTATACCCGTTCGAGGACTAAAGAGAGGATAGTATCATCGATGCAGAATGAAAAATATACAGCTCCGGCTTTCGATGATGAAGGCATTGAAGGTTCTGAAATCGCTCTTTTCGGATGTAAGCCGGATGAGGCACTGAATGTAATAGAAAAGATAGAACTTGCAGAAGGCTTGCCCCATCCACTTCTTGACGGAGTGTGGGCAAAACGTTCAAAAAGGGCCGTTTCAGCATATCTGATCCAGGACTTCACGCATGAAAATTACAGGCAGGCTATTGATCTCACCAGAAAGGCGGGTCTAAATTACCTGTATCATGGGGACCCATTCCTTAACTGGGGACATTTTGCTCTGAAAAACGACATGAAATGGGATGAGCTTGCTGCAATTGTTGATGAGGCAGAATCGCAGGGAATAAGAGTTGGCGCCCATATCCTGTCAAATTTCATTACCACTAATGATCCTTATGTAACACCGGTTCCTGATAAAAGACTTGCAAAGGTCGGAAGCGCTGTATTGACTGACAGCATTTCTGATGATGAAACCACCATCGGCATTTCAGATCCTGCATTTTTTAATCAGATGCAGAATAATACTCTTCATGCTGCTATTATTGGAAGAGAACTTGTCAGGTATGATAAAGTCTCTGAATCCGAACCATGGCAACTGCTTGGATGTGAGCGTGGAGCATTCGGAACCTTTGCTGGTTCATTCAGCAAAGGGGATACTATATCAAAACTTGCCGATCATGCATATAAGGTATTCCTGACCGATAATGACCTTTCGGCCGAGATGGCCTCGAGAATTGCGGACCTTTACAACAAAACAGGACTGAAACAGATTTCATTCGACGGCCTTGAGGGTAATAGCTCAACAGGTATGGGAAAATACGGAGAACTTTTATTCGTAAAGAACTGGTACGATAGACTTATCCCGGAAATAAAAAACGACTACATTATGGATGCCAGCACACCGGGGCATTATTTCTGGCATATGTTCACAAGGATGAACTGGGGTGAACCATGGTATGCAGGATTTCGCGAAAGCCAGACAGAATACAGGTTGCTAAACCAGGACTATTTTCGCAGGAATTATATACCCTGTATGTTAGGATGGTTCAGCATGAGACCGTCGACCAGCATAGAGGATATTGAATGGATGCTTGCAAGAAGTGCTGCATTTGATGCAGGATATGCACTGGTGACAAATGCTTCAGTATTTAAAAATAACGGTTATGGGGACCAGATACTTGAGAAAATACGGGAATGGGAAAAAGCAAGAATGAGCGGGGCATTCAACAGTGACCAGAAAAAGAGAATGGAAAAAATAAAGAATGAATTCACCCTAAAAGTCACAGGAAAAAACAAGTGGAATCTCATCCCTTATGAAGTAAAGAGATATGAACATGAATTTCGTGACCATCGACCAGGGGAAACGGGTTCATCCAAATTCACCTTCAACAATCCATATACTGAACAGAATCTTGGTTTTATCCTGACAGTAAAGGATGGACCGGTTGAGGATATCTCAATTACAATTGACAGCCTTTCAAAAACTGTTCTGCATGTCGTTCTAAGACCAGGGCAGAATCTGAAGTATGAGGGTGGTGATGAAGTCAGGCTGTATTCGGAGAACTGGCAGCCGATAAGGACTTTGAGAATAAAAAGTGATGCTTTCAGAATCGGACACGGAGATCATGATCTATCTGTTAACTGCATTTTTCCATCAGGTAATAAAGGCATCCTGAAGCTTGAAATTAAAACTTCCGGTCAGCCCGAACCCGTCGGATCGGTTTCTGAGAATGAAATACCTTAACTCCGGCTTGTCAGTATCGATAGGATTAATACAAAAAAGCATTTCGGCGAAAATAAATGAAGCAATGAAAAACAAGACCTTAATTTTCTTCTTTCTCCTGGTGTGCATGAGCTCATGCAGAAATGATTATATACCGTTGAGCCTGCACCCCGATAATACCCATTATTTCCTTTTCAGAGGGAAACCCGCAGTACTGATTGGATCGACCGAACATTATGGTGCCGTAATGAATCTTGATTTTGACTACATTAAGTACCTCGATGAGCTTTCGGACAAGGGACTGAATATCACCCGAACCTTCTCGGGGGTTTATGTTGAACCGCAGGGAGCTTTTGGGATTGCAAAGAATACTCTTGCACCAGCAAACAGTAGATTTATCTGCCCATGGGCTAGATGTGACGAACCCGGATATCAGGGAGGAGGTAATAAATTCGATATTACAAAGTGGGACGATGCCTATTTCACGCGTCTTAAGAACTTTATCGCTGAAGCCGGTAAAAGAAACATTGTTGTGGAGCTGGATCTATTCTCCAATTTCTATGATACAGTTCAATGGAAACTTAGTCCTCTTTATTACATAAACAATATCAACAATCTTGAACCTGTTTCTGATCAGAAAGAAGTGCTGTCGCTTAGGCATCCTCAGCTTCTAAAGCTTCAGGAAGAGATGGTTCGAAAGATACTTTCAGAGTGTAACGGTTTTGACAATCTGTACTATGAAGTGTGCAATGAACCATATTTCGGTGACATTCAGGCTCTGGATTCCTGGGAGGATCATATGACAGGGATAATTTCCAATGCAGAATACCTGCTTCCAAACAAGCACCTTATCTCCCATAATATACAGAACGGATCATTAATGGTTGAAAATCCCCATCCTGCGGTATCACTTTTCAATTTCCACTATGCAAATCCTCCTGTCACAGTTGAAATGAATTATAGACTTAACAAGCCAATCGGCGATAATGAAACCGGATTCAGAGGGGTTGAAAATGTTAATTACCGGACTGAAGGTTGGGATTTTATGACAGCAGGCGGTGCCCTTTATAATAATCTCGACTACTCCTTTACAGCTGAAAATGAAGACGGAAGCTTCGTTGTTTCTCCTGGTCAGCCGGGAGGAGGAGGGGAAACTCTGCGCAATCAGCTGAAATTACTGAAGGATGTTTTCGGAGAATTAGATTTCATAAAAATGAAACCTGTACAAAATTATCAGCAGTCCCGGTTTCCTGAAAAAGCAACGGTTAGAATGCTTGCTGAAGAAGGTAAGCAATATCTTATCTATATAAATAACTGGCACCCCGGGAAAGATGTTCAGCGGGTACCTGAAGGTTTAAACCTGACTGATTCAGAAGTAACAGTTGATTTGCCCTCCGGTAATTATTCATTTGAATGGATTGATCCTGTTACAGGTCAGCGGACCAGACAATTGCTGACCAGCCATAAGGGTGGCGAACGAACATTTGTTGCTCCTGAATTTAAGGAAGATCTTGTTCTGTTAATAAACAAACAACGCTGAGATGAGATGAGAAAGAAAACTTTAACCCTTCTTATAACAGTTATATTTTATCTGACATCCTTTGGTCAGGCAGGTTCGCAGAATCAGATTAAGACCTGGGATGTATTCGAGATAACGCTTACTTCAAAAGTTGTCTCTCCGAATTTTTATCTTGAAATTTCCACAGAAAAGGATTCGTTTCTGACAGCGCGTTTTACAGGAACGGATGGTAAGGCAGCCGGGCAGATAAAAATAGTCCCAGGATTCTGGGATGGCAATAATACCTGGAAGATAAGATTTGCACCTCCCCAATCAGGTACCTGGAAATACGAGACTTTTTCTCCCGACAAAAAAATGAATGGCAAAAAAGGGCAGCTGATTGTAACAGGCTGGACAGAGGAAGAGCTTGAAGCAAACCCGGCAAGAAGAGGTTTTGTGATTGTAAACAATGCAGTAGCCAGAAAAGGAAGATATTTTACTTACAGCGATGGAACTCCGTTCCTATGGATCGGCGACACATGGTGGGACTGGACAAACAGCCATATTAAGCTTGAATCATTTAAAAAGCTTGCCGATACAAGAGCAGAGCAGGGTTTCAACATCGGCCAGCTGTTCTTTGCCGGCAACGGATGGGGAAAGGAAAGCTCACTCCTCGATCCTTCATTCTCAAATCCGAAATTTGACCAGATAAGAAAGGTCGAAGAATTGATAAGGTATGCTAATTCAAAGGGGATAACTGTTTGGATTCATGCCTGGTGGAGCCGTGAAGGCATTAATAAATCAATTGGAGAGGACAATATTATCAGGTGGTGGAAGTACGTTATTCACCGCCTGCATGCTTTTAATGTCATCTGGGTTATTGCCGGTGAATATAATATGAATGACTATGGTGGATTTCCTCTGGAATTCTGGAACAGGCTGGGGAAGATTATAAAAGATGAAGATCCCTGCGAGAGGATTTTAGGCGCTCATCCAACTCCGCCCATGTGGAGCGGTGGAGCAGACGCCCCACAATGGTCAACCGCTGAAGCCATTCACAGCCAGCCATGGCTCAATTACAACCAGAGTCAGACTGGTCATGCAAAGTGGTGCAATGAGCTGACCCCTTGGATAATAACTAATGCATATGATACGAAGCCTGCAAAACCGGTAGTTGTTACCGAACCATGGTATGAATTCATTGAAGGCAACCCGACAGCAATGGATATCCGTTTCGGAGCCTGGAGCGCCTTAATGTCTGGTGCAGCAGGACACTCATACGGCGGCGGACATATCTGGAGGGTACATCTTCCAGAACGCCCGACGGATGTTGGATCATGGCCTATGGATACAAGTTTTGCAACCAATACTATGCTCTATCCTGGAGCTGTTTCCATCGGATTCATGGGGAAGTTCCTTAGGAACCTTGAGTGGTGGAAGCTTGAACCGCACCCGGAATTTGTACTTGAGAATCCTTCACACTTTTGCCTGGCTGAACCTGGAAATGAGTATCTGTTTTACCTCAGATACGGAGGATCGGTTAAAATTGATCTCAGAGCTTACCCTGAGTCGGCAGAATTCGCATTCTCCTGGACCGATCTTGAAAACAACAGCGAATCAGAAAAGGGGCTGATCAGAGGAGGTTCAATTAAAGAAATAAAATGCCCGGAAGATTATCCTGAAACCGTCAATTTTAAGGACTGGTTGCTTCATGTGAAGAGAACAGGTAATAAATAAATACAAATGGCTCGATGGTTGTTATGGTAATGAAAAACCTAAGCATTATTCTTCTGGTTTGTGTATCTGCGATCTTAACAGCAAATATTTTCGATCAGACTAAGGCAAGAGCAAGTTGTGAGATTACTCTCATTCCTTCTGGATATGAGCTCATTACAGCAAGAATAAACGAAGCCATTAATAAATGTTCGAAAGAGAAAGGTGGGACGGTCCGTTTTACACCAGGAGTATACTATACAGGTACAGTCCAATTGAAAAGCAATATTACCTTAGTGATTGAGAAAGGTGCGATAATCCGAGGAAGTGATAAATATTCAGATTACTCGAATGATGCATTTTTCTTTGGAAAGGATCTTAACGATATAAATATCAAAGGAGAAGGCATAATTGATGGTGTCGATTGTTTTAATCCGCAAGGTGAGGAAGGATTCAGGGGGCCTCACTGCATTCGTCTGATCAATTGCAAAAAAATAGGGCTCGAAGGTTTTACCATAAAGAATTCAGCAAACTGGGCAATCAATTGCCGCAACTGCTCTTTTGGGAATGTAACGAATGTTACAATTCGTGGCGGACATGATGGCCTTCATACAAGGTTTTGCAAAGATTTCATAATTAAAAGATGTGATTTTCGTACCGGAGATGACGCCTTTGCCGGAAATGATAATCAGGATTTCTTTATCTCCGACTGCCTGATAAATACCTCCTGCAATGGATTCAGAATGGGGTGTCTTAACCTGAAAGTGCAGCGTTGCAAGCTTTGGGGGCCTGGGGAGTATATGCATAAAATTCAGAAAAGGAATAATATGCTTACAGCTTTTGTCCATTTCTCACCAGCAGATGAAAAACCTAAACTACAAAGTGGTCATTGGATCATTAGGGATGTAAACGTTGAGAATGTTGACCATTTTTATATGTACAACTACAAAAACGGTCTCTGGCAGACTGGTCAGCCTGTAACATCTGTTTCATTCGAAAAGGTAAGGGCAAATGGTATCCTCAGTGCATTTTACATCTCAGGAGATACCGGACGTCTATTCAGTATGAATCTTTATAAATGCAGATTCAGCTTCAGGGATGGATCGGAATACGAAGGAAGTAGTTTTGAAGGAGCAAAACTTGCATCTTCTGATTTTTTCCATGCGGACAATTTCAATCACATATCTCTTATTAATGTAAATTTCAGTAAAAAGAATTCCGCAGTAATGCTTGGATGCGAATCGGGCGACATGATTGCCCTGAAGAAAGTTAATTTCAATTCCTGTTCATTATTGAATCCATATATCTTTAAAAATATCAACTACGCAGAACTAAGCGGACTGAAATTAAACGGGCTTAAATTGAATTGACAGGTAGCTGAATAAAAATATAATCTAAGGGGTTAATAATCTGGCAAGAAATGAATTATTTTGCAAAACCCTCAGGGGTGCGCATAAAATTCAATAATGCTCTTTGAAATCCCTAATACATTAAGGTTTTAGCGCTTAATATTTGGTGACTGTTTGAAATGACAAATACTTTGGGGTGATATGGGGATGTTGCCAAAACGCATTCATGCAGTTACCATTAATGGGTTTTTGATGAAGGTAATCTTCTTATTATTCGTTTTTACTATAAATGAATTTACATAAAACAAAAAAATCAAAAAAATGAAGATCAATTTGTTGCTCCTGAATTTCTGTCTGTTGGCAGTGTTGTTTATTACCGATGCCTCCGCGCAGCAAAAGAAACCACGTATAGGAATTGCCGGAATACAGATTGAAAACAGCGTTTTTATGCCCAACCGACAGGCTATAACAGGGAGGACGCCTTCTTTGCCAGCCTATCTTAGTAAGGATTCCGTTATGGGTCAGTCTGTAATCTGGCTTCCTTCTTTAATTGGTGGAGGCAGCGGACGAGGGCCTGTAACAAGAGAATCATTTGAAGCTTTTGTTAATAGTGCGCTTGAGATTATCCGGAGTAACATGCCTTACGATGCATTCTGGTTTTATAATCATGGGGCTTGTAGTGTTGATGGTGTTGATGATCCGGAGGGGGAATTTATGGAGAGAGTAAGGGCTGTAATAGGTAACGACGCCCTTGTTACAACAACTATGGACCTCCACGGAAACGTCTCCTGGCGTGTGGCTCTCTACTCTGACCTTATTACCACATATCGTAAAGCTCCTCATGATGATGCGGTTGAATCACATCGTCGTGGCGTGGTTAATCTGCTTGAGCGATTATCGTCCGGCAAGGGACGTCCGGCTTATAAAGCCTGGGTGGCAGTCCCTGTACTTCTCTCCCGCGAGTGC
>DOTV01000116.1:4763-5670 GCA_003520925.1 Bacteroidales bacterium | reverse complement strand
CTGTAACAGGTTTTTGCAGCGCAAAACCTCTCTTCATCCCAGAAATTGGCAGCAATAAGTATATTTGGATGGTCAACTATCTTATTGAAGTCAATAGAGTTGAATATCTCAATGAATTTATCCCTGTGCGAATGTGTCATTACTTTTCAGCGCTGATTTCTTTAAAAATTCGTTCCGATACAAGTTTTGCCGATAGCAGCACATTCGGGATTCCATTGCCCGGATGAGTGCTTCCTCCTGCAAAATAAAGGTTTTTGTATTTATCATGGCGGTTATGGGGACGGAAATATCCCATCTGGAAAATATTATGCCCAAGGCTCCCGAAGACTGATCCCCTTGAAATATTACATGCATTTTCCCAGCTCTCAGGTGAATGGCATATCTCAAATTTGATATGGTTCTCAATATCTACAAGCCCCTGCCTTTTCAGTCGGTCAATTACCGCCCGCCGGGTTCTGTCAATAATTTTGTCCCAGTCCTGTTTGAAATTTTTATCAAGGTGCCCGGTTGCAACTGCTACCGAAATTGTATCATTGCCGGGGGGAGCAGCTTCAGGGTCGCTCCTTACCGGGGCATGCACATAAAAACATGGATTCTCACTGACTGTCTTGTCCCTGAAGATCCTGTCGAGACCTTCGCGGAACCCGTCAGCAAGAAATACATTATGATGATCAAGCTCAGGATAGACTTTATCCAGTCCCCAGTGAAAACAGATGACTGAGCAGGAATACTTTAATTTATCCAGACGTATTGATTTTCTTCTATCAGGGAGGAGTTTACGGTAAACATAAGGAAGATCAGCATTGGCAACAATTATATCTGCTTTAACCTCAGTCCCGTCCTGGAGGATAATTCCTTCTGCAACTTTCCCGTTTATGATTATCTTTTTTACGGGGCTGCTATAATA
>DOTV01000116.1:0-4430 GCA_003520925.1 Bacteroidales bacterium | reverse complement strand
AAAAACGAACCTTCAGTAAGTTCTGCTGCAGGAACCATTGAAAAAAGAGCAGGAGCATCAAAAGCACTTTGACCCACATAAATATTCTGAAAAGTGTATGCCATCAGAAGGTGAGGATGGGCGAAATACCGTTTCGCAAATTTATAGTGCGGAGTAAATGCTCTTAATCTGAAAAGAAGAGGGACGTTTTTCAGATTAACCATCTGGAACAGGTTGTAAAAATTTCTTCCTATCAGTTTATTAATACCGAGCCTGAAGATCCTGTATCCTTCGGAAATATATTCTTCCGATTTTTCAAAGCTTCCCGGTTCTATCTTTTCCAGCTGCTGCTTCATCCTCTCCCTGTCGCCTGAAAATGACAGATGACTGCAGTCGTCGAAAAATATTGTGTAAAGATCTCTCAACCTGAGGATGTCGCTTCCTTCGTTAAGCTCTATTCCAAGGGAATCAAAAACTTCGTGGTAAATTCCGGGCATCATCAACATTGTTGCCCCAAGGTCGAACCGGTGGCCTTCATTTATAAGCTGTCCGCAACGACCCCCGGGCGATGAGTTCTTTTCATAAACACTTACGCTGTGCCCGTTTCTTGCAAGATAAACAGCAGTGGTTATACCTCCGATACCTGCTCCTATAATAACTGCCGTTCTTTTTCTTCCCATATATTATTTTCCGGGTGCAACAATCAGATTTTTATTAAAGACGATAAAAATATTGATTTGTTTCCCTGATATAAAAATAAGAATAAATTTTCTATTGTTTTAAGCCGGAACTTGCACCATTTTTTACGATTATTTTCATATCATTATTATTTTTACTTGAATTCTTAAATTCAGACCAATGACTGATTCTGGTAAATCAACAATTACAGGCAAAGTACTAAAATACCTTTTAAAATGTTTCCTGCTATTAATCGTTGTAAGCATTATGGTTGTTATTGCACCACGGATCTGGTCGGCTTTGAACCCCGATAAACCTCCTGTTGGTTATCATTTTATGGCTCCTGCTTATGTTGCCTTATGGTTTGGTCTGGAAAAGCTTGTAAACACTACCCCGACTGTCCCTTCAGATATTGAGGAGATAAAAAACATTGAATATAAAAATATTGATGGAAAATCATTGCAGCTGGATCTTTATAAACCTGTAAACCTTAAAGATCCTGCTCCATTGCTTGTATTTATTCACGGAGGAGGATGGAAAAGCGGCAAACGGTCTGATTACCTGATCTATCTTGTCGACTTTGCCAAAAGAGGATATGCCACGGCTACTGTGTCTTACAGACTATTAAATGATGGTCCCTATCCTGCCTGTGCCGAGGATATAAAAGACGCTGTAGGATGGTTTTTCAGGAACGGTGAAAAATATGGATATGACCCCGACAGGATTGCACTAGTAGGAGGTTCTGCCGGAGGCCATCTTTCCATGCTCGGAGGCTATGGGTGGGGAAAAACGAATGAGATATCTGATAGCCTAAATCATAAAATAAAGGCAGTTGTCGATATCTACGGGCCAGCTGACCTCACAACCGGCTATGCAAGGAACCATACACTGGTAACTTCTTTCCTCGCCCGGTCATATAAAGAGGCCCCGGCTCTATATGAGGAAGCTTCGCCTGTTCATTATCTCGATAAGGATGATCCTCCGACACTGATTCTTCATGGTACATCCGACAGGCTTGTTCCGGTAAGTCAGTCTGACAACCTGAAATCAGCACTTGATTCACTTGGGGTTCCATGTGTGTATTACAGGTTCCCGCTTTGGCCGCATACAATGGATATTGTAAAAAGGGTCAATGACTTCTGCCAGGAGAAAATGCAGGAGTTCTTTGATGAGTATCTGAAATAATGTAATTACATTGTAATTACACTACTTCAGTCTCAAACGGGCGGTATCGGCCACAAACATTCTGGTGCTTTGAGTATATTCTGTTCCTGAAACGGATTTGTGCTTGAGATCGACATAGAATGCAAGATAACCCGATTCCGGAAATCTGATAGAGGCTGTAGTTTCTTTATTGCCTGTTTTCTCCGGATCCGATTCCAACCATTCTTCATCCCTGAAATCCAGATCATCTGAATCCGCAATCCACAGGTCCGCATCGGTTATCTGACCAGGTTCCGACCGGACTGTAAGAGTAATGGTCCCTTCAGATTCGGTGATTTCATAATTACAGTCAGGGTAATTTCCATTGATAGCTGTTATCCCGAAAAATGCGCTTAAGGTTGTCAGAGCCTTTACTTTGTTTCCAAGATTATGGCCGGCATTAGGAGTATAACAAATATGATTGTCACCGGGAATACTGTCAATATAATTTTTAACAGCGTCAACGGGCCAGTATGGATCGTTTGTTGCCATGAAAATCATTTTTGGCATAGTAAGAGCTTTCCGGTAGGAATAGGGATCAATCATTTTAACCAGGTCATTTCCATCAGCTGAGGCAAGATCCTGAACTATCCCCAGCTTTACATAATCCTCAATTTCGATACTGTAGTCCCCCCATACTTCTTTCTGGTACCTTATGTTTGCCGGCATGTTGAGCACGTCGATAACCATGGGACATATAGCTTTGACCCTCTTATCGGAGGCACCGGCAAGCCAGGTTGTCCATCCTCTTTTAGAAGCACCCGAAAGGACGAAATAATCAACTTTTTTGCCAGCTTCCCTCCGGGTAAACTCCTGTATGACGTCCATTGCCCTGACGGCGCTTTTTGTCATTGGGAAAAGAAGAGGCCATGTGAAATCCTTATCCTGCTTGTAATTATACAGGGTGTAAGTAATCAATGCATCTTCCGTAAGATCATTGTACAGTGGTTGATTAGGCACCTGCCAGATTATAGCTGCAACAGACTTATTGATAAGAGCTATATTACCGATTGCCTTTACAAAATCATCTGTAAATTCATGAGTGTCCGGCTTACCGTCTTTAACGCTTCCGCCTGTAATGAACAACAATGCATCGCTGAATTTGAGGCTGTCAGGCACTATAATCATTAATTCATGATTCCACTCTATATTGCGCCAGGTCTGGGAAGTAAATATAATCCTGTATAATACGGCACCTTCCGAATTCTGCTTCTCCTGAACTTCCCATTTGAAAGATTTGTCGGAGTTTTGAAGATATGCCTGAAGGGCAGTTTCCGGATTTACAGGAGTATGAGAACATGATAATACTGTCAAAACAGAAATTGTTAAAAGCACATTAAATAAAAGTTTCTTCATCTCTAAAGAATTTGATTATTAATTCATAAACTTAACTGAATTTTTATGAACATGAAAGTAATCATACAGATATCAGCTGTTGTTTATATTATGACTTTTCTAGCCGGCTGCACACAGGAAAAGAGAACCCGGGAGTTCAATTATCATACTGACAAGCCTTTTATCCAGGATTATTCAATAAAGTATTTTGTAAGGGATGAAAATGTCAGGCTTTATAAAGTTGAATCCGACAGGAACGGATATATACAGATACTTTCATCGGGTGGAATATTACGACCATCCGGCGATCAGTTTTTATTTCCGGGCAATCTTGTTAACGATTTACATTACAAGCCAACGTCGGAAAAGAAAATTTCAGGTATTGGAACATACGAGAATCAGATTATCTATCTGGACGACAAAGCTGTTCTCAGCAATGCCTGGGCAGGGAAATTATATTCCATGCACTCCCTTGACTCAGCAAAAATCTTTGCCGGAGGAGACGACTTTACGTTCCTTGTTTCAGATGGCAGAAAGCTTGTACTGGTTAAGGATTCTCAAATACTATGGAAGGCTGATTTCCCGGAAATAGTGTGCAATATTAAATATGATATAATAAATAACCTGTATTGGATTCTTGGAGTAAAAACAATCAGCATATTCTCTCCGGTAAACGGGGAAATGGAACAGATCATTGAAAAGGACAACCTTACCTGCATCGAATTGTTCTCTGGTAAACTAGTTATTGGCACAGATGACGGATATTTTGAGCTGGATACAAGAACCAGAAAATTACAATCAGATGTCATTAATAGATTACCCTGCGCAGAAATAGTTACAATCGTCAATATTGACGGCAGTTTGTGGTTCGGATCTGCCTCAGGAGCCTTCAGACTTCGCCAGGATGGGAAGTTCGACTATTATGCTTCAGAGCGCTGGCTGCCGTCAGATGATGTCGTTGATATTTCAAAAGGTCCCGGCACATCAGTTCTCATATTGACCGGAAAAGGATTGGCAAAAATATGTTTCAGCGATATTACATTGTATGATAAAGCATTGTTTTATGAAAAACAGACCCGCGAGCGCCATATTCGGCATGGGTTCAATGCAACTGTTGGCGGGATAGAGAATGGCGATATAACAACAGGCAGCCTTGAAGATTCAGATAATGATGGACTTTGGACTTCAATGTACGTTGCCGGCCAGGCTTTCAGGTATGCTGTAACAAAAGAGGA
>DOTV01000201.1:11760-15122 GCA_003520925.1 Bacteroidales bacterium | reverse complement strand
TTGAATTCTATTGTATCCCTGATGCTGTTTGTGGCAAAGAAGGTTGGTTTGGAAAGAGTTTTAAAATCAAGCCGTAAGAGCTTGTCGGGAGGGATCAATCCGGTTGCGCTCTTCCCTTTCTGTTCCATCGAGAGCATCCTTGTTTCCATATTATACTCAAAATCGGTCATTGTGCAGATATATTGAATCTCCGGAAACTTAACAACTGACGAATCGGTATTCAGATGGAACCTGGTGAGCTTGTTCTGGAAGTTAATGTCTGTATTTGCATTTTCAGCAATGAATGCGTACCCGCTTGTTGAACGGGATTTCAGATTATAATCTGCTGTATCGGCTCTGATTGCATTCGATGTAAAAGTGAAAAGGTTAGAAGAGATCCTTGAATCAGGCATATTTACAATACCGTTTCCGTTTAATCCAGCCGGTCTGAGTTTAAGGCTGCCGTCAAGAGTTGTCCCATTGTCAAACATGTTGAAGCTTTTTCCTGCCTGATTGAAAGCCATCCATTCATCTTTCACAGGAAGCCATTTTATTTCAACATCCTCGCCCTTTAGCTTCGGAAACCTTCCTGCACCGTCATTTTCAATATTAAAAACAGATGCTCTGGTAAGCATTGAATCAGGAAAAAACCAGTATTTATCTGCTTTGGTCGTCGCAGAGAGATGCTTAAGGGTTCCGCTTCCGACCAGTCCTGTGCTGCTCATGTTGATCTGATCAAATATTCTGCCCTTACCCTCATAAATATCTATTCCATCTTCTGGAATATTCATCTGGAAACCGAGCGAATTGTCCTCCTGGACTGTGAGATACTGCCGACTGGGTTTCAGGATATTTCCGCCATAGAATTCACCAGAAAGCTTCATATCAGCATTGGAGTAATGGTCGATATTTTCGAATGTAAACGGATCTATTCTGAAATAGAAATTTTCTTTCTTATAAATACCTTCAAGTCCGGGGATGTCATCGTAAAATATGAAAGAGGGAGCAGAAGCATTTACAATAGGGTATTGTGCCAGACTTTTAAGTCCTGATTTATTGTTCGGATCATCGATGTATATCTCGGCTTTTGTAAGCTGAATAAGACTATTTATATCCCTGACAAGCGGGTTTCCGTAGTTGTCTTTCTTTTCTGTCTCAACTGCAACTCTTATTGAATCTATCTTCTGAAGCCTGATTTTAAATGTATCATAGCTGAACTGGAAATTATGCCCGAAGAAAGTAAACAGACCGGCCTGCACGACTCCGTCAAATTTGAATTCCTTGTTTTTCCCCATGATAATCTGTTGTTTATCAGGGTAGATGGCCACCCTCTGCGAATCGCTGATAAACACACTTTCAACCCCGTTTATCGTCAGACCGTAATTATTAAGATCAAGCACAGCATTGTCGACTGGTACTTTTGTCTCGCTGTAAATGGAAACCACATCATAATCCTTCTTTCCGGCGAAGGAATCAATGTAGTCTTTTGTCTTTTGTTTTACTGTTACTTCCTGGTTCGCCCTGTCATAAAAAACGAAGCCCCTGTTAGCCAGATCAATACACAGGGCAGCAACGGCCTCAGTCGACTTGCCAAGCCATTTGGCGAACTCGCTCACAGGAAATGTTTCAGAGTAATACCATTCGGTGAACTTTTTCAGTCTCGTGAGCGGATGGTCATTATCGAGCCCCATTAGCTTCAGGAAATCATTTGCATTGAAGAAGGTGGAGGATTCAAATAATGCCCGCCCCATAGCAGCCCCCTTTGGTCTTGAAATTATTACTTTGGAATTCCCCATTTCCCAGGTCAGGTTCTCGAAATACATATCTACATTGTGATAAGTATTATAGTAAGGGCTTGGAGAAACAGGGTTGTTAGTTCTGAAGAGGTTTACCTGCCGGTTAATGGAATTAAATGAAAATCCAAGGTTTGAATGAAAGATCGAGTCTTTGCCAAGATACAACGTTGCGGTTGTTTCCTGGCTGTTCAGACCTGAAGATGAAAATAAGAAATCTTTAGCAGTGATTTTGATGAAAAGTGTATCATTCCTGTATAGATTAATCCTGGCGGGAAAAGCATTTTCACCTTTCCCTTTTACATTAGCACCTTCAAATGCGAGGCCACCTTCGTAATCGACGCCCTTATACATATCCTTTATCCTGAATTGCCTTGTATATGTCTCAAACCGGGGATATGTTGCCTTTTCTTTGCTTGAAATTGTTGCTGCCTGATCAGTAAGAACACCATATACAGGTACCTTGAAATAGGTTTTGTGCATAAGCCTTGCAGAATCGCACGTAAATGTATTTCTTGTAATATTTATTACATAATCCGAAATCTCTGCATAAACATCCGGTCGGGGATAGCCGGCTTTTTCCCAGGTTACAATTCCTTTTTTTCCCCGGAACTGCTGCAGATCGGGATAAAAAATACCTGATACATTGTAAATTTCTGTACTGTCCCTCTGGGAGTAACAGGTAAGGGTTACATTGTCAAGAACAATATGAAAAGCAGTGTCGTAACTGAATCTGAGATTCGTTTCTTTAACTTTCCATTTAACAGAACCTGTATTTATAAGTAGATTGTCTTTAATAAGGAGACTTGTATTCTGAATATACCGTAAAATAGTTTCATTCCGGTATCTGGGATTGAAAAGCAACTCGGAGAATCCTGTCAGCCAGTAGCTTAGGAAGGCATCATCCCTTTTATACTCACAAAAATCATTAAGTGTTTTCAGGAACTGGCTGAACTGTGGTATAGCTCTCATCTGGCGCCCTGTAAGCTGCGATGATAGATCGAGGATTCTCGTCATGTTTTCTTTGCTGAATGCCGCACTGTCCCATTTTGATATAAAACCCTTAAGTATTGCGCTTTGCTCTTCAGAAAGATCCTGGCCCATATAGAGAAGAAGTTCTTCCTTGAATTTTGACGCATCACCACTGAAAACCGGTTTGGCCTGGGAAAAGGCCATTCCGGTTGAAAAAATCAACAAAAATAAATTCAATATGATGAACTTTCTGTTCATAAGAGATTAATGATCATATAGCTTCGACAATGGCACTGAAATCCTCCTTCTTAAGCGAAGCTCCTCCAATCAGACCGCCGTCGACATCAGGTTTTGAAAATATCTCTGCGGCATTCGAAGGCTTGCAACTTCCTCCATAGAGTATTGTAAGTTCCGCAGCAATTTCTTTGCCATATTCTTCATTTATGAGGCTGCGGATATATTTATGCATTTCCTGCGCCTGTTCGGGAGTAGCAGTCAGGCCGGTTCCAATAGCCCAAACAGGTTCGTAGGCAACCACCACTTTTTTAACATCATTAGCAGGAATTGTAAATAAACCTTCTTCCAGCTGTTTTTTTACAACTTCCAAATGTATTCCCG
>DOTV01000201.1:0-11521 GCA_003520925.1 Bacteroidales bacterium | reverse complement strand
ACTTCCAAATGTATTCCCGACTCTCTTTCGTTCAGTACTTCTCCGACGCAGAAAATAACATTTAATCCGGATGCGATTGCCAACACGGTTTTCTTGTTCAGAATCCTGTTATCTTCATTATAATAAGTTCTTCGTTCTGAATGGCCGATAATGACATACTGAGCACCTGTGCTTTTTATCATGGGCGCCGACACCTCTCCGGTGAATGCACCTGAAATCTCAGAGGCACAATTCTGCGCACCCAGACATACTTTGCTGTTTTTAAGGATCTCCGACACACCCGGCAGATGAATAAAGGGTGTGCAAAGAATCACCTCGGCTTTCGAAGGTTTTGATTTGAAATATTTTTCAATTTCTTCAGCAAATTTAAGGCCCTCAGCCAGCTCCATGTTCATTTTCCAGTTACCGGCTACAATTTTCTTTCTCATAGATTTTTACAGTTTAAGATATATATTATAAAATAAGGTCTGACTAAAAGTTTGAGATTCTTCGCTTCGCTCAGAATGACAAGCGATTAGTGTGGAGGGAGACCGGAGGTGGTTGTTGGAGGTCATCCTCCCACAACCACCTCCCATAAAAACGAGAAAAAGTGTCATTCTGAGCTGAACGGAGTGAAACGAAGAATCTCATTCTTAATTCAAATAATTTCTTTTCAATCATGATTTTAATTACTGGTATGGTTTTTAATTGTCTTACAAATATCCGATTTCATTACCACCCTTATTTCTGACATAAGGAGAACTTATCAACAATGCAAATACGATTGCTGAAAAAAGCAATGAGTATATAACCAGAACCAGGCTTTTATTATTCATCCTTTCAACCTGTTTATCGGTCATGCCATTGTTAAATTGCACTTTTGGCGGGAGGGTTGCCGGTGACCATTTGCCCATTATTGTTCCATTCTTTAAAAGAATATAACCCGGATTAGACCTTATAATTGTCTTGAGGGTTGTCTCATCTCCTGTAAACAAATTAAAGCCGTTATTATATTGACTTAACTCACTTGATCCTGAGGCAGTTAATATATAGAAGCCGATCCCTGCCGTCATACAGTGCACCCCCAGTTCAAATCCCTTACCGAGTTGCTGAGGGGCAGCCTCTTTAAGTTTCCTTGAAATCATGATTAGCGTATAACCCGGATAAGAAAGCAGATTATTCGAAATATCCTGCCCGTCAGGCGCAGTTATACTGAAATCGTGTATCGGCGGAAGATATCCTTTCTTTATAAGCCTTGATTTCTGATCGACAAATTTCCAAGAAGAATCGTCTGCAGGGTAATTTTCCAGGGTAAATTCCTTCTCAATGCCATCCTTTTCGTATATAAAGGTGGTCAGATATTCATCAGGAGCTTTGCCTTCAGGAATGACCATGCTTGCCGGGATATTGGTTCCTGTCTTGTAAGGAAGAAAATCAAACAATTGCAAATATCTGATATTTAATAAGGAGAAGACAATAAAAAGGAGTGTTACAATCAGTATTAAAAACCATTCCCGGTTCGCATTGCTTATCTGTCTGACCCGGCCTCTTCCGGTGAACAGGATCACTGCCATGGCCATCAGAACAATATTTTTTCCGAATGTCTGCCAGTTGGTCAGATGAATGGCATCGCCAAAGCAGCCACAATCAGTAACAGGATTGGTTATAGCAAGGAACAGAGTAAGAGGAGTGAAGATAAGCATAAGAATCATAACGCCCCATATCCCTGTTTTCTGACGATACCCGCTCAGAACGGAGAACCCAGAGATAAATTCAGCAGTAAACAGCAATATAGCAAGACCAAGAGAAAAGGGTTTTAAAAATTCAAGATGAAAAGCCTGGAAATAGTCGTTGAATTTATAAGCAGAACCAAGCGGATCGATAGCCTTGACAGTTCCTGAGAACATGAAAAGTATTCCGACTGTTATCCTGCTTAAGAGCCTTAAAATTTTCATCTCAGATAAGTTTTCTTTCACTTATTATCCTGATAACAAGCGACGATATCATTTCAGGCGATTTCATAAGGCCATTATCTGTCTTGCAGTCAACCACTTCAAGACGGTTGTCCGTACCCGCGAGCTTAAGATAAATTTCCCTTACCTTTTTCTGGAAGTTAAGACTCTCTTCATGGATATCGCGGGTCCCTTTAAGATATTTTCTGTCATCGCCCGACCTTTCGGATCGGAGTTTCTTTTCAGTGAAATTGAATGGGACATCAAGGAACAGGTTCAGGTCGGGTTTTGGAATCCCGAAGTGCTCAAATTCAAGTTTAAGAATCCAGTTCATAAGTTTATCCTGCTCACTTATTCTATCAATTTTTGCGCACTGGTAAGCTATGTTTGAATACGTGTAACGGTCGAGCAGAACAATTTTTCTGTCGCGAAGCCATCCTTTTATCATTTCAGAGGCATCCCTTCGGTCGCCAGCATATAGCAGAGCCACCAGGTAGGGATCGACTTCATTCAGGGAACCAAATTCCCCTCTCAGGAACCTAGCAATCATCTCACCGAAATAGGGTGAATCTGTTCTGGGAAAATGAAGAAACCCGGTGCTGTAGCCTTTTTTTTTCAGAAATTCGCTCAGCAACTTAATCTGAGTGGATTTTCCTGATCCGTCGACTCCTTCAATAACAAATAGCTTCATACCGGTCTGATTGCTTCAGGTACAAAAATAACATTGCATCATTAAAGATTAAAACTTATGGGGTGTTTATTTTATTATGCATTAAACCCTGCTTCAGTGGTCAGAGGGCGAAAAAATATATAATTTAGAAGTTTTAATTATTGATGATGGCTTTTAAACCCAGGTTTATCAATGTCAGGGGAAATCTTGTCGATCTCTCCCTTCCAAAAGTGATGGGTATAATCAATGTCACACCCGACTCTTTTTATACGGAAAGCAGGGTATCAACGGAAGAAGGGATATTACGAACAGCTTCAAAGATGATCGAAGACGGGGTTGATTTCATTGATATCGGCGGCTACTCATCACGTCCGGGTGCGGCAAATATTCCTCCTGATGAAGAAAGGAGCCGGGTGGTAAATGCGATGAAAATAGTCAGCCGTGAATTTCCTGACGCAGTTATCTCAATTGACACTTTCAGAAGCGAAATTGCTATGGAGGCTATTCTTGAGTACGGTGCCTCGATCATAAATGATATTTCGGGAGGGGAGGCTGATAAGAAGATGTTCAGCGTGGTTGAAAAGTTGCAGGTTCCATATATAATGATGCATATGCAGGGTATTCCGGGTACTATGCAGAAAAACCCTGTATATGATGATGTTGTGGCAGATATTCTGAAATGGTTCGGAGAAAGGATAATCAGACTTCAATCGATGGGAGTCAGAGACATAATAATTGATCCGGGTTTCGGGTTTGGGAAGAGGGCGGAACATAATTTCGATATGCTGAGACGCCTGGGTGACTTTGCAATTGCAGGATTACCTTTGCTTGTCGGCTTTTCGCGTAAATCGATGATCTGGAAAACTCTTGGAATAACACCCCTTGAGGCGCTGAATGGCACATCGGTACTGAATACCGTGGCACTTATGAACGGAGCAGATATTCTCCGTGTACATGATGTTAAAGAGGCTGTTCAGGCTGTAAAACTGGTTGAGGAAATTAAAAACAGCAGTAAATAAATGATTCTTGACTTACGACTGATCGATTTAATTGATATTTTGCTGGTTGCAATCATCTTTTACCAGCTTTATAAACTGATAAGAGGAACCGCAGCCTTAAGCATCTTCATTGGCATATTCCTCATTTACATGTTCTGGCTTATTGTTAAAGCCCTTAATATGGAGCTCATAGGTGCTTTGATGGGGCAGGTGATAGGTGTTGGAGTTATTGCACTTATTATCGTTTTCCAGCAGGAGGTGCGACGCTTCCTTCTCGTCATTGGTAACCGCTATATGAACAGGAGGCGGTTCTCGTTCGGGAAAATATTTTCATCAGTGGAGGAGGAGACAGGCAGTCCCAAAGAGGCTGAAGAGATTGTAAGGGCAACCGAATCGATGGCTTCAAAAAAAACCGGGGCATTGATCGTCCTTGGAAGAAAGAGCAGCCTTGACATATATTCTGAGGGGGGAGAAAGGATTGATGCAATTATAAGCGCTGAGCTGCTGGAGACCATATTCTTTAAAAATTCGCCGCTTCACGACGGTGCTGTTCTCATTGAAGATGGCAAGATATTCGCCGCAAGGTGCCCTTTGCCTATAACCGACTCTGTTTCACTTCCGCCCCGTTTCGGAATGAGACACCGAGCAGCCATAGGAATATCGGAGCATACCGATGCTCTTGTTGTGGTCGTTTCGGAAGAATCGGGTCACATTACCGTTGCCGAAGGCGGAATGATGAAGGAGCACATCACTCCGAATGAACTTCGTCAGATCCTCCTCAAGGAAAAGATATGATACTACTCAACCCTGAACAAGGTAAGATTCTCAGAGTCCTTTACATATAATGTGTTACCCGATATTACCGGAAATGCATAAACAGGGGTATCCGCAACTTTGTATTTAGCTGTTTCACTATAAGCTTTTGGGTCCGGCTTCATTACAATAAGGTTACCTGTGCTTGGTAATCCGATTATGACTGGACCGCAATCGACAATAGTCGAAAAATCGCTGCTTACGGTATTATCATTCCAGGCTGTTTTGCCTGATGAAGCGTCTATGCAGTAAAGTCTTTTCTGATCAGTAAACCCGTAAAGAAATCCATCCTTCAGAACCGGGGTGTTCCATTTTGCTCCGATTTCAGGATTACTCCACAATTCTTTAGTAACATATTTGTCTCCATCCCTGACCACCTGAATTGCTTTTGTTCCTGATCCCTGGCCTGTGTAATAGATTATATCTCCGTTAATATACGGGCTGGTGCAGTTGTAGAAACGTTGTTGAACAGGTGTCGCTACCTGCCATTGAAGTTTCCCGTTCTCAAGTGAAAGAGCTATCAGGTTCTTTTCAGTCTGGACGATTATATGCTTCTGTTTCCCTGTTGTCATTACCGAAGGAGAGGCATAAGATGGTCCGTCGCTTTCCCATTTCCATTTTTCATTGCCTGTTGCAAGATCAAGTGCAACAACCTGCCCCATATCCTTTTTGCCTAGATGTGCAATGCAGATTTTATCGACTATCAGCGGTGACATCCCTGTATAAAATTGAGGGACAGCATTTTCGGGATTCTCTTTTCTCCAGAGCACTTTCCCTGTTGAAGCATCGAGGCAGGTCAGAATACCGGTAACTCCGAATGTTACAATCTTGCCGTCCGCTATTGCAGGTGTGCTTCTGGGACCCGGATGTGATGTGGCTGGACCTGTTACAGCAAGTGCAGTGTAGGCACTTCTCCATATTTCTTTCCCGGAACCAGCATCAAGGCAAAGAATGACTTCATCAGTATTCTGCCTGACTGCCAGGTAGATCCTTTTACCTGAAAGAACTGGAGTTGCATCCCCGAATCCGACATTAACTTTCCAGACCTGCTTTAGTTCAGCTGGCCATGTATTTGGCGATTTAAAGCCGGTAACCTTGCTATCGCGGCCTATGCCTCTGAACTGAGGCCAGTCCTGTGAAAACAGATTTGAACAGTTGATCAGAATGATGATCAGCATACTGAAAAACAGATTGTTCTTTTTCATGATCAGGTAAATTTTATTTTGCGTCAAATTAATTGAATTTCAGATCGTTTACAAATATTAAATCTTTAAGAATGTTAAAAACAGAAAAATCCGGGTAAATGAAAAAGCTGTAAAGCTGTCAGAATTTATCAAGTATCGATAATATCATCGCTTCCTTATCGGTATTTGCTTCGTCCCTGGCAAGCTGATCGATCAGTTTCTTCTTTTCGGGATATATTTTTGCAACAGATTTTTTATTAAGCTGGATCTGGCAAAATATGCCATCGGAGTTCATAAGGTAATATTTCGCATCCGATTGAAACTCATCATAGGGCCTGTCGGCACTGTAAGCACCCTTGTAATTAGCCTGAATGAATGTTTTAACCGGAATCTTTATGAACTGGAATTTTCCGTCATTCAGTACCTGGTAGAACTTTTGCTCCCTGAGATCCCTGTCAAATCTTTTTCCTGTTGTTGATCTGAATACTAATTCCTTACCGTCTTTATTTATGATCACCTCTGAAATTACATCGAGCGGTACTGCAAAAAGCTTTTTTGTTTTTGGATGTTCATAGATTACAGAGTTGCTAACAAGGTCAAGATCGGCTAATAGCTCAAAGTAGTCTTCACGTCCGCCAATCCTCAGGTAGGATTGCAACAGGGTATCCAGCAACCTTGGACTTCCTTTTACTCCCTGATACCTTGTGTCAAAACCAACGCCGCCGGGTGAATATGGACTTAGATTCCCGATAGCCTGCAGATTTTCATAAGCAGAAATGCCCTTTTGATAAATTGAAGTCGATGTTTGCTGACAATAGCTGTAAAAAGGCAGAAATAGTAAAACTGATAATAGTAAAATTCTTCTCATGGCCTGAATGAATTTAGTATGTGAGTATTTTGATTCCGCATCTATCGTGCCAATATGAAACGGATTAACAAATTTAAGAAAATTTTGCATTGTATCTTTTAGTATGTTTGATACAATGTTTGACAGTTAATCAAATATGACCAGCTCGGTTTCAGGCATCGGGAAAGTGCTAATAACAGGCGGAACATCAGGTCTTGGACTCCGGTTAGCAAAGCATTTCCTTGAAAAAGGCTATGATGTTGTTGCCACCGGCAGGAAAACTATTACATTAAACGGATATAGTGCGAGGTTCAATCTTATCAGGACCGACTTCAGTAATATGGCCCGGACAGCAGAAGCTATTAAGAAAGCTTGCGAAGATCATCAGTTCAATATCATAATAAATAATGCGGGAATTTTGAGTCCGCCTGATATTAAGCTTACTGACGATGGATTTGAATATACTTTTCAGGTCAACTTTTTGTCACATCTTATGCTGAATGAGATTATTATCAGAAATTCTGAACCCGGACGACCACTGATGATAGCGTCTATTGTTTCGCCGGTTTACAGGCTTGCCGAAAAAAATCTCGCAGTATATCCAATTAAATCAGATTACAGTCCGATTAAGGCTTACTCTAGCTCAAAACTCTGTCTCGCATTGATGTGTTCTTACCTGCATACTAAATATCCTGAGCCTGGATTCCGGTGCATAAGCTTTGATCCGGGAACCTTCAGCTCTGAAATTTACAGGATGCAGAAAGAATGGTTCAGACAGTTGTACAGGATCGCAGCACCATTTATGAGAAGTGCGGGAAAGGTTGCTTCCAGGTTCGGTGAGGTTCTTAATAGAGAAGACCTCGTTGATGGCGCTGTTTACAGGTCAGGCAAAGGAAAAGGAAGAGTTCCGGTTGCAGAAACAAATGCTGTGAGGATTTTCTGGAAAGAGTGTGAGAAAATTATAGAACCTTACGTAAGCTGAAACCGTAATTTTTCTAACTTATGCCCTTTTAAGCAGTTGAAAAATATGAAAAATTTACTTTTAACTATTACTGTAATGACAAGTCTGTCAGTATTATCAGGATGCTCCGGTGATGCAGATCCTGCAACATGGAGCATTAAAAAGACCGATAAATGGTTCGAAAAAGGCGACTGGCTTAACGGCTGGAAGGTTAAACCTGACCAGTCAGTAAACAGGAAGGCTTTTGCGATTTCGTATTATAAAAACAAGGAAAGATGGGACAAAGCTTTCCTTTTCCTTGCAAACCACGATCTTTCAGGACTTGAAATCAAGCGGTATGATATTGACGGAGATAATCTGTATGCCCCCGTAAGTGAGTATCTTACAAAAAACGAGGAAGATGCACGATTTGAAGCACATAAGAAATATACTGATATACAGTATGTTGTAAGCGGTAAAGAGTTGATTGGTATTGCCCCGTTGTCACAGAAAAAGGATGTGCTTGAGCCATATGACGGCACTAAAGATATTGAGTTTCTGACTGTTAGCGGTGGTGAAAACCGGCTTGCAATTCCTGACAGGTTTTTTATTTTTTTCCCTGAAGATGCACATCGTCCGGGCCTTAAGGATGGTGAGAATTCGCCTGTAAGGAAAATCGTTGTAAAAGTAAAAGCAGATTAAAATTATAGAATGAGGATTGACCACATTGCAATTTGGACAATAGACCTGGAGAAAGAGAAGAATTTCTTCATGAAATACTTTGAATGTTCGGTTAATGAGAAGTATGTCAACGTAAAAAAGCAGTTTTCATCTTATTTTATAACATTTGAAGGAGGAGCCCGGATTGAACTGATGAACCGGCCGGATATAAAGACAGAAAGGAGAGGAGAGGCCGTGGGATTGGCACATTTTACCGTTGATACGGGAAGCAGGGAGAAGGTTGAGAATATTACTGCAATCTTAGAAAATGACGGATTCAGGGTTGTCAGCAGGCCAAGGATTACAGGTGACGGATATTATGAAAGCGTGGTGCTGGATCCTGAGGGAAATATAATCGAACTAATGAGCAAATTACTATGATGTTAGTTGCTTGTTGCTTTATGAAATTTGTTTGCCTTTGTGTTATCCTTTGAGACCTTTGTGTTAAAATACATTTTTAATTATTACTAAATCATATATAGATGGCAAAAGTAGCAATGCTCGGGGCCGGATTCATCGGCGATTTTTATACATTTTCAATCCATGGTCAGCGAAACCGCGACAGGGTGGAAATAATCTATTCCCGCGACGAAGCAAGGGGAAGGGCCTTTGCTAAAAAGCATAATATACCGAAATGGACAACCTCGATGGCCGATGCTATAAACGATCCTGAGGTTGAAGTTGTTGTGATCGGTCTTCCAAACAATCTTCATTTTGAGGCAGTAAAGCTTGCGGCTTCTTCAAAAAAGGCAGTTTTCTGCACAAAGCCGCTTGGCCGTAATGCTGCAGAAGCCAGGAAGATGCTCGATATAGTCGAAAAGGCCGGAGTCACCCATGGTTATATGGAGGACCTTGTTTACACTCCCAAGACACTTAAAGCACTTAGATCGGTTCAGATGGGCGCTATCGGGGAGGTTACATGGGCACGTTCGCGCGAAACTCATCCCGGGCCCCACAGCGACTGGTTCTGGACAAAGGAAATATCAGGGGGTGGTGTTTTGCTGGATATGGGTTGCCATTGCATTGAAATTTCGAGAAGTTATATTGGAAAGGATATTAAGCCGGTTGAAGTTATGTGCTGGGCAGACACCCTGGTTAAGCCTATCGAAGCCGAGGATAATGCACTCGGCTGGGTAAGGTATGAAAATGGCGCTGTGGGTCAGTTTGAGGTTAGCTGGACATTCCGGGGCGGAATGGACCTCCGCGATGAAGTTATGGGAACTGACGGGACGATTTGGGTCAATAACTTCCTCAGAACAGGCTTTGAGATGTTCTCGGCAGGAGGTAAAAAAGGATATGTCGCCGAAAAAGCTGAATCGGAAAACGGATGGCTTTTCCCTGTAGGGGACGAAGTCGTGGAACTCGGATACACAGATATGCTGACAGATATGTTCAATGCATTTGAGAAAAAGACCGAACCAAAAGAGACCTTCTATGACGGGTATATTGTCAACGAGATTATGGATGCCTGCTATCGGTCAGCGAAATCGAAAAAATGGGAGCCTGTACGACTGAAAACCTGGCGGGGAAAGGAAAAAACTGAAAGGATAAACGCCATCCGTGATTTCGACAAGGAGAACATTCTTGTTAAAGAAGAGACCATGCCCGACGGATCTGTAAAGCTGATCCTTAAAAATAAGAAAACCGGGAAGATATCACAAAAGGTTAAAAAGTAGTTAATCCATCTTTTACATCCATTTTGGACTGTGCAAAACTACTTACAACTCCAAAGAGGCTGTTATATAAGGCTGAAATTCTATTAATATTATCTCTGTGTCTTTCTGTGCCTTCTCAGTGTAGCTCTGAGTAATAAATAATTGAAGAACTTACACAGAGATTACAGAGGCTCCACAGAGTCCCCACAAAGTCCTTCAGAGTCCTTTTAAGACACCCTCTTAATATCAGTGACTCTCAAATTAATATTTATCAGAACTTACACTTTTACAGTGGAAAGCTGATAAATTATTTCTAACCTCCTGAGTAATAATCCGGTCGTTTATCCGTTTTTAGTTTAATTATTGAAAGTCAAGTCCAGCATTTAAGGTTATGTTAATTTTTGAACTGCAAAGCTATACATCTGTGCAAACGGAAGGGCACATTGTACCTTAAGGAGTTTCTGGTTCAATTTGGGAACAAAAATTCTTAGGTCTATGAAAAAATTATTACTCTTTTTATCTATCGCGTTAATCACCACATTGCTTCCGGCGCAAAACTGTACCATAATTTCAAAGGCAAATAATATTACCCCTGATAAATTATGTTCCCCTGTAACGGTTTCATGGAATGTTAGCTACACAGGTGTTACTAATGTGGGAACTCCTGTGAGTATCAGGTACGACTGGAATAATGGTGTGGTTGTCACAGTCCCTGCAATTCAGACAGGTCCTGGGATTTTCACTGCAACGGCAACCAATGTATATACATCAGCAGGTAATGTCTGCAATTATCATCCCCAGGCAACTCTGGTTGTCAATGGCGTCATCTGTACCTCATCAACACAGGAGCAGATAGTTACAGTTTGGGATGATGATAATCATAACGGCGGACATATGCACATAAATCCCCTTGTTTATCCGGTATGTTTCGGTAACAGTGCGAATGTCCGTTTTCAGGATCTTACGCAGTTCAACTGCGTTCCTCCGCAGGAAAGGGATAACCCGAATGTAAATACAAGGTGGATCCAGTGGATATATGGAACAGATATTACAATGACCGGTACCCCTGTAACAGTTGATAACAGAACAAGGACATTCCCATATGCAGATAATGTAATTACCTTGACTGGTCCGGTAACCGGTTCGGGAGTCTGGTCTGATGTTATTCATGTCGATAACGATAAGCTGATTGGACAATATTTTCAGGTCACACTGAGGAACTGGAATTATTGTAATCCATATGACGATCCAAAAATTCCTGGCCCGCCGCGTGACAGGGAGAACGGAGACAATCCACCTGTGGTGACCACAGCCATCATTCTGATAGTACCCTATCCTGATGCCACAATTACCCCGGTCGATACTTTATGCTCCAACAATCCTGCAGTTACTCTGACGGCACATGATCCCGGCGGAACATGGACAGGGAGAGGAGTATCAGGAAATACATTCAATCCGGCAGTTGCCGGTCCGGGAAATCATAAAGTAAGGTATGAAATTACAAATGCAGATGGATGCAGTGATTATGATGAGATTTTCATACCGGTTGTGCCAATACCGAATGCAACTATAACACCTGTTCCCACATTATGTGCAACCGATTCTATCATAACTCTTACAGCGCATGATATGGGCGGATTATGGTCGGGTCCCGGAATTGTTGGAAATACTTTTAATCCGGCTGTCTCAGGATATGGTAATCACACTATCACATACAAGATTGTTGATATAAACGGGTGTATGGCAACCGATCATATTACCTT